>CAMCTL010000114.1 GCA_945878515.1 Flavobacterium psychrophilum | reverse complement strand
GGATCTTCTCCTAATTTGATAACCCTTTCTTTAGCACTTTCCGAAGCTACAAAATGATAATCGGCTAACTTTGTAATGGCGTGACGTACTTTTTCGTCAATATTACCCGTTACTTCCCCGCCTTGAATGTGAGCCAAAGGGATATTCATATAGGAAGCGGCAATTGCGGTGGCCATAGTTTCATATCGATCAGCAACAGTTACAACAATATCCGGTCTCAAATTATCAAAAACTGTTGATAATTCCAAAATCCCAATCCCGGTAGTTTTGGCAGCAGCAGTAAGATTTTCTCCTTCTAAAACATTAAATACTTTGGCAGCGATGGCAAAACCATCTTTTTCAATATAATTTACAGCGGATCCATACCGATCTAACAAAGCCGAAGCGGCCACAACCAATTGCAATTCTAAATCAGGATGAATTTGAATGGCGGTTAAAACTGTTTTTACTCGACTGTAAGAAGGACGGGCTGTTATAACTACCGCTATTTTTCTTGGAGGCATTGTTGTTAATTTTGTGGGGCTAAAAGTAATTAAAAAAAAGTAAATGATTGTATTTGCCCCTGTTTTGATTGAAAATAGGTACCTAATGAACCAAAAAAACAGGTACTGTATTGAAAACTACTGTAATTTATTTGAAAAAAGTTGCAATGCTACTGCTGGTGCTCAAGCCTACTAAAATAGAACATCCTGCGCATTTTACTGCGTTTTCGGAGCAATTCCGCCAACTTCCTCTCGGTGTGGGGAAACTTCCTCTCGGTGTGAGGAAGTTTCCTCTTGGTGTGAGGGAACTTCCTGAATGACTCAGGGAACTTCCTGAACGACTCGGGGAACTTCCTGAACGACTCGGGGAACTTCCTGAATGACTCGGGGAACTTCCTGAATGGCTCGGGGAACTTCCTGAACGACTCGGGGAACTTCCTGAATGGCTCGGGGAACTTCCTGAATGGTTCCTACAACTGTACGGATGGTTCGTATAATGGCGCACAAATCTTTGTCAACGTTTTGAACTTTGACAAAGATGAGCACTATGTTGATAAATCCTCTTTATTTAAAAAATCCCATTGTTTTAAATCTTTGTTCAAAGATTTTCCAATAATCTCTTTAAATCTCATGGCTTCGATACCGAAACCTTTGGGTTTTTTAGCCTCTAAATCGTTAAAAGTAAGGATGTGGTTTTTGGGTAAATCTTTGTTGACAGCCAACGATTTTTCGAAAATTTGCTTTAGCGCTGAGAGTTTATCGTTGTTGCATTTATCAATAGGATTTGATAATGCACTAGCAATATTTCGAACTGCAAGAACTAGTTCCTTGGTTTCTGCAATAGTTAATGACGATTTTGAATCGGGTCCAAATTGTTGTCGATCGAACACCACATGAAATTCCAAAATACTAGCTCCTAAAGCTGTGGCAGCAATACAAGTCTCGATTTTAGCAGAATGATCCGAAAAACCTACAGCAACCTTGTATCTTAGTTTTAATTCTTGAATTACATTCAAACCATATTGTTCGGGCTGCGTTGGATAAGCCGTGGTGCATTGCAGGATAGAAAAATCTACATTTCTTTGTTTTAAAAAAGCCACCGTTTGATCTAATTCTTCGAACGAACTCATGCCCGACGATAGTATAACGGGCTTTCTGGTTTGAGCAATTTTTTCTAAAATTAAAAAATTGTTCACTTCACCTGAACCTATTTTATACTGTTCGACCCCAATTTCTTCTAACCAATCGACTGCCAAATTAGAAAAGGGAGAACAAATAAAATCCAACCCAACCTCGTCACAATGCTCCTTAATTTTCTTCCATTGCTCCAAAGAAAATCCCATTCGTTTCCAATAATCATATCGGGTTTTATCTTCTAATGAAAATTGTACTCGAAAAGGTTCGTGCATGCTACTTTCCGCTTCAGCGATATGCATTTGAAACTTTACCGCATCAACGCCTGTTTGTGATAAAGCATCAATATACGAATGTAAAATACCGAGACTACCTTCATGTGCTTGACCGATTTCGGCAATAATATAAGGATTTGATTTTTGTGTGTCTTTCATAATTTTCTTTATCTAAAATTGAATATTTAAAAACTCTGATAACCTGCAACAAAAGGGAATATTCTAAGATATTGTTTTACTATATCTTCAATAATTTTTTGGACAAAATTGTGCACATTGTTCATTGTATTTTCAATTTATGTTAAAACTATAAAAAAAAGCATTTAAAACTCTTTTTTAGTCATTTACTGTTAGTGAATTCTGCTTGAAAAAAAAGCACATTAAGAATAATTACGATGTACTTATATGTAAACATTTTAAATTAAAAAAAATCTAAAATAGTGCAAATTGAAAATTACATTTACATTTTGCACTGTTCATAAAATTATTTAATTGTTTTTTTTACAAAAAAAGCTTGAGTGTGCCCTTTCGACTCAGGATTAAATAGAACCAAAATTTGTAAAGACAAATAATAAACCAAATCTTTTAAATAATTAAAATGGAATCTGAATTTAGGTGAAAACGGTTTGCCAATTGTTGCAATTTCTATAATTTCAAATCCGTTATTTTCGAGATGAAATTTTACTATATGCGGTAAAGGAACATATACATGATGCTCAATCAAATGTTTTGGTTGAAATGCATACATCTTATTTTTAAACAAAAGTGCAAACTTGCTTTTAGCACTGAGCGGATTAGGCGTTGTCAATGCCATATAACCACCATCTGCAATATGATCTGAAATATTTCTGATGCCTAGTTCCGGATTAGACAAATGCTCTAATACTTCCATAAAAACAACAAAACCCGGTTTTTGACTAGAGACTGGAGCGGGGTTATTGAGATCCCATATTGTAGATTCTTCAATTTTTTTAAAATAATCAAAAGGCTGCCATTGCAAATTAAATTTCTCTGCCACAGGTCTAAACAAACCAAATCCAGCACCAATGTCACTAAGCACTTTATTAGGTAACAAATTAATTACTTCACTCAATTTAAGTTCGGTCCATTGTCCTCGTTCTAAATTTTTATAATTTTTCATTCTTTATTCTTTTTAATTCTGGTTTCCAGTATATTTTAGCTTCTGGAAGATTTCGATAAGAATCATATTCGCTTGATGTTAAACGATTGCTGTTTTTTATTAGCAACGGCATATTCCAGCCCAAATCCATCAATGCTAAAACAATGGCTTTTAAAGTTTTAAAGTCACCTTTAAATACTTTTTTTTTCAATTGTATCCACAGTGAATACAAGATTTCTTTTGGAAGAACGCTCATAGGATAAAACAAAAATAATGAATACCAACCTGATCGTAAAGATCTTCTCAATCGAATGGTATAGTCTGAATTATTTTTTCTGGCTTTTAAATTAACTCTGTGATTGACTAAAATGGTTGGAAGATAATGAATTTCCCATTGTTTTTTAAACATTTGGAACGCCGCAAAATCTTCTTCGCCATAAAAAACAAACCATTCTGGGTAATTGGGAATATCGCGCCAAGTTTTCATTCTCCAAACATGTGCGCAGCCAACAAAACCCCGTACTTGTTGATTTTTTTGATTTGAAAATATTGCGTTTGGCTCCTCCAATCCCCAATAAATGCGCATGGCAATCAAACCACAATTTTGATTTTGCTCGAAATGGTTTTGTATTAACTCTAATGGATTTTCAGTTACAAAATGTGCATCATCGTCTAATGAAATAGAGAAATCAGCTTTTGTTTCGTTCAACATCTTATTTCTACAAAAAATATATCCTTTTGAAATTTTATTTTGTTGAACATGGATATTTGGAAAGTTTTCTTTTACATATTCATAAGTACCGTCGTCCGATCCGTCGTCAAAAACTACACATTGTACGTTTTCCTGGTCTAACAAGGAACTTATTTTTTTTAACGTAAATATCAAATCGCCCAACCGATTTCGAGTTGTAATTAGTATCGAGAAGGTAGTATTTGACATTAGTAATTATTTTCCAAACTAAGCAAAATCTTCTTTAAATAATCTGCAGATAGATATGCTACTAAATCACTTCTATTTAATTGCAAATTATCAGGATTTTGCTTCCATAAATAATATAGTTCTTCAATTATTAAAGCAATTTTTTCTACAGAATCTACTTCTGTCCAATATGGATATTCATGACCCAACAGTCTTCTAATTTCACTATAATATGGTGCTAAGGAAATAATAGCTGCATTTGCTTCTACACAATGCGGAAATTTAGCCGGAAGAAAGGGGCTAATTTCAGATTTAGATTCCAAAATAATATTTACAGCAGCATTATTTTGAAGGTGATACACCTCATCGAACGCTACCTTACCATTAAAAACATATAACTCCGGAGTGTTGGTTTGAAACTCTTCCAAAAGGTCTTTATGACAAGAAGCTGGTCCCAAAAGAATTAATTTAGCTTCTTTTTTGGCTTCGGGATTTTTTTTCAAAAACAATTTAAAACCTTCCAACAATCCTTTGGGAGAGCGTTGTTTCATCATATTTCCAGCGTGCAACAAATTAAACTTTGTTACATCGAAATAATTTGGAAAATTAGCACTATCAGCTGAATTCTGAAAATTATATTTTGCGTTTTGGTGCGGAATTACCACTCCAGTTTTTGAAAAATTAGGAAAAAAACTTGACATCCATTCCATTAATAATTGACTCGGGAAAGCGCTGTACTTTGCTTTGTCGGCGACTTGTTGAAAGAATTTCTCTTGTTGCTTGTAATTCGATTCAACCCAAGTGTAAGGTCTTGGATAATAATGAAAAGGATAGGGATCGTGGACATAAGCCATCCACTTAGAATGCAGTTTTGGAAGCTTTAAAACCGCATAATGAGGCCTAAAGCTTGATCCTTTACTCAAAGTAAGTACCAAATCAGGTTGAAATTGGCTTTCCGTCAAGGCTTTTTTAATACCGTTTATATCGTTAAAAAAAGTAAATGAAAAGCCGAAAATTTTTTGTAAAAAGGAAGAGATATTAATATTCAAATGACGTCTAAGCAACCGTTGGGATCGACTTAAAATATACAATATACTGTATTTTATTTCCGGAATTGCTACACAAGTAACTCCCCGCAATTGAATATTTTTAAGCGTATAATGATATACTACAACCTCAAAACCAACCGAAACTAAATTATTTATTAATGCCACATTGGCTTTAGAGCCACTGCTGTCTTCCATATTTATAGATTCGGCTACTACAAGTATTTTCATTTTAGTAGTGTTTTAATAAATAATCTACAATTTGCTGGGATGCAGTACCGTTTCCATAAGGATTAACAGGATTTTTAAAACTGGTAAAATTATCCAAAATTTCTTGAATTGTGTTGATGATTTTAGTTGGATCGGTTCCTACTAAAGTGGAGAAACCAGCTGTAACACCTTCGGGTCTTTCAGAAACAGTTCGGGTTACTAATACTGGTTTTCCTAGCGATGGAGCTTCTTCTTGAATACCTCCAGAATCAGACACAATCAAAAAAGACCGTTTCATTAACCAAACAAATGCTGGATAGGAAACTGGAGTGATTAATTGAATATTTTTTTTATGCAGCAACAATTCATGGACGATATCTTTCACATTAGGATTCAAATGCACTGGATATATTATAGCCACATCTTCTCGTTCTGCAATCTTTAAAAGTGCATCGCAAAGGTTCTTCATTCCTTGTCCAAAGTTCTCTCTACGATGTCCTGTGACTAAGATTATTTTTTTGTTAGTTGGAATAATTTTCTTTAATTCTTCAATCTCAAGATGAAAATAGTTCTTTTTTTTAATTTTATTTATCGTCCAAAATAATGCATCAATTACCGAATTTCCTGTTTGTGCAATATCTTTTTGAGAGATTCCCTCGTTTAGCAAATTTTGTGTTGCCTGTTTCGTCGGTGTAAAATGAATATCTGCAATTCTACTAGTAATTTGCCTATTGATTTCTTCTGGAAATGGCGCTTGTTTGTTATAGGTGCGTAATCCAGCTTCTATATGTCCTACTTTTATACCCAAATGAAAAGCTGCTAAGGCTACCATCGATGACGTTGTCGTATCACCATGCACCAAAACCAAGTCGGGTTTTTCTACCTTCAAGACTTCGTCTATCTTAGAAAGAATTTTGGCACTCAATGAATTTAAGGTTTGATTGGGTTGCATCAAATCGAGGTCATACTGTGGAATAATCTCAAAAAAATCCAAGACTTGATCTAACATTTGTCGGTGTTGCGCTGTCACGCATACTTTTACCTCAAAATTGCTCTTTTTTAGTTCATGATACAATGGTGCCATTTTTATGGCTTCAGGACGTGTGCCAAAACATAAAAATATTTTTTGTAATTTAGTCATTCGGAATTGTAATAAAAAAATGCAATTTAGGAAATTATCTTTCTAATCAATTTTTGAAATTTAATTATCATTGTTAAAATTCTTGAATTCTGATAAGGCAATAATTTTTCAAATTGCCGAAAATCTTCGATCAAATGTGGCAATAATTCTTGCTCTATTTGATTAAATTCTTTTGACCATCCGACAACTTCAGATAATCCACCCAATTTATAAACTGACAATGCAACAGGAAATCCCTTGGAAGTTATGTTGGGTGCAAGAAAACAGCGAATCCAAAATTCATAGTCGCTAGCTATTTTATAGTTCTCATTATAAATACCAATATTTTCAAAAAGCGTCCTTTTAATAAATGTACTTTGATGTTTCAGTCCCCTTTTATAAACATAAAATAAAGTTGGATTTTCTATATGCGTTCTCTTACCAACAATCTTGTTGTTTCTTTCTAAAAAACAATCAAAAGCTACAATATCTCCTTCTAACTTTTCCTCGCAAATGTTCAGAATATTTTCGTCATCGACAAGTATATCTCCACTATTTATGAAAAGTAAATATTCACCATTGGCAACTTTTATGCCTTTATTCATTGCATTATAAATGCCTTTGTCAGATTCGCTGACCCAATAATCTATTTTACTACTTTGACTTTCTAGATAAGTGTAGCTACCATCTGTCGATCCACCATCTATAATAATATACTCAAAATCAATGTTCTTTTGGTTAACAATACTCTCGACAGTTTTTTTTAATCCTTCTAGATTGTTAAAGTTGATTGTGACAATAGATATTTTAGGCATTTACTGGTTACTTATTAAAACTTTAAAATTCGGAAATTGTTTTGACTACCTATATCTAACTGATAGTACTACTACCGTTTTTTGTGAAATTAGAATTAATTTTAATTAAATCGCTAAAATTTTAGATTTACAAATACTTAAATACTAAATATTAGCTAGAAATGAATTTTAGGTTTACTTCATAGCAATTAAATTATCGTATGGATACCGCATTTTTTGAACTTCTGGGATTAATTTTCCATCATTGAGCCTATACCATTTAAAACCAAAATCTTGCATTATTTTGTAAATATCATGGACCGGATAGCCTGCATTAAAGGTATTTTCCTCAGTAAATTCTATCATAACAATAGGATTAAAATTTAGAAGAAAATCTCTACCTCCATTTAAAACAAATTTTTCCCAACCTTCAACATCAATTTTCACTAATTTTATTTTCGATTTTTCAACATTAATTAATTCAATATCTAAAGTTGAAACAGGAACTTTTATAGCAATTTCTAGTTTATTATCTTGGCTAGGCGCAAAGGAATTCCATGCATCGTAACCGTTTTTAGATATATAAAAAGTCAACTCATCCTTAACATTAGAAAGACCTATATTTCTAACATTTATATTTTTAAAATCGTTTAGTTTTACATTCTCACTTAGCCGGGAAAAAGTATTTGGAGTGGGTTCAAAACTAATAACTAATCCTTTACTGCCGACAGCTTTTGAAGCCATCAGGGAAAACAAACCAATATTTGCTCCAATATCAATAAATATATCTCCTTCATGTAAGATTGAAGTTAAATAATCCGTTTCTTCTTTTTCGAATCCTTTATAAATTGATCGGGACAAAACACTATCTTTATATAAATTAATTTTGACTCCACTTGCTAAATTAAATTCAATAAATTCATTTTCTTTAAATAATTTATTCCATGCTTTATTCCCCGCTTTAATTAGTTTGTTGTTTTGATGGTTTTGAAAATCTCTCATTATTTTGGAAATTTTACCAGCAGTATAATATAAGGGTCTTTTGAAAAAATCTTTATTCATTTTTATTTGTTTAATTTTCTACATATTTCCATGCTAATTGAGGCATAATCAAACCAGGTCTTGAATCCGTAAAAGCACTATTCAAACCATCAACATTAGTTATATTAAATCGCAACATTAAATTATCATCAAAAACAATCCATCTAACATTGTGAATACCTATTGCAAATTTAATCCCGAATAAACCTTCCTTTAAAAAATTTTTTGGTATTGAGGTTTGTAAAAAATAATTACCCTCTTTTAAAGCATTTACATTGTTTTCAACATCATCATGAAATGACCTAAAAATTACGATACCACTGCTTAAATCGACCAAATCAAAACCAATTCTTAATCCGAGAATTTCTTTTTTAATAGCATATTCTATGTCAATAACAATCTCTTTTCTTGTATAAAAATTACTTTCAGAAGCGGAATCTTGATTTAGAGAAACTTTTTTCAAAACAAAAAAATCATCACTTTGATTCTTTATGAAATCATGTATGAAATTATCATCAAATTTATCATTTTCAGCATTTAAATACAACGAAATACCTTCGTCTACATCTCCTTCAAAATATACACCTCCATTTTGCATAACAAGCAACCTAGTACATAATTGCTTCACAGCCGCCATGTTATGACTAACAAACAACACCGTCCTTCCACCTTCGCGAGAGATATCCTGCATCTTGCCAATTGCTTTTTTCTGGAATTCGGCATCGCCAACAGCGAGTACCTCATCTACGACCAAAATTTCTGGTTCAAGAAAAGCTGCTACAGCAAAAGCCAATCTTACAGTCATTCCGCTACTGTAGCGCTTTACGGGAGTATCGATATAACGTTCACAACCTGAAAATTCAACAATTTCATCAAGCTTTGAAGCTATTTCTTTTTTGGTCATTCCCAAAATAGCTCCGTTCAAATAGATGTTTTCTTTTCCTGTTAACTCGGGATTAAAACCTGTTCCTACCTCTAGCAAAGACGCTATCCGACCTCGAGATTTTATACTTCCAGTTGTTGGCGAGGTAACCTTTGATAGTATTTTGAGTAAAGTAGATTTCCCTGCTCCGTTTTTGCCAATGATGCCTAAAACTTCTCCTCGTTCTACTTCAAAATTGATGTCCTGCAATGCCCAAACATAATCGCTTTCTCCTTTAGTACTGCGGTCATTGGTATCGCCAATTTTTAAATACGGATTCTCTTTCCCGCGCACCTGATGCCACCAGCGGTTCAAGTCATGACTAAGTGTACCAGTGCCAACTTGTCCAAGGCGGTATTGTTTTGAGATGTTTTCGGCTTTTAAAATTATGTCTTTCAAGGTTAGAAGGTAGAAGTTAGAGGTTAGAAGTTGTTTACAGTTTAAATTTATTTTGAATTTAAACCGTATCAATAAAACTTTTCTCGGTCTTGTTAAAAACCAAAAGTCCAACAAAAAAAACAAAAATGGTAACGACAAAAGTATAAACCAAACCTAATGTTGAAATTTGTCCTGTGTTCAAGAGCATATATCTAGCTGTTTCAATTATATATGCCAAAGGATTATACTGAACAAACCAGGCATAATCAGGCATTTTACTTTTGATTAATGACATTGGATACATAACTGCCGAGAGATACATAAGCAACTGAACTCCAAACCCAATAAGATATGTAAAGTCCCTGTACTTTGTTACTAGAGAAGAGATAATCATTCCTAAACCTAAACCCAAAATACCCATTAAGGCTATGAGCAAAGGAAAAAATAGTATCGAACCATTCAACACCATTCCAGCACCTTGAAAAAAATAATAAATATAAAAACCAATGAATATTAGGAACTGAATACCAAATTTAAGCAAATTTGAGACTACAATAGAAATTGGCATAATGACACGGGGAAAATATACCTTACCAAAAATAGCAGCATTCTTTTTGAAAGTATCCGATGTATCTGTTAGACAGGAGGTAAAATAATTCCATACAGTTATTCCAGCAAGATTAAACAAAAAGGGAGGTGTTGCACCTGTTTCAATTCCAGCTACAGTATTGAAAATAATTGTGAATGTAATTGAAGTAAATAAAGGCTGTATTAGATACCATAATGGTCCTAATATTGTTTGCTTATAAACTGTTACCACATCTCGTTTTACAAAGAGCATAAGCAAATCGCGGTACTGCCATATTTCTCTAAGATTAAGTGAGAAAAAACTATTTTTGGGTGTTATTTCAAACAGCCAATTGGATTCTATATTTTCGTTAGTACTCATTTGTATTTTCAGCTGCAATCAAAAGGGATAAATATAAAAACAATAAATCCGGTAATGTTAATAGATTTTGGATTATAGTGGACGCAAATATAATAATTTAAAACTCGACAAATAAAGGATAAAAAATTGTTTTTTTCTAAATAATCGACAACCAATAGGCTAAAAATAGCTAAAAATGAAGAGGAAAATAGAAAACCAAGCTTACTTAATTGGTAATAAACAACAATTTTATATCTTTGTCCAATGCTGACATTATTTAAATCAAAACCTATACTGAAGGATTTAATTCCTGATAATTATATTGACATTCATTCACACCTTTTGCCTGCAATTGATGATGGTGCTAAAAATTTAGACGATAGTTTACGATTAATTAAAGCCCTTCAAGGATTTGGCACTAAACAATTTGTAACTACACCACATGTGATCCAATATTTTTATGATAATGATTTCCAAAGTATCAAATCCAAAGAGGAAGTATTTCATAAAAATTTAGAGCAAAATAATATTTCAATTCCTGTTCGTGCAGCGGCCGAATATATGATGGATGAATATTTTGTAAAACTTTTTCAATCTGGCGAATTATTGACACTGAAAGACAATTATGTTTTAGTAGAGATGTCTTATTTAAATCCACCAATTCAATTGTATTCAATCATATTTGAATTACAAGTTGCTGGCTATATACCAATTTTAGCGCATCCTGAACGCTACACATTTTATCACAACAATTTAGACGAATATAAGAAATTAATCAATTCAGGTTGTCTTTTCCAATTGAATTTACTTTCTGTAGTAGGATATTACGGCGCAGGAATCGCAAGAATTGCGGATTTTTTATTAAAAAATGGATTGTACAATTTTGTTGGTTCAGATGTACACCACGACAATCACATTGCTGCTTTTGAAAAAAAAATCATTATTAAAGACACGAAACCATTGATAGAAATTATTAACAACAATCAATTTTTCAAAATTGTCTAGTCATTGAAGTTTATATGGCTGTGAATAAATTGTACTCCAAAAAAACTACTTGTCTAAAACTTCAAAAGTAGAATTCATACTAATAAATTCTGGTACTATCTTTTTCATTTTCGCAACAATATCATCATTATCAAAGAACTCAGCAATACCGATGAGATCTTC
>CAMCTL010000113.1 GCA_945878515.1 Flavobacterium psychrophilum | reverse complement strand
CCTTTTCTAATTGGTTTGGTTTTGTGTGGATTGAATTTTATTCAAATCCCTTTTTGGATGGGTTGGAATTTGTATTTAGTGAATGCCAAATCTATTTTTTTAGATGGAAAGATTAAATTTTATTATATTTTCGGCACCTTAGTGGGTACTTTTTTTGGAATGCTAGCCATTATCGTTTTGTTGAATACTTTATCGCAAAACACTTTTTCTTTTTCAAAATATATTGTTCCCGTGGTTATACCCTTATTTTTTGTGGTGCTCGCCGTTGTCCAAGGGTTTAAAGTGTATCAAAAATATTTTAAGAGTATAAAAGGTTAACTATTAAATTCCATCTTGTTTATACTTGATGGAATTTTTTTAATTTAGCAAAATGAAAAACATCATCATCACAGGAACATCGCGAGGAATTGGTTATGAATTGGCTTTGAAAAAATAAGACAAATCATTTTGAATAAAAATATTTAGTACATTTGGTAAAATTAAATATTATGGCAGCTATTGAAGACATTCAATTTGAGAATGATGCAAATGGAACTCCAATTTTTGTAAAGATAAATCTCCAAAAATACGGTTCACAGTTGGAACCATTTCTTCAACAAATTGGAGTTTTAGAAGAAAAAGATGATTTTGATACCGAATGGGAAAATTCAGTTTCGTCTGAAGTGTTTTTAGAAAGGGCGATTGACACTATTAAAAAATTACCTTGGAAAAAGTAGCCGTTAATTATACAAATTATGTTCAAGATTTTTTTGACGAATTAATTACAACACTTTTTAGCAAAGAATATTTCAGTTATGAAGAAAATGCAATTGCGTATGTTCAAAAATTAGTCTTTTACATCGAAGAAAATATTGACGCATTACCACACAAAAAATCTCCAAATTCCCTTTTAAAATATGGAGATTTTTATGTTTTTTTATAAATCTAATAGTAGAACTACTTGGTATATTTTCTTCTCTAAAAAGGAAAAAACTATTTGATAAAGCACCTTACAAACAATCACATTTTTGAAGCTAATTTTTTAAATATACTCCAATCAAATGAGTAAAAACATCATCATTACAGGAACTTCCAGAGGAATTGGTTACGAATTGGCTTTGCAGTTTGCCAATGCTGGACATAATGTATTAGCCATTTCCAGAAAAACGCCTCAAGACCTTATCGAAAACCCAAATATAACTTGCCTTTCTGTCGATTTATCCGATGAAAACGAAATGCAGCAAGTTGAAAATTTTCTTTCTAAATCATGGGCAGCTGTTGATATCGTAATCCACAATGCGGGAAGTTTGTTGTTGAAACCTTTTTCGGAAACTTCACAAACAGATTTCGAAAAAATTTATAAAGTGAATGTTTTTGGTGTAGCCAATTTGACTCGGATTTGCTTGCCGTTTTTACAAAAAGGAAGCCACGTAGTTACTATAAGTTCGATGGGAGGAATTCAAGGAAGTCTTAAATTTGCTGGTTTGGCAGCTTATAGTTCCAGCAAAGGAGCCGTGATTACCTTGTCGGAATTATTGGCAGAAGAATACAAAGAAAGAGGAATTTCGTTTAATGTTTTGGCACTTGGAGCCGTTCAAACTGAAATGTTGCAAGAAGCATTTCCAGGGTATGAAGCACCAATTTCAGCAAAAGATATGGCTAATTATATTTTTGATTTTTCCTTGACCGGGAATAAATATTACAACGGAAAAGTATTGCAAGTTTCATCGACGAATCCATAGCTAGTAAAGTTAAGAGTTATACGTTATTTGTTAAACGTCTAGTTTCTTAAAACAAGTTTACTTCTAGCTCTTAACCCATAACCTATAACTCATAACCCATAACTCATAACTAACTTTGAGCGAAACCCTTTCAAAATATCTCCCAGAACACGCCGTAAAACCAGTTTTTGAACTGATTGTAGCCAATCAAGTGCATCTAAAAATTGTGAATGAACGAGTAACCCGTCATGGCGATTATCGAAAAGGGATGAACGGAAAGCACGAAATCACCGTCAATGCCAACTTAAATAAATACCGATTTTTGATTACATTGGTCCACGAAATTTCGCATTTAGTTGCTTTCGAAAAATTTGGGCGCGACATTAAACCTCACGGAAACGAATGGAAATATTCCTTTCAAAGATTGATGGTTCCGTTTATTCGACCTGATATTTTCCCGAATCAATTGTTGCCATTATTGGCACGACATTTCAAAAATCCTACTGCTAGTAGCGACACTGATACCACTTTGGCATTGGCATTGAAACAATTTGATAAGGAAAACGATAAAAATTATATCTTTGAAATTCCTTATGGTAGTATTTTTAGGATTCACAACGGAAAAATTTTCAAAAAAGGAGCATTACGAACCAAAAGATATGAATGTGTTGAGATAAGTTCAGGGCGAACTTATCTTTTTAATCCAAATGCTGAGGTGGAGTTGTTGCCCAATAAATAAAAAGCAACATTAAAATTAATTAATGTTGCTTCATATTACATGTGCATTATTATTTAACCCGAGTAAAAACAATTACTTGTTTTAATTGAGGGGAGTCAGGATCAGTTCCATATATTTTTAAAGTATTGGTATCAAGTGTTTTGATTTCGACAGTTTGAGTCACTCCGTCTACTTTTGCAGATATGATGTTGCCACTTCTTGTATATGCTGTGTTCGTAATATCTTGTGCACAATTGCTTCCATAAAAATAGGTATCTACTATTGTTGTGGCTGTAATTGTCGAAAAATCCTTGGGACATCCAGTTGAGTGTTCATAATCTACAAGAACCTCTTGACCGCCACTAGCGACACCTTCTTTCGAAAATTCCCATTTTCCAATTAATGAGGCAGCCGTTTCAGGAGCGTCGTCCTTTGTACAAGATGTCAGCGCTAAAAATAAACCAAGCGCTACTGTAATAATAATGTTTTTTTTCATTTTGATTAAAAGTTATCATGCGAAAGTATTCATTAACAATCGATACAATGTTAAGCAAAGGTTAAGCTATTCTAATCGTGAGACTACAATAATATATAGTAAAGCAATTTTGAGCTAAATAACCTAAGAATTTTTATAGAACAATTTAATTTGCTAAATTTTTTAGATACATTTACCACCGATTCATTAAAATTATCAACTTAAAACTAAAATACGATGAACAAAAATTATTACGCAATATTAATGGCCGGTGGAGTAGGTTCCCGTTTTTGGCCAGTGAGTACAACGGAATTTCCAAAACAATTTCATGATATGTTAGGTGCTGGTGATACCTTGATCCAGAAAACTTTCAGTAGATTGTCAAAATTAATTCCAGTAGAGAATATTTTGATTTTGACCAATGAGAAGTACAATTCTATAGTTTTAGAGCAGTTGCCAATGGTAAAACAAGAGCAAGTATTGCTTGAACCAGCAATGCGAAACACAGCTCCGTGTATTTTATATGCGGCGTTAAAAATTCAAAAACAAAATCCTGATGCAGTTATGGTTGTGGCGCCAAGCGATCATTGGATAGAAGATGAAGCAACTTTTGCAGAAAATTTGCAGCAATGTTTTGATTTTTGTTCCAAAGAAAATGCATTGATGACACTTGGAATTCAACCGACGTACCCAAATACAGGTTTTGGTTATATTGAATTTGATAAAACAGATACCAATCCAATAAAAAAAGTCTCACAATTTCGTGAAAAACCAGATTATGAAACAGCTAAATCCTTTTTAGCAAGTGGTAATTTCTTGTGGAATGGAGGGATTTTTATTTGGAGTGCCAAAGCAATTACCGAGGCTTTCGAAAAGTTCCAACCAACGATGAATACTTTGTTTCTTAAAGGTTTAGAGAGTTATAATACGGATGCTGAAAAATCTTTTATCGAAGAAAATTATGCGCTGGCCGAAGATGTTTCCATTGATTACGCTGTGATGGAAAGTGCCAAAAATGTGTATGTTCTTCCCGCTACTTTCGATTGGAACGATTTAGGAACTTGGGGACAACTTCACGAAAAACTAGACAAAGATGAAAATAAAAACGGGGTTATCAATGCAAAAGTTGTGTTAGAAAATGCCTCGGGCAACATCATCAGGACTGATGCAAACAAGCTTGTTGTTGTTGATGGTTTGCAAGATTACATTATTGTGGACAAAGAGGGAATTCTACTTATTTACCCTAAAAGTAAGGAGCAAGATATAAAAAGAATAACAGCATTGGCAAATAAGCTTTAATAGTTGATATTCATTTCATATAAAAGATCATACAAATTTTAAAAAGGGTTCTATCTGAAATTATTTAGATAGAACTTTTTTTTATTCCTTTAAATAAGCTTCTCGAACTTTTTTAAATAAATTTGAAGAATACACAAAGTCAACTACAGCTTCATTATCGGTTCGGAAAATTTGTTCTTTTGTACCTTCCCAAGCTTTAACGCCATTTTTTAAGAATAGAATATGCTCTCCAATTTCCATCACAGAGTTCATATCGTGGGTATTGATTACGGTTGTAATGTTGTATTCTTCGGTTATTTCATGGATAAGATTGTCAATCAGAGTTGCTGTATTTGGGTCTAAACCAGAATTGGGTTCGTCACAAAAAAGGTATTTAGGATTATTCACAATTGCACGTGCAATAGCGACACGTTTTTGCATTCCGCCTGAAATTTCCGAAGGTAGTTTATGATGTGCATCAACAAGCGCCACTCTATTTAGCACAAAATCAACACGGTCTTGAATTTTATGTTTATCGTCATTGGTAAACATTTTCAGCGGAAAACCCACATTTTCTGAAACCGTCATCGAATCAAACAGAGCACTACCTTGAAAAAGCATGCCAATTTCAGTTCTCAATTCTCGTTTTTCATCTGCATCAAGTTCGGAATAAATTCTGCCGTCAAAAGAAATAGTGCCTACTTCAGGGGTATGAATACCAAGCAACGATTTGAGTAAAACTGTTTTTCCTGAACCACTTTTTCCAATAATTAAATTCGTTTTTCCAGTTTCAAAAACTGTGGAAACTCCATTAAGAATTTTGGTATCGCCAAATGATTTCTCTATATCTTTTATTTCTATCATTAGGTCAAAAGTAATTGTGTTAAAACATAATTCACAAATATAATCATCACCGAAGTCCAAACAAAAGCCACTGTACTGGCTTTCCCGACTTCAAGTGCGCCACCTTTCATATAATAACCGTGAAATGATGGTACTGATGCCAGTAAAATTCCAAAAATGAAAGTCTTAATAAACGCATAAGTGACATGAAAGGGTTCAAAATCATTTTGGACACCAGCTATAAAATCTGTACTCGTACCAAAACCTCCGTAGACCGACGCAATATAACCGCCTACGATACCTAAAAACATACTGATTCCAATTACAAAAGGGTACAATAAAATGGCAATTAGTTTAGGAAAAACAAGGTAATTTAGGGAGTTTATTCCCATAACTTCTAATGCGTCAATTTGCTCTGTAACTCTCATAGAACCAATACTTGAAGTAATAAAAGAACCCATTTTTCCAGCCATAACAATTGAAATGAATGTTGGCGAAAATTCTAAAATCACGGATTCGCGTGTGGCATATCCTATTAAATCTTTTGGAATTAATGGACTATCTAAGTTTAATGCGGTTTGAATGGCAACAACACCTCCCACAAACACGGAAATAAAAGCTACAATACCAAGAGAGTCAATAATTAATTCGTCAATTTCTTTGAAGATTAGATTTTTCATGACCGACCATTTGGTCTGTTTTCTGAAAATTTCTTTCCACATCAAGAAGTATTTTCCTATTTGGGATAGATAACGGAGAAGCATCATTTTTTGAATGTTCAGTTAAGTGTATTCATGCTAGAATACCGTTGTGTAAAAATACTTTATTTTGTTGGATTATTACGCATTTGTATTATTTCTTAAAATTACGGTGACGATTTTTTGTTTTTTTTGGAATTGGATTTTTCTACTTTAGGAATGATAATTTTGACTTATCCTTTTTATTAATATTTGGAGAACGAGTCTTTATTGACGATTCTTAACAGAAACCCTTCGACAAGCTCAGGGAGACATCAAGGTTTCTAATCGAAATTCTGAATGTTGTCTGGCTGAGCATGTCGAAGCCTTTGTTGATAAAAGGGATAAGTCATTTATAATTTACCAATTCATGCTTATTAAAAATGAAAACAAATTGACTAAGTTTAATACAGAATCATAATGTCAAATTACAAATAAATGAATAAAAAATAAAATATTTTATTTGCAGAAAGTAGAAGTAAAGCACATAAAGCAATATCGGGTTTATTTCTTCCGAAAGCATTGTAATTACTAGTAATTTTACATTATACAATACGACATTATACAATTCTTACTATTTAATAGAGAGAAATAAAGATATAATTATTAGTCATTTGAATTATTTTATAACTCTTAAACTGATTATTTTTAGCTTTCTTTAGTAACTACTTGCATCGTCTCTCGGCTCACTTGTTTCAGCAAAACGGTTTTATTGTGCTCCACAGTTTGCGCTGCTTTATCATTAAAATGTCGAATGGTGTATAGTGTTACATTTTCATCGAAATCGACTTTAAATTTTTTTGAAAGAACAGGATTCAAATCTTTGAAATTTGAAAATTTATCTTCTACACATACCGAAAAACTGATGGCCGAATTTTGAATTAGATTTACTTTCAATTTGAACTGGTGAAACAAAGCAAAAATTTCGCTAATATTTTCTTCCATAATAAACGAAAAATCTATTGAGGCAAGGGAAATTAAAAGTTGATTCCTTTTAACAATAAAACTAGGAATTTGCCACTCCGAATCAGAACCTTTTGACACACAAGTTCCAGCTAACATCGGATTTATGAATGATTTTACATACAGTGGAATTTCTTTTTTTTGTAAAGGTTGCAAAGTTTTTGGGTGAATAACTGTAGCGCCATAAAACGCCATTTCGATGGCTTCGCGATAGGAAATATTGGTCAATAAACTTGCATTTTCAAAATATCTTGGATCGGCATTCATAACTCCTGGAACGTCTTTCCAGATGGTTACACTTTCGGCATTAAGGCAATACGCAAAAATTCCAGCAGTATAATCAGAACCTTCTCGACCTAAAGTTGTAGTGAAATTATTTTCGTCAGAACCCAAAAATCCTTGGGTAATATTCAACATTTTTTTCTGAACGTTTTTGGAAATGGTTGCCTGAGTTAATTCCCAATCTACTTCAGCATCTCTATAATTTGAATTGGTTTTTATAAAATTCCGTACATCAAGCCATTGTGTTTTAATACCCATGAAGCTCATAAAATGGCTCAAAATTGTAGTCGAAATCAATTCGCCATAGCTCACAATTTGGTCATAAACAAAATTGTAATTGGGCGATTTATTGTGTGCTAAAAAATACTCCAAATCAGAAAATTGTGAATTTACAGCAGCAAAAACTGGGTTGTTTTCGTCTTCGAATAAATCGATTAGCACTTGATTGTGGTATTTTTTTACTTCCTGAACAGATGCATTCAATTCGTCGGATTTGTCAAAGTAATTTTTTATAACATCTTCGAGCGCATTCGTGGTTTTTCCCATAGCAGAAACAACCAATAATACATCCTCATAACCAACTTTTTGCAAAACGTCATATACGTTTTTTATTCCCGCGGCGTCTTTTACAGATGCACCACCAAACTTAAATACTCTCATTTTAATTTTAGATTTTAGATTTCAGATTTTTAGTTTGAAATTTGAAAACGATTTTTTTTATTTTAATTTATTATCAACGAAATAGTTAATTGCATCCTCATTCATTTGAGCAACCCTCCAATCGTCTAAGATTACGGCACCTGAATTTTTGTAAAAATTTATTGCTGGCGTGTTCCAGTCTAAAACATTCCACTCAATTCTTCGAACATTATCCTTTTTTCCTTGTTTTATGATTTCAGAATACAATGCAAAGCCTATTCCTGAACCACGCATACTTTCTTTTACAACCAAATCTTCTAAGTGGATGGTTTTTCCCTTCCAAGTAGAATAACGATAGTAATATAAAGCTATTCCAACGATTTGTGATGCTACTTCGGCAACAAAAATATTAAATAAAGGTGTTGTGGAAAAGCCGTCTTTAACTAAATCTTCAGCGGTTATTACAACCGCATTTGGTTCATTTTCAAAAATTGCCAATTCCTTAATGAGGCTCAAAACTGCCTCCATATCTTCGGGATTCCCTTTTCTGATAATCATATATTTGTATTGTAAAAAAGCAGTTGTATATTTTTTTTATAAATAGCGTAAGGCAAATATACACTTCTGACATTTGAATCGAATTAATTGTTTCTAATTTCACAAAAAATTCCAAATTTGTGACTACAAATAAAATAGAAAAGTCTATTTGTAGCATTCATTTTTCAGATATTATGAAAAATCAATTTGCCTTTGAATTGAATTGAATGTTCGAAACCAATGGAAATCTTATCTGATTGGGCTTTTTACTTTAAAAAAGCATAAACCAAAGTAAAACCCTCGAATTCCTCAAAATACACAAAGAATTGCTTTTTTATTTTTTCGATTTCTAGAATTGCAGTTGTGCTTTGGTCTTTGATTTCAAATGAACTAAGTTGGATGTGATCTTTGAAACTGATTCCTTTTTCGTTTCGGATTTTAAAAATGGCTTCTTTTGCTCCCCATGTTATTGTTAGTTTTTTGATGTAATCTTGAACTTCAAAACGGCTTAGGTGTTTTACTTCTGCAGCATTTATAAATTTATCGGCAATGCTGATTATTTTTTCTCTTTGCATTTCTACGTCGATTCCAACGATTTGGTTACTAATAATTATGGTGGAAAAATGATGCGAATGTGAAATTGAAATGTGTTTCTCATCTAGAAAATAAGGTTTTCCAAATTCATCATAATGCAATTCGGAATCGGAATAACCAGCTTTTTTCAATAGCAAACGCACACTTACAAAAGCCCGTTGGTGCATTTCGGATTTCATTTTATTCAATCGCAGTTGGCTTTTTTCTTTTAAGACGACTTTTTCCATTAATTCCTCAAGAGATTCGGTGATTTTCCAAACTAGGATTTGGGTTGAGGAATTGAAATGTATAGTTTTATATAGTGGCATTTTATAAAGAGATTTTTAGCCCCGATTACTTCACAATGTTTCTACTTTCTGCGGAGTTCAGTGCACTTTATTTGCAACGAATAGTGAGATTGGCTCCATCCTCCGACTGGGCTCAGTATGGTATCTAAAATTATTTCATTATAATTCAAAAGATTACAAAATTAAACAATTCATAAATGTTCTCGAATGCCTTTTAAAATATAAAGTTATTATGTAAATTTGCAAAAAATTTATAAATACAAATATACTATAAATGAGTACAGCAACTATGCCTTTTGTGGCTTTCAAAGTAAAAGACATTTCTCTAGCAGCTTGGGGAAGAAAAGAAATTGAATTGGCAGAAGCCGAAATGCCAGGTTTAATGGCGCTTCGGGCGGAATATAAAGACGAACAACCGCTGAAAGGTGCTCGTATTGCAGGATGTTTGCACATGACTATTCAAACTGCGGTTTTGATTGAAACACTAATTGCTCTTGGAGCTGAAGTAACATGGTCTTCTTGTAACATTTTCTCAACTCAAGATCAAGCTGCTGCTGCGATTGCTGCTGCCGGAATTCAAGTTTATGCTTGGAAAGGTCTTGACGAAGAGTCTTTTGACTGGTGTATCGAGCAAACACTTTTCTTTGGCGAAGATAGAAAACCATTGAACATGATTCTTGACGATGGTGGCGATTTGACCAATATGGTTTTTGATCGTTTTCCTGAATTGATTCCAGGTATTAAAGGTTTGTCGGAAGAAACAACAACAGGTGTTCACCGTTTGTATGAAAGAATGAAAAATGGCACTTTGTTTATGCCAGCAATCAATGTAAACGATTCTGTTACTAAATCTAAGTTCGATAACAAATACGGTTGTAAAGAATCGGCAGTTGATGCAGTTCGTCGTGCTACTGATATTATGTTGGCTGGAAAAAGAGTAATTGTTTGTGGTTATGGCGATGTTGGAAAAGGAACAGCGGCTTCTTTTAGAGGTGCTGGTTCTATTGTAACAGTTACTGAAATTGACCCAATTTGTGCTTTGCAAGCCGCAATGGACGGTTTTGAAGTAAAGAAATTAAATACAGTTATCGCAACAGCAGATATTATTATCACCACTACTGGAAACAAAGACATTGTTTTGGGTTCTCATTTCGAACAAATGAAAGACAAAACCATCATTTGTAACATCGGTCATTTTGATAACGAAATTGATATGGCTTGGTTAAACAAAAACCATGGTGCATCTAAAATCGAAATCAAACCACAAGTAGATAAATATACTATTGCTGGAAAAGACATTCTTATCCTAGCCGAAGGTCGTTTGGTAAATCTTGGTTGTGCTACAGGTCATCCAAGTTTTGTAATGAGTAACTCTTTTACAAACCAAACGCTGGCTCAAATCGAACTGTGGAAAAACAGCGCGGCTTACAACAATGAAGTGTATATGTTACCAAAACATTTGGACGAAAAAGTGGCCATGTTGCATCTAGCAAAACTAGGTGTTGAATTAGAAACTTTACGTGTTGACCAAGCCGAATATATTGGTGTTGCCGTTGAAGGACCTTTTAAACCAGAGTATTACAGATACTAAATCTATTTTAGATTTCTGAATTTAGATTTTAGATTATTGTGAACCCTTGCAGAAATGTGAGGGTTTTTTGATATTATTAAATTGAATAAGATGTTCCTTAATTTTATAAAGTCCATTAAGTATTTGCAATTTGCGTAAAGCGGTTTTTACTTAAATCATTTTCAAACTCAAATGTTTTCATTAGTTCTTTAAATTTTTCAATTTTTATAGGCATTGTTTCTAGATGCCTATTTGTGACGAACCACCAAATTCTTTCAATAGGGTTTAAATCCGCTGAGTTTGCTGGTAAGTAAACCAATTCAAGTTTGTTTTGGTATTTTTCAAGTAGGCTTTATGTAAAGTGGAATTTTTTCGTAATCGCAAAACCTATTCATGACTTTTTTCTCTCAATTTCTTTGGCAAAATGCAAACAATTTGATGCGCAAGATTTTATAGAATAACATAAAAACCTGAGTTCGATTAATAATTTTTAACCACATAGAGATTTTATAAAAAATAATTAACAAAGATTTTCATAAGTATTTTATTTTCACATAGGTATGAAAACTATGATAAGCAAAGCGTCTTTCTGTTAAAAGCTAATATTTTATCTATGTGGTTTAAACTTTTCAATATTAATCGAGCTGAGGTTAAAACATTATAATTTAACATTATGTTTGGTTTATATGTCCTGATCGATTCGAAAATATGATATATGTCAGTTTTTGTGTTGATTACTTTGTCGAAATTTGCATTTTATACAATTAAAGGAGTAAACAAAAAAATGACAAATAAACAATTACATACTTTTCATATTCCAGTAATGGGATTGGCTTTCACGATTGATAGCCCAATTCGTGTGGCGAAGTACGGAATATCCTCAGTTATTGCACTTGCCGATGATGAACTCATTGAAAAAATGAGGGCTTTTTACAGCGAAAAATTCGATGTTCCTTATCAAGAAATAACCAAAAAAATT
>CAMCTL010000112.1 GCA_945878515.1 Flavobacterium psychrophilum | reverse complement strand
GATAAATTACCTATTTTTAGAGGTCATTTATTAACCGATGAAGACCTTTTAATAAGAAAACATATCTTGAATTTGATGTGTCATTTTGAAACCTCCTGGCAAGATAAAGCCAATTATTTTGAAGAAGTTGCTCAAATTATTGTGCAGTTGAAAGAAATGGAAAATGATGGCTTGGTTATTATTGAAAAAAATGGGCTTAAAGTTACGAACGCAGGTAAACCCTTTGTGCGCAACATTTGTATGGCTTTTGATTTGCGTTTAAAAAGAAAAGCACCAGATGTTAAATTGTTTTCTATGACAATTTAATAAAATTTATTGACTTATCCCTTTTATCAATAAAGGCTTCGACAAGCTCAGCCAGACAACATTCAGAATATTGATTAGGAACCTTGATGTCTCCCTGAGCTTGTCGAAGGGTTTCTGTTAAGAATCGTTAATAATGACTCGTTCTCCAAATATTAATATAAAGGATAAGTCAAAAAATTTACTCAATGACAATTAGGAGTTGATTGTACAAACAAACTCATATCTGATGGCGATATATAAGGAATTCCTAATCCTAAACCTCTACAAATAAACATTGTTCCAATAATTATCCCAATAAATGGAATGATTTTTTGAATTTTATTCCGCACAGAAATTGTTAAAAAAGAGTTGATGTAAACTACACTACTCATCAAAGGAACCGTTCCTAACCCAAACAAAATCATGTATAAAACGCCGTAAAATTCGTTTTGCATGGCTATCGCACCAAATAGTGCTACATAAACCATTCCGCAAGGCAAAAATCCATTCAATAAACCAATGGTAAATAAGGATTTGTAACTCTTATTTTTGAATTGACTTCCTAAAGTTGACTTGATATTCGAAATCAATTTGAACACTGGTTTCGAAAAATTGTATTTGGCAAAAACTTTCTCTGGAATTAGAATAACTGAAATCATGGCAACTCCAATAAATATTGACATTTTTTGCTGGAATCCAGCCAAATATAAGCCTCTTCCTAGCAGTCCAAAAACCAAACCAATTGAGGCATAAGCCGTTAGGCGACCGATTTGATAGGTCAGGATTTGAGTTACTTTCTTGGCTTGATTTTCTCTATCTACAGGCAACATCATTGCAATTGGGCCGCACATTCCAACGCAGTGAAAACTACTGATTAATCCGAAGATGAAAGCGGTGTAAAGCATTTTTAAGTTAGAGGTTAGAAGTTAGAAGTAAACAGTTGCATGAAATCTGAAATTTGCAATCTGATTTAAGATTCATTCTATATAAACAACTTCTTTAGTAAGATATTTTTTCCCGCTATATTCCCATTCCATATTTATTGCCCAACGACCTCCTAGAAGCTTTTCGTTGGGTACACTCAAAGCAGAATTTATCAGTGAAATAGGAACTTCAAAATCAAATTTTTTGTCGGAAGGTCGGTAAAAAGATACTTTTCCTTTAATTTCTTTTGGATTAAAAACTGCTGGGAAAACTATAGTAATTCCTTCCGAGTTATTCTTTATTTCCGGCTTTTGTGGTAAATCTTGAGCGTTTTGAACCCTTTCCATTTCGTCGCCAAATTTCGCATCGTGCTTGTAATATTCTTCAACAACCAATTCGTTGTCGTATTTTGAATTAGATTGTACACTAAAGACAAAATATAAAATAAATGTTATAAAGATTGCAAATGCAATCACAATTCCTGTTCCCCAATTAATTTTCATACTTTACTATTTTATATAATTATGGCTAATCGAAGCTCCTTGGACTTAAAAAATTTGTAGTACTGGTCTCGATTTTTTCATTGCCGTTATAAACTTCGATCTCCAATTTTGTTTTGTCTGATTCCAATAAAAAATGGTTAATTTCTATAAACAAAGTGCCACTTTTCATTCCTTGTTTGGGCACTTTTAAATCTTGTTCACCTACTACTTTAAGCGTGCCTTTTATGCCAACCAATTTGAAATGTATATCATTAAAATCATTGTTGGTTTTATTGATCACCTTAAAAGTATAAATATTACTGATATTATCTCCTTTGTGTTGAAATAATTCGCCTGGCAATCTTAAAATAACTGCTTCAACATCTGATCTTAGGAATAATAATCCAGCTAATACACCAATTAAAATAAACAAAACAGCCGAATAGCCTTTCATTCTAGTGGTAAATTTAAACTTGGCATTTTTCTCTATTTCATCTTCAGATGCATAGCGAATCAGTCCTTTTGGTAATCCAACACTTTCCATAATGGTATCACATTCATCGATGCAAGCCGTGCAATTGATACATTCTAATTGTGTTCCGTTTCGAATGTCGATTCCTGTTGGGCAAACATGAACACACTGTTTGCAATCAATACAATCGCCTTTTCCAGTGGTTGCTCTATCTTCTTGTTTATTGAATTTCGCTCTACCTGCTTCTTTCTCACCACGAACGAAATCATAGGCCACATTGATGGATTTGTTGTCCAATAAAACGCCTTGCAATCTTCCGTAAGGGCAAGCAATAATGCAGACTTGTTCTCTAAACCAAGCGAAAATAAAATAAAAAACTCCTGTAAAAATTAGTAATGAAATTAGGGTGCTTGTGTGATTTTCTGGTCCTTCGTAAATCATTTTTAGCAATTGGTCACTACTAATGAGATAGGCTAGAAAAACATTGGCAATAAAAAAGGAAATAATCAAAAAGATAAACCATTTTAGGGATTTTTTTCTTATTTTTTCGGAATTCCATTCTTGTTTTTGCAAACGAATTTGCGCTCCTCGATCGCCTTCTATCCAGTACTCGATTCTGCGGAAAACCATTTCTAGGAAAATGGTTTGAGGGCAAACCCATCCGCAAAATATTCTCCCAAAAATAACAGTAAAAAGTATAACAAACACAACCCCAATAATCATCGAAATAACAAAGAGGTAAAAATCTTGTGGCCAAAACGGAAATCCAAAAATATTGAATCTTCGTTCCAATACATTGAACATCATAAACTGGTTGCCATTGATCTTTACAAATGGGTTGGCAACCAAAATAATCAACAAAAAATAGCTTACCCACTTTCGATAATCGTAAAATTTTCCAGAAGGTTTTTTAGGAAAAATAAATTTTCTGTGTCCTTCCTCATCAATCGTTCCGATGGTATCTCTGAAAGCTTCGTCTGGTAAATTTGACATTGTTATAATTTTAAAATTTATTAGTGTAAACTTATAGTTTCCAATCCATTTCTTTTGAAACTTATGTTACATTACTCTAAAATGAATTCATTTTATTTATAAAAAATTGCTTCCGCTTTACACTTAATTATTTTTTTTGGCACAATAGCTGTCTTTCCAAAAAATATACGTTTTACAAAAAACAAATCCTGAAATAGTTCAGGATTTGCTGGCTTTATACTTATCATTTCATGTTATTTCACAGGTGTACTTTCTTTAGCAGCAGGAGCAACTTCGGTAGTTTTAGCTGCATTCGGATCTATCCAAACTTCTCCTTCTGGAGCTTTTGGATCTTTTGGATTTGAGCCTTTTAAAGACAATACATAACTAGCCACTTCTTGCATTTGTTTCGGTTTGAGCGTTCCTTTCCACGAAATCATTCCTTTTCCGTCTCGTCCTCCATTTACAAGTGTGTGAAATACATTTTTGATTCCGCCACCCAAAATCCATTGGTCATCGGTTAAGTTTGGTCCAATTTGCCCGCCTCCATCTGCTCTGTGACAAGCCACACAATTGGCAGTAAATATTGCTTTTCCAGCGGATAAATCTGCAGCATCAGTCAACAAAGTTACTGTGTTTTCATCCATTAAATCGGGTGCTGTTTTTTTGTATTCGGCAATATCTTTTTGGGCTTGAGCTATTTCTTTTTTCAATTCCATTTCTTGGTTGTCAGCACCTAAAATTTCATATCGAACTAAATATATTACCGAGAAAAAGATACAAACATAGAACAAATAAACCCACCATGGTGGCAAATTGTTGTCCAACTCCTTGATGCCATCATAATCATGATCTAATAATAATTGTCCTTCGTCTTCTACTTGTTTTGGTTTGAGTAAGAAGTTGGCAACTTTTTTGTATATGGCACTATCCGTAAAACTTAAATCATTTATTTCTTCTAATTTGGCTTTTTGTTCTTCAGTCAGCAGGAGGTAAGTGATTGTATCGACTGCATTTATCGTAATTTCTATTGCTATTAATAAGAAAAGAAATACTAATAAAAAGACACCCACCATTGGGAATTTTAAAAATGCTGGTCGGTCTCCAGAGTCGATAAAATATTCCATTGCAGCAAAAACAGCAAAGAAAACAAGAAGAACTCTTAAATATGCGGGGATTATTTTTTTCATTTTTATTGGTTTTGAGAATTATTTGGTTAGTTCTTCGTCTAATGGAATTTGGCTAAGTTCCTTGATTTTATCTTTCTTATATGAAAAAACCCAAATGCCAAGTCCTACAAAAAAGGCAAAGAAAATTACTAAAGAAAGTATTGGAAATATCGCAACTCCGGCAATGGTTTCCATATTGTGTTTGATTTGTTCGAACATAATTACCTTATTTTTTTACTTTAATATCAGTTCCCAATCTTTGTATGTAGGCGATTAACGCTACTATTTCTCTTTCGTTCATTGGAACAAATTTTTCTCCTCTAGCTTCGGCTTTTTTCTTGCTTTCGTCATAACTCTTTACGAAATCGGGATCGTTTTTCAAGCTTTCTTCTATTTTAATAGCTTGAACTCTTAAATCTTTCAATGCGTTTGCAATTTGTGCCTCACCTGGCTCATCATAAGGAACTCCAAGAGTTTTCATTACTTCCATTTTCTTTTCAAGGGTAGAATTATCCATCGGTTCGTTATCGAACAGCCATTTATAACTTGGCATAATAGAACCCGCTGAAATACTTTGAGGATTCCAAAAATGATTGAAGTGCCAGTTGTCATTGAATTTACCACCTTCTCTTAACAAATCTGGTCCTGTTCGTTTAGAACCCCAAAGGAATGGATGGTCGTAAACAAATTCTCCTGCTTTGGATTGTGGTCCATAACGTTCTACTTCGCTTCGGAAAGGTCGAACTGATTGAGAGTGACAACCCACACAACCTTCACGAATGTATAAATCACGTCCTTGCAATTCTAATGGTGAATAGGGTTTTACGCTAGCAATAGTTGGAATGTTTGATTTTACCATAATTGTAGGAACAATTTGAACAATTCCACCAATAAGAATAGCGATTACAGCAAAAATGGTCAATTGAATAGGTTTTCTTTCAAGCCAAGCGTGGTATTTTTCGCCTTTGATTCTTCCTGCACTAATTTTTTGTAATTCGGGCGCTTCGGCTAATTCGTCTTCAATTTTTGAACCAGCTCTTACGGTTTGGATAATGTTATAAACCAAAACCAACATTCCGGTAAGGTATAATGTTCCACCAATAGCTCTCATCCAATACATGGGCATGATTTGCGTTACCGTTTCTAGGAAGTTACCATAAGTTAAAGTTCCGTCTGGATTGAATTGTTTCCACATAGAAGCTTGCAGAAAACCAGCCACATACATTGGAAGTGCATAAAGTATAATTCCTAAAGTTCCTATCCAAAAATGAAAATTGGCTAATTTAGTTGAGAAAAGAGAAGTTTTAGTCATTCGTGGTATCAACCAATAAATAATACCGAAAGACATAAATCCATTCCAGGCTAAAGCCCCAACGTGAACGTGAGCAATAATCCAGTCGGTGTAATGTGCAATTGCGTTTACATTTTTAAGAGACAGCATTGGCCCTTCAAAAGTGGACATACCATAACCGGTTATCGCCACAACGAAGAATTTCAAAACAGGTTCTTCACGAACTTTGTCCCAAACGCCTCTCAAAGTCAATAAACCGTTAATCATACCTCCCCAAGATGGAGCAATCAACATTACAGAGAATACAACACCTAAATTTTGAGCCCAAGTGGGTAAAGCCGAATACAATAAATGGTGTGGTCCAGCCCAAATGTATAAAAATATCAATGACCAAAAGTGAACAATAGATAGTCTATAAGAATATACTGGTCTGTTAGCTACTTTTGGAACAAAGTAATACATCAGCCCTAAAAACGGAGTGGTCAAGAAAAAAGCAACAGCATTATGACCATACCACCATTGAACCAAAGCATCTTGAACTCCCGCATAAACAGAATAACTTTTTAGTGCAGAAACTGGCAATGCTAAACTATTGAAAATATGCAAAACGGCAACAGTTACAAAAGTGGCGATGTAAAACCAAATTGCAACATACAAGTGGCGTTCTCTTCTCTTTAAAATTGTACCAATCATATTAACACCAAAAGCTACCCAAATTAAAGCAATAGCAATATCTATTGGCCATTCTAGTTCGGCATATTCTTTGGAAGTGCTGTACCCTAATGGCAACGAAACTGCTGCGGCAACAATAATCAATTGCCACCCCCAAAAGTTTAAGTTGCTTAAAAAATCACTGAACATTCTGGTCTTTAGTAATCGCTGCAGCGAAAAATAAACTCCAGCAAACATTGCATTTCCAACAAAGGCAAAAATTACCGCATTGGTATGTAAAGGTCTCAACCTACCAAAACTCAACCACGAAATTCCGTCGGTGATGTTTGGGAAAAGAAACATGAAGGCTAAAATAAGCCCTACTAACATTCCTACAACACCGAAAACGATAGTTGCGTAAATGAATTTCTTTACAATTTTGTTGTCATAATAAAACTGTTGCATTTCCATAAATAGTAATTTGGTTTAAAGGTTAGAAGTTATAGGTTAAGTGTTAAGAGTTTGTTCATCGTCGTCTAACTTTTCTAACGGTGCACTCCTAACTTTTTTTACAAGTTCGTCATCAAAAAGCATTCTGACTGAAGGAGTGTAATCATCATCATATTGACCCGCTTTTACAGCTTTTATAAAAGCCAAAAAGAAAAAAACAGCAACAATAATACTGATGGCGATAAGTAAATATATAACACTCATATTTTACATATATATTGACAAAAATACTCCTACTTGTTTTAATAAAATATGACATTTGTCATATCTACTTAAAAAGTAACACTATAATTACGTTCAAAATTATTGTGTTATAATTCTAAAATGTTATATAATTCAAATTTTTACTTGCATAATTACTATGCGTCATTGTTATAAAACTTACAATGGCTATCCTATTTTTAGATCCTATTGAATCTAGACTTTGACAAAGGTCTCAAAAAATTTAGAGGACTTCTAAATCATTTTAGAGCGTCTTAAAATCGTTCTTGAACCTTAGAAATTCATTTTTGAAAAAGACTGAAAATTAGCTGAATATTAGCAAAAATGAATTGAGCATCACTTTTTAGGTTAATCTTTTAGCATAAAAGTTACTCATAATTGTCACAAAACTTACAATTGTAACTGTGCTTAAAGGCATTATGATTGCCGCTACCAAAGGTTGCAGATTTCCAGTTATGGCAAAAGATAATCCCACAATATTATAAATAATTGAAATTGAAAAACTCATTTTGATTACTGAGATTGATTTTATAGATAATTTTAAAAAATAATTCAATTTTTCAAATTCGCTCGCATCTAAAATAGCATCGCAGGCAGGCGAAAAAACATTTACATTTTCTGAGATTGAAATCCCAATGTTGCTTTGCGCCAATGCTCCCGCATCATTCAATCCGTCGCCAACCATCATTACATTTTGACCTTTTTCTTGTAATTTTTTAATAAATTCCAGTTTTTGTTCTGGTTTTTGATTGAAAATTAATTCGGTGTTTGTGGGTAGAAGACTTTCTAAGGAGGTACGCTCTCCTTCATTGTCACCGGACAAAACTTTGATTTTATAATTAAAACTTAATGCCTTGAAAAGTTCGGGCAAACCTTCTCTATATTGGTTGTTAAAAATGTATTTTCCAAAATAGACTTCATTAATTTTGATGTGAACCGATGTTTGTTGAATAGTATTTTCTTCTGACTGTCCAACAAAAGCGGACGAACCTATTTGAACCTGAATTTCATCAATATTGGCTTGAATTCCTTTTCCTGTTATTTCTTCAAAATCAGTAATTTTTAACCTTTTACATTCTGGTAAAAAATCATATAACATTCTACTTAAAGGATGATTAGAAGCGCGGAGGACGTTCTTTAAAATTATTAAATTTTCGTTTGAAAGTAAAACACCCTCATAAGAGATATTTGATTTCTTATTGGTGGTAATTGTTCCAGTTTTATCGAAAACGATGGTATCGACTTTAGCTAATTGCTCAATAACCAAAGCGTTTTTGAGATAGAATTTCTTTTTGCCCAAAATTCGCAATACATTTCCCATCGTGAAAGGAGCGGTTAATGCCAAGGCACAAGGACAAGCCACAATCAACACAGCTGTGAAAACATTGAAAGCAATATTAGCATCAATAAAAATCCAATATCCAAATCCAATAAAAGCAATAATTAATAGTATTGGCGTAAAATAATGACTTATAGTATCGGTAATGGATTTGTATTTTTGCTCCACATTTTTCTGAAAAACATCGTTGCTCCACAATTGTGTCAAATAGCTTTGAGAAACCGAATGGAGAACTTCCATTTCGATAACTTTTCCTATTAGTTTTCCGCCAGCAAAAACTTTATCACCCGATTTTTTGGTAATTGGAATGGCTTCGCCGGTAACGAAACTATAATCAATTTCGGCTTTGTCAGAAATCAAAATGCCATCTACGGGAATCAATTCTTGGTTTCTAATTAAAAGGCGGTTGCCTTTTTCGATATCATAAATTGGAACACTTTCTTCTGATAAATCAGTATTTATTTTCGTGATTGCAATCGGGAAATAGGATTTAAAATCTCTTTCGAAACTCAAGAAACTATAGGTTTTTATTTGAAACATTTTTCCCAAAAGCATAAAGAAAATCAAACCCGTCAAGCTATCGAAAAATCCAGATCCATAATCCATTACAATGTCAAAAGTGCTTCGGATAAAGAAAATTATAATTCCCAAGGCGATTGGAATATCAATATTCAACATTCCAGATTTTATGCTTTTATAAGCCGAAACGTAGTAACCACTGGCTGAATACAAGAAAGCTGGCAAGGATAATGCAAAAATTAACCAACGGAAAAATGGCTTATATGTATCTAACCAAAACTCTTTGACCTCAAAATATTCTGGAAAAGAAAGCAACATAATATTACCAAAACAGAAAAAAGCCAAACCTAGTTTATAAGTCAGACTTCTATCGACATTGTTTTTGCCAGTTTCATAATTTTCTAAACTAATGTAGGGTTCATAACCAATAGAACTTAACAAATGAACAATGGTTTTAAGAGAAACAAGTTCTGGATTATAAGTAATTCTGACTTTTTTTTCAGGGAAATTTACTTGAGAAGTGCTGATTCCTTTTTGTAGTTTTTGAAGATTTTCGAGAATCCAAATGCAAGAACTACAATGAATATGAGGAATATTTAACGAAACAATTGCCGTTGAATCCTCCTGAAATTCTAAAAGTTTCGAAACGATACTTTCATTGTCTAAAAAATCATATTTTCCTTTAATATCAAGAGGTGTTGCTCCGGGAGATTTTTCGAAATCATAGTAGCAAGACATATCGTTGAGGCTAAAAATTTCGTAAACAGTTTTGCAACCGTTGCAACAAAAAATTTTATCATCAAAATCAATTTGTTCTTCCTCAATAACAGTCAACCCACAGTGGAAACAAGATTTTAACTCCATAAAAATGTATGTTTTTTCAGTTTGCAAAGTTACAAGTGGAACCAATAATTTGATATGATAATTATCATATTATTTTGTAGATTTGCTACACAAAGTAATCTTACAGAAAATGAGCAAATGTGAGCAATGTATAGTTAGAGAATTTAGTTCTTTGAAAGCACTCAATAAAGAGGAATTGATTAAACTTGCGTCATGCAAAACTTCTTTAACCATAAAAAAAGGAAGTCCTATTTTTGAGGAAGGCGATGTTGTTAATGGTATTTATTGTGTTACAACAGGAGCTTGCAAATTGTCAAAATTAAGTGCCAACGGAAAAGACCAAATTATAAAATTAGTAAAAGCTGGAGAGATTCTCGGTCAACGTTCGATGATTAGCGATGAACCCGCAAATTTAAGTGCAGTGGCATTAGAAGATATGGAAGTTTGCTTTATTCCTAAAAGCGAAGTGCTCAACATGTTTGATAACAACAATAAGTTTTCAATGAATGTGATGAAATCGATTTGTGGCGATTTAAAAGAAGCTAGTGATCACGTGGTTTCTATTGCTCAAAAAACGGTTAGAGAACGATTGGCAGAAAATCTGGTATATCTAGAAGAAACATTCGGTAAAAATGAAGACGATTCGCTCAGGATTCAATTATCTCGAGAAGAATTGGCTGGAATGATTGGAACTGCTACCGAAAGTTGTATCCGATTGCTTTCTGATTTTAATAAAAGTAGATTGATTGAGTTAAGGGGAAAAAAGATAGTTATCAAGGATTTAGCAAGATTGAAGAGAATTGCTGATATTTTGTAGGTAATATTTTTTCAGAGTACATATTCATTTTTATTTACAATTTTTTCGCTTCCTCCCAAAAAACATCCATCTCTGCCAAAGTCATATCCATTAGAGGTTTGCCTAAATCAGAAGCTTTACTTTCTAAATATTGAAATCTTTTGATAAACTTTTTATTGGTTCTCTCCAAAGCATCTTCGGGATTGATTTTTAAAAAACGAGCATAATTGATCATCGAGAACAAAACATCGCCAAATTCGGCTTCCATTTTATCCTGATTTCCAGCTTCGATTTCAACTTGAAGTTCTGCTAATTCCTCTTGGACTTTATCCCAAACTTGGTGCGGTTCTTCCCAATCAAACCCAACACCTTTTACTTTATCTTGGATTCGACTGGCTTTTACTAATGCCGGTAAACTTTTTGGCACACCTTCTAAAACCGATTTCTTGCCTTCTTTGAGTTTTAATTTCTCCCAATTTTGTTTGACTTCTTCCTCGTCTTTTACATCAACATCGCCATAAATATGGGGATGACGATGGATCAATTTATCGCAAATTTCGTTGCACACATCAGCAATATCAAAACCTGTAGTGAGCGAAGTTGAACTGTTCTTGGTTTCACTTCCAATTTTGGCATAAAAAACAATGTGCAATAACAAATCTCCCAATTCTTTTTTGACTTCGTTCAAATCATTTTCCAATATCGCATCGCCCAATTCGTAGGTTTCTTCAATGGTCAGATGTCGTAAACTTTGGAGCGTTTGCTTTTTATCCCAAGGGCATTTTTCTCGCAATTCGTCCATTATATTTAATAATCTTTCGAAAGCTTGAAGTTGGTTTTGTTTGGAGTTCATATTATCACTATTTTGGGTAAAAATAAGAAATCCTGTTAGGAAAAAATCGTAACAGGATTAAAATATATTTTAGGAAGTTTGATTACTATTTTTTGGTTTTCGCTTTTTTGGATGGCGCTTTTTCTGTAGCTACTTCTTCAACAACACTTTCTTTTATTTCTTCAACAGTTTGATTTTCTATTTCGCCTTTGCTCGGTTCAGTTATTACCTCTTCTTTTGAAACCATTCCTCTCGATTGAAGCAAATTATACCAATTCAAAATTTTCTTAATATCCGAAGGATACACTCGATCTGCGTCATATTCTGGAAGAACTTCTGCAAAATAAGCAACCAATGTAGCATTGTCTTCTTTGTGGGAAATTGCTGGACCTTCATTCTCTTTTATAGCAATGTTTCTCATCACTTCGGTCAAGAGTTTTTCTTCATTTATAGTGTAAATTGAAATTTCAGA
>CAMCTL010000111.1 GCA_945878515.1 Flavobacterium psychrophilum | reverse complement strand
GACCAACCTAATATTTTAGAATTTTTATCAATTCCTGGCGCGTATTTTTCGGCAATGATTTTGTCTTTATAAATCACAATAACTGAGCGCGTTCTTTTGCTTAATTTTCCTTTTTCATCAAAAGCATTGGCTACAGCCTTTTCTAATTTGGCATAGTCAATATTGGCAAAAACGGTGTCTTTTTGTTCCTTATTGCCATAAGGAAAAGGGAAATTATTGGTCTGTTTTGTTCTTTTTGGAACTTTGTACGGTTTGGAAACATCGAAATCATCGTTGATTAATGTAGCGCCTAAACCTTCGCGGTAAATGGCTTTTCTTTCCTTCAATCCATAAACCGTTGCCGTAGCAAATTTCTCCTCTTCATTAATCGTGTTTTTTGCCCAATCAATTTTTGGAATATCATTGTCGTTTTTTTCAATTATATCTTGCGAACGATGGTCTATAAAATGTCCCGAAGCCATACTTTTTGCCGAAAATCCTGAGATTAAATCGAGTTTTGGGTAAGTTGTGTATCCAAAGTAAATCAAAAACACTAAAATTAAGAAGGCGAGAAATTTTATGATTTTTTTCATTTGAAGCTCAATTTATAATTTACTGCAAGATACAGTTTTACCAAATAAGACATTAAAGATTTCCGATTTATTCTTTAATGCCTTAAATGGTATAATTATTAACAGCTGTTTGGTAAAAATTCCTCGAAGTTTTATTACTTTTGTATTTAGAAAAATTCTAAATAAGACAATGTTAGACATCAATAAAGTTAGAGCCGATTTTCCAATACTTTCCAGAACGGTCAACGGAAAACCTTTGGTCTATTTTGACAATGGAGCCACATCGCAAAAACCACAAATTGTGATTGATGCGATTGCCAAATATTATCAGGAAATCAACGCCAACATTCATCGTGGCGTGCATACTTTGAGCCAATTGGCTACCGATGCTTACGAAATTTCACGAGGTAAAATTCAAAATCATATCAATGCCCAATTCGCTCACGAAGTAATTTTTACTTCGGGAACTACTCATAGTATTAATGCTGTTGCCAATGGTTTTGCTTCGATACTAAAATCAGGCGATGAAGTTTTGGTCTCGGCAATGGAACATCACAGTAATATTGTGCCTTGGCAAATGTTGTGCGAGAAAACTGGAGCTGTTTTGAAAGTGATTCCGATGAATGAAAACGGCGAATTGATTATGGCAGAATACGATAAACTGTTGTCGGATAAAACCAAAATCGTCACTGTAAATCATATCTCGAATGCTCTGGGAACTGTGAATCCCATTAAATGCATGATTGACAAAGCCCACGAATTTGGCGCAACGGTCTTGATTGATGGAGCGCAAGCCGTCCCGCATTTAAAACCTGATGTTCAAGCATTGGATTGTGATTTTTATGTTTTTTCGGGACATAAAATTTGTGGGCCAACAGGCGTTGGAATTTTATACGGAAAAGAAGCTTGGCTCAATAAATTACCGCCGTATCAAGGTGGTGGCGAAATGATCAAGGAAGTAACTTTCGAGAAAACTACTTATGCTGATTTGCCACACAAATTTGAAGCAGGAACGCCTAATATTGCTGGTGGAATTGTTTTGGGAACAGCCGTTGATTATATGAATTCGATAGGTTTTGACAACATTCAACAACAGGAATTAGAATTATTGGCTTATGCCACAAAACGATTACTAGAAATCGAAGGTTTGAAAATTTTTGGTACAGCCAAGGAAAAAACTTCGGTGGTTTCATTCAATATTGAAGGCATTCACCCTTATGACATTGGAACGATAGTTGATAAATTGGGAATTGCTGTTCGAACAGGCCATCATTGTGCGCAACCGGTTATGGATTTCTTTAAAATTCCGGGAACAATTCGTGCTTCGTTCGCATTTTATAATACCAAAGAAGAAATTGACGTTATGGTCGAAGCCGTTAAAAAAGCAAAACTAATGTTATCTTAATTATAAATACGATGAAACTATTTACAATGATTTTATTGAGTGTTTTCCTTAGCAAAAGCTGCGAAAGTCAAAACAAAAATGATTTGAAAAAGGCGGTTTTGGAATATACTGCCAACACACGAGGTTTCTATCAAAAAATCACGATTCAAAACCAAATGGTTTCTGTTTCTAAAGATAGAAACGGCAACGACCAATCGGCAGCCACAAAAATTTCGGAGGAAGATTGGAAAGAATTGGTAGGTTATTTTGAAACTATTGCATTGGATAGTTTGGCAACTTTGAAAGCACCCACCGAAAAACGGTTTCACGATGGTGCGGCTATTGGAAATCTGAAAATTAATTTTAAAGATAAGGAATACAAAACGGCTTCCTTTGACCACGGTTTTCCGCCGGAAACTATCAATAAATTGGTTACTAAAATTAATTCATTTGCTAAAAAAGAATAATACTGAATAAATTCAGCATAACATGAGCATTAAAGAAATACAAGAAGAAATAATAGGCGAATTTGCAATGTTTGACGATTGGATGCAACGCTATGAATACATCATCGATTTGGGTAAAAACCTACCGTTAATTGAAGAAGAATTCAAAACCGAAGCTAACATCATTAAAGGTTGCCAATCGAAAGTTTGGCTTAAAGGCGAAGAAAATCAAGAGAAAATTATCTTTACTGCCGATAGCGATGCCATTTTAACCAAAGGAATTATTGCGATATTGATTCGGGTTTTTTCGAACCAAAAATCTTCGGATATTTTGAATGCCGATATGGATTTCATTGACGAAATTGGATTAAAAGAACATTTGTCGCCCACACGAGCCAACGGACTGGTTTCGATGATTAAAAACATAAAAATGTATGCATTGGCATTCGATGCACAAAAATGATTGGCTAACCATATAAGGCATTTAAGGTCATTTAAGTGAAAGTAGAAATTAATTGGGATTTTAAATTATGACAAAAACATATCTGAAAGATTTGATTTATCAGGTTAATGGTTGCGCTATAGAAGTTCACAAACATCTTGGACCTGGCCTTTTAGAAAGTGTTTATAATAGTTGTTTGAAAAAAGAATTAACAATCAGAGGATTTGATTTTCAAACAGAGTTAATAATTCCAATAAATTATAAAGGATTAGAAGTTGAGGCAGGTTTGAGATGTGACTTGTTTGTAGAAAAAACTTTGGTTGTAGAATTAAAATCTGTCGAAAAAGTTCTACCTATTCACGAAGCTCAACTTTTAACGTATATGAAACTTTTAGAAGTGCCTATAGGTTTAATCATTAATTTCAACGTAACTCATATTTTTAAAGAAGGACAAAAATCTTATGTTAATGAATTATATAGGTATTTAGAAGAATAAAAAACTAACCATAAAAGGCATTTAAGGTCATATAAGTTGGATTATAAAAGACCATCAAAACAATACTATTTATTATACATTTAAAAATGTTTGAAGTTTTAATTAAGTTCGAAATTAAAACAATTTACAAAAGCTTAAATGACCTTTAATGCCTTATATGGTTCAAAAAAACAAAACCTTAAATTGTAATCAGGTAAAAACAAAAAAACTATGGAACAAGCAATAGACACCAACCAATTAGGAGAACAAATCGTAGCGAAACTAAAAACGATTTACGACCCAGAAATTCCTGTAGATATTTATGAACTAGGATTGATTTACGATGTAATGGTCAACACGGATTTTGAAGTAAAAATCCTGATGACACTGACTTCCCCAAACTGTCCTGTGGCGGAAAGTTTACCGAGAGAAGTAGAAGAAAAAGTAAAATCAATCGAGCACATCACAGGAGCCGAAGTAGAAATTACTTTTGATCCGCCTTGGAACAAAGATTTGATGAGCGAAGAAGCGAAACTTGAACTTGGAATGTTGTAAAAATTTGTTCAAGGTTAAAAGGTTAAGGTTACGCAACTTTAAACTTTTAAACAATTTTAAACTTTTAAACTTTTCAAAATGGAAATTGTAAATAAAGTAGCCAACAGCGCTTTGGAAGTATTCGATCTCGAAGATTATTATCCAAAGGGAATTCGTGTGCAAATTGATATTTCGCAATGGTTTCTGGAAGGTTTTTTGTTGAAAGAAAAAGACTTTAGAGAACACCTAAAAAACCACGACTGGTCGCAATACAAAGACCAATATGTAGCTATCAATTGTAGCACTGATGCCATTTTTCCTGCTTGGGCAACGATTTTGGTTGCGATTCAATTGGCTCCTTTTGCCAAGAAAATAATAAACGGAAGTATCGAAGATTTGGATGCTGCTTTGTACGAAGAAATCCTTTCCAAAATGGATTATTCTGCCTATGAAAACAAACCCGTAATTATCAAAGGCTGTTCGAAAAAACCAGTTCCGATGCGTGCTTATATTTTGGCTGCGCATTATTTACAGCCTTTTGCCAGAAGTATTATGTATGGCGAAGCGTGTTCGGCGGTGCCGCTTTTTAAGAAGAAATAAAATTATCATTGATACTTTTTAAAACAAAATCCCTTTTGAAATAGGAGTTCAAAAGGGATTTTTGGTTTATGTAATGTTTTGGGGCTGTTGTGGACTAAAGAAGCCGAAACTTTCTATTAAGCATTTTTTAAAGCTATACAAAACAAACTTTAAATTTAGCCAAAAGCCCGCCAATATTGCCAAACTGCTGTTAACTGCTAGTTTTTTGTAAAATTATTTTTGTATTTTCGCACAGTATTTGTAAATTTAATCCATATTTATTTAATTTGGCAATGTATTTCAAGTGCAAATGATAACCTAAAATAGCAAAAAGTGTTTGGATTTCAATCAGTTGAGAGAAAAGAATATAAAAAAAATTTTTTAAGAAAAGTTTTTTTTCAAATTCAATATAGTTCTTGTAAGAATTTAAAAGATAATTCCAGCCAAATAGAACTTTTGTTTAAAGATACTTTTCCGAGATTTAATTTAGGAAAAGGAAAAGGATTTCAGATTTCAATAGATAAAGAAAAAACAAATTTTCAGCATATTGAAGAAGGAGATAATATCATTTTGAAATCACTTGATGGGCAAAAAGAGATTAATATTAGCGAAACTTCTTTAAATTTCTCTGTAGAAGGGGGTGTTTATAGTAGATATGATTCGATTTTGTCTGATTTAGAAAGTATTATTGAGTTTTTAAACATTTGCAATATTGAAAAAGTAAATAGATTTTCAATAAGGAAAATTAATATTGTTGAATTTAAGAATAATGACAATCCAAATGGTATTTTGGATTTACTATTAAACAAAGCATTGATAAATAATAATGATGCTTTTCCTAATATGAATAACATTAATCACAATATACATTCTGTAAATTTTGTAAATGAAAGTTATTTTTTAAATTTAAAATATGGAATGAATATTTTACCACAATTAAATGGAGAAAGAGGTCAACTAATTATTGACATTGAAATTGCAAATAAAAATCAAATTTTATTACTTGAAATTTTAAATGAATCAAGTAAAATCAATTCTGAAATATTTAATGTGTTTGATTGGGTAATTAATGAAAACACTAAAAATTTATTGAATAATGGATAACATTGAAATATTAGATAATGATTTATTAGTTAGTACTAGTTTTGATTATTCAGAACAAGACAACTTTTTAAATAATATCCGAGAAAATAAAGGTTTTGGTTTAAGAGGTAATATAGTCTTAACTTCACTTTTTTTAGGAACATCTGTTTTAGCACACGCTAATGATTTTAATAATTATCAAGTTTTTGATAATGCAACAAAGGATTCAATAGAATGTACTCAAAGAATAGGGAATGATATTTCTAATTATGTTGACAAGATTAACTATATTAATAAAAATTACTTTTCTAAATACTCAATTATTGAAAGCATATTATCATTTAAAAGCTTAAACAATAACTGGGATGGATTTGATTCTATACCATTAGAAGTTAAAAGTGCATCCAATGCTATTCTTTTATTAGATTTAGTTGGAGATGATTTATTCTGTTCAGTAAAAGATTTTTATCCCAATCCAAACGGCACTATAACTTTTGAGTGGTATAATGAAGAAGATGAAGCTGTTTTTCTTGAAGTTGGAAATGCTACTTTTTCGTATTATGTTACCTTTAATTCGATTGAGACCAATTATTTTAATAAACAAGTTGTAAATGAAGAAAATTCTAAATTACTTTCTACGTTTATTAAAGCGATTTAAAAGAGAAAAAAAAGAAGAAAATTCAATTGATCCGACTGAAACAATTGATTTACCACAAGAAATAACAGACGATGAGAAAATTTCAAGATTTGTGTTTTCTCCAATAAACGTAAATCCTAAAACTGGAAAATTAAAATCTAACTGTTATAGGCCTCCTTCAGGTTATGATGAAGTTTCTGTGAATAGATTAGACTTTACAAATGCTAATTTCTTAAAAGCTATTGCATTGAAAATGCAAAATAGCACTAGAAATTATTTTGGTTTTGGAATAATAAACACTATAGATATTAGGAACGCAGATTCTGATATAGTTTACACTCCTAAAAATGAAGTAAGTGATTATAACCCATTTCATTCAGATATTAAAATTGGTTATACTGTAATATCAGGAGAAGAGTTACCTGCCGAAATAAATAATAAAATTCAGAAAATGATAAAGTCAACAAGACTTTATAAGGACAAAAATCCTGAATTGGATGATTGGACAGGTGATGAATTACTTTAAAAAAATAATTGTAGAAACATCGTCATTGCTGATAAATTAGCAGTTAACTCGCGTAACAAACTTTATATTTCTATCCAAAATAGATTTTGATAGCTGAAAGCTTCTTTTTTCATTTTTTCTTACAAATCACTGAAAAAAGAAGGGTCATTTCCAAAAAAAATCCCTGATGAAAAATTCAAAAGGGATTGTTGTATTTGTGTCTTGGGAAAATTATTCATTTTCTTCTTTCTCAACAGCATCCTTATAATCAGGATACAAAAACTTATTGTAAGGAAAACGAGTGATGTGAATTTGTCGCACCGCTTCGTAAACTCTTTCTCGAAATTCTTCAAAATTTTGCTTGTTGGTTGCAGAAATAAACAAGGCGTTTTCTTCGCCTACGCGGTGCATCCAAGTTTCTTTCCATTCTTCGAGGGTGAAATGTCTTGGCGTTTTTTCGGTCATCAAATCATCTTCGTCGATGGTCAAATGCTTGTAAGCATCAATTTTGTTAAAAACCATAATCACGGGTTTGTTGTTTGCTTTGATGTCCAACAAAGTTTGGTTTACCGATGCAATATGATCTTCGAATTCTGGATGCGAAATATCGACAACGTGCAAAAGCAAATCGGCTTCGCGAACCTCATCGAGCGTACTTTTGAAAGAATCTACTAGTTGTGTTGGCAGTTTTCGAATAAAACCTACTGTGTCTGAAAGCAAAAAAGGCAAGTTTTTAATCACCACTTTTCGAACGGTGGTGTCTAAAGTCGCAAAAAGTTTGTTCTCTACAAAGACATCGCTTTTGCCAATGGCATTCATCAAAGTCGATTTTCCAACATTGGTATAACCCACCAAAGCGACACGAACCATAGCGCCGCGATTGCCTCTTTGGGTTCCCATTTGCTTGTCGATGGATTTTATTTTTTCTTTTAGTAAAGAGATTCTATCGCGAACAATACGTCTATCGGTTTCAATCTCTGTTTCTCCCGGTCCACGCATCCCGATTCCCCCTTTTTGGCGTTCCAAGTGCGTCCATAAACCCGACAATCTTGGCAACAAATAGATACATTGCGCCAATTCTACTTGTGTTCTGGCATAGGAAGTTTCGGCTCTTTGCGCAAAAATATCAAGGATAAGATTGGTTCTATCAAGGATTTTACAATCTATTATTTTGGAAATATTTTTTTGTTGCGAAGGCGTCAATTCATCATCGAATACTAGAGATGAAATGTTGTTTTCTTTTACAAAAAGATTGATTTCATCTATTTTTCCGGTTCCTAAAAAAGTCTTTGGATTGGGTTTGTCCATTTTTTGCCAAAACCGTTTCACCACTTCACCACCAGCGGTAAAAGTCAAAAACTCCAATTCGTCTAGATATTCGTTGAGTTTATCCTCGCTTTGGTTTTGGGTAACCATACCAACAATGGCCGTTTTTTCAAAATTGATTATTTCTTTTTCTAACATGTCTTTGAATAAGGTACAAATTTAATGATTTACGAGGGACTTATGGACGTTTCATGGTAAAAGTATAAATTTTCACTTTGACCGCAGATTCGCAGATTTCCATTTTTAATTTTATGATTGAGTAAAGATTAATTTCGAATAAATCAGCTAAAATCAGTCCGTTTTATGTTGAACTATTTTATAAAATCTGCGAATCTGCGGTAAAATAACTAAAGCATTTTTATTCTATTGCTTTAACTTTTTTGACCAAGAAAGCAATCAAAATCCCAAACATCCCGATAAAAGCAAATGAAAATTGTAACCCAAACAGTTCCGAAATATGCCCAATAACAGGTGGCCCCATCAAAAATCCTAGAAAACTTACGCTGGAAACTGCTGTTAGTGCTTCGCCAGTAGGGATTGTTGGATGCTTACCTGCAATACTATAAAGAGTAGGAATTACGGTAGAAACGCCCAAACCTACAATCATAAAAGCAATAGTACACGGAATGATATAAGGGAAAATTACAGCTATATACAAGCCCAAGGATATCATTACTCCGCTGATTTGCATCACGGTTTTTCGTCCAAATTTATCGATTAAACGGCCACCTAAAAAACGTCCGCTCGCCATCATAATCATAAAAGAAGTATATCCAATAACAATTAATGGACCTGGAGCTTTTACGACATCTTTAAAATAAACACCACTCCAATCGAACATAATTCCTTCGCTCGCCATACAACAAAAACCAATAACTCCTAATAAAATCAATGACATATCGGGTTTTCTGAATGTTTTTTTCTTTTCAGTGTGAACTTTTTCTTTGGCTTTTATTAAATATTTGAAATTGATGACCGCAAAAAGTAATACTACGAAAGCCACAATAACAAAGTGCATATAAGTCGAGATTTTTAGCGCCAACATTCCCAGTCCAACTAACGCACCGGTAAATCCTGCCAAACTCCACATTCCGTGAAAAGAGGACATAATTGCTCTCTTGAAAAGCCCTTCGGTGTAAACTCCTTGTGTGTTGATTGAAATATTAGTCAAGTTGCCAAATATCCCAAAAGAAACCAATCCGAGAGCCAATTGCCAAGAGTTTTGAGCCAAACCGATATTCGTCAAACTAAAAACATACATTATAATTGAAAACAGAAGGATGCGATCACTACCAAAGCGAGTCACTAATTTGCCCGAAAAAAACATCATTATCAACTGTCCAACTGGCAATGCAAATAAAATAGTTCCTAGTTCGCCATCACTTAATTGCAAATCGGCTTTGATAGTAGGAATTCGGCTTGCCCAACTGGAAAAACACAAACCCATACCAAAATAAAACATAGAAATGCCCCAACGAATTCGGTTCAAATAGGATTGTTTGGCGTCACGATACGTTTTCTTGTACTTGCCTTTCGCTTTAAAGTTGCCAATAAAATTTAAATCTATCAAAATGGTTGCTTTTTAAAATTTAAGCTGCAAAAGTACACAATCCATCTGTTTATGTTTGGTATTTCATTTTCTAACAGAACAATTCAATATTATTTTTTATGCAAACCAAGGGTTGAATTCATAACTTTTTAATTCTTAATTCAGACCTAACAGGTTTTAAAAACCTGTTAGGTCTAAACCTAAGAATAATAGCCTTTTGTTTCAACCTCTAATTCACATTATTTATAAGTCGATGGCTCTTCTTTTTTCGCTACTTTCAAAAGCAGCTTCAATAATTCGCATCACATTTGCGCCATCTTGAGCAGTTACCGGTTCAGTTTTCCCATTTGAAATAGCCTGATAAACGCCCTCAAAAAAGTCATAATAATTCCCCTGAAGTGTGGGTACTTTTTCCCGGAAAATTTTCCCTTCAATTTCTGTATGCAAAAGTCCTTCTTGACCTTCTTTTTCGGTTCCCCAAGTGGTTAAATTGGGTTTCTTGCTCAGTTTCAATTCGTCTTCCTGTACATCGCCACGCGATTTTAGGAAAGACCCTTTTTTGCCGTGAACGACATAAGACGAATTGGGTTCTCTGACAAAAAAACCTGCCTTCAATCGCACTCTGAAATTTGAATAGTATAGCAAAATATCAAAATAATCATTTATTAGGGTTTGTTCTCTTGTAAATCGGATATCGGCAAAAACCGCATTGGGCAAACCAAACAAATACAAGGCTTGGTCAATAATATGCGGTCCCAAATCTTTCATAATTCCCGAACCAGAATTCACAGTTTCCTTATGTACTTTGGGACTCAAAATAGGATTGTATCGGTCAAAATGAAACTCAGCTTCTACGATTTCTCCCAAAACGTTTTTATCAATAATACTTTTTACCGTTTTGAAATCACTGTCCCATCTTCGGTTCTGAAAAACGGATAATTTCAATCCTTTTTCTTTAGATAAAGCTGCTAGTTCCTTTGCTTCGGCAACATTTGCCGTGAATGCTTTTTCGACAATGGCGTGTTTTCCGGCGAGCAATACTTTTTTGGCATATTCAAAATGAGTGTCAATCGGCGTGTTCACGATAACCAATTCGATGGATTTATCCTCTAAAATCGATTCCAAACTAGGGAAGCTTTTTACTTCAGGATAATCTTCCTGTATTAATTTTTTGCTCCGTTCCCAAGAACCCAAAAGTTCAAAACCGGGATGAAGTTCTAAAAATGGAGCGTGAAAAACTTTTCCGGACATTCCATAGGATAAGAGTGCAGTTTTAATATTATCCATTTTAATTAGTTTTAATAGTCGATATAGATTGCAGATTTTTGATTAACGATTTTTGATTGCAGAAATTAAAAACCTCGTAAAGTAAAAAATGTAGAATTAATCTACACCAAATCTAACCTGAGCGGCAGCGCAATGTCATCAGGATATGGATTCCTCTTCGTCTGTTCGAGTGTTTTATTAAAAAATGTGACAGCTTTTTTTAATAAAATGTATCGAGAACCTTAATGTCAAGAGCTTCTCGATACAATTTTGAATAGTAAAGCTGTCGCATTACTATTCGAAATCACTCGAAGTGACGGCTAAAAGTTCTTAACTTAATGACATTGAGCGATAGCGAACTGGCGAAACAAATCTAAAATCTGAACTCTAAAATCTATTTAGCTCTGTCATATTGTTTTGGCCACGACAAATCAGCACCGAGTTCTTTGGCAAAATCCAAAGCTAGGTGTGGGTTTCTCAAAGATTCTCTGGCAAATAAAACCAAATCGGCTTTTCCTGTGGAAACGATTTCTTCCGCTTGGGCTGCTTCAGTGATTAAACCGACTGCTCCTGTTAAAATCCCCGTTTCTTTTATTCTTTCTGAAAAAGGAACTTGGTAACTAGGTCCCAACGGAATTTGCTGATGTGATACTAATCCACCAGAAGAAACGTCTATTAAATCAACTCCTTTTTCTTTAAGAATTTTCGAAAGTTGTACTGATTCCTCAACATTCCAACCGCAATCAGCCCAATCGGTTGCAGAGATTCTAACAAATAAAGGGAAATCGGTAGGCCATTCGGATTGTACGGCTTCTAGAACTTCCACCAACAAACGTATTCTGTTTTCGAAGCTTCCGCCGTATTCGTCCGTTCTAAAATTAGATAAAGGCGAAAGGAATTCGTGTAACAAATAGCCGTGTGCTGCATGAATTTCAACAACTTGAAAACCCGCTTTGAGCGCTCTTTTAGTTGCTGATTTAAAATCTGAAATTACTTTTTGAAT
>CAMCTL010000110.1 GCA_945878515.1 Flavobacterium psychrophilum | reverse complement strand
TAGTGAATTTAATTTTCATACTCTGAAATTATTTCATCCAAGTAGCTATCTAGCTCCTCGAAAGTACAATATTCCGCTGACCCATCCTTAATTTTTTCTACCTCATTTTCAATCATTGCCTTATTCATTGCAAAATTTTCATCTTCTTTGATGATTTTCAATTCCTCCGAAGAGAATGAACTCAATAATTCTAATATTTTGGCTTTGATGCTGGGCTGAAATTCTAATCTGATGGTTTCCATAATTTTCTGTTTAAAATGAAATTCTATGTTTCAAAATTGCTGTAACTGAAACGAGTTCAAGGTCATTATCAACTTTAAAAACAACTGTATAAACTTTAAAAACATAATCTCTTATACTCTCGTCTTCAAAATAAATTGATTTTTTGAACAAGAATGGATGTTTCAAATCTTTTTGTATGCTTTTTTTTAATTCATTTTTGAATTTCCTTGCAGCAATAGGTTTATCTTTCGAAATAAAATCAACTATCTCTTTTAAATCATATTTAAATTCAACTGTTAATTTAATCTTCATATTTTGAAATTGTTTCTTCGAGATACTGATCTAACTCTTCAAAACTTACAAATTTAGCAGTTCCATCATTAATTTTATCAATTCTAGACTGAAGCATTCTTTTTTCTTCCTCAAAAGTTAACCTTTCGGGAATTATCTGTAATTCCTCAGAAGAGAATGTACCTAATAATTCCAAAATTTTAGCTTTGATGCTGGGCTGAAATTCTAATCTGATTGTTTCCATAATGAATCGATTTAAAATACAAATATATAACATTTTCAATTCGATTTGACTTTTTGCATTTGGTTAAAAATGGTATATTTGCCAAAAATATATCAAAAAATGAACGAATTACAATCCATAATAGAACAAGCTTGGGAAAACCGTGCTTTGTTACAAGAAACAAAAACTACTGATGCTATTAGATCAGTTATTGAATTATTAGATTCTGGAAAACTGCGTGTTGCAGAGCCTGTTGACAAAGGTTGGCAAGTAAACGAATGGGTGAAAAAAGCTGTTGTGCTTTATTTTCCTATTCAAAAAATGGAAACATTAGAAGCTGGAATTTTTGAATACAACGACAAAATGTTACTCAAAAGAGATTATGCCGAAAAAGGAGTTCGTGTAGTTCCAGGAGCCTCTGCCCGTTATGGCGCTTTTTTGGCTAGCGGAGTAATTATGATGCCAAGTTATGTAAACATTGGCGCTTATGTTGATGCTGGAACAATGGTCGATACTTGGGCAACTGTGGGAAGTTGTGCACAAATTGGCAAAGACGTTCATCTTTCTGGTGGTGTTGGAATTGGTGGTGTTTTAGAGCCTTTACAAGCTGCGCCTGTAATTATCGAAGATGGCGCTTTTATTGGCTCAAGATGTATTGTTGTTGAAGGTGTTCATGTAGGAAAAGAAGCTGTTCTTGGAGCCAACGTATGTTTGACCGCATCTACAAAAATTATTGATGTTACTGGAGAAACTCCTGTAGAAATGAAAGGTTTTGTTCCAGCTCGCTCAGTTGTAATTCCTGGTAGTTATACAAAAACGTTTGCGGCTGGTGATTTCCAAGTGCCTTGTGCCTTGATTATTGGTACTCGCAAACCATCAACTGATTTGAAAACGTCTTTGAATAATGCGTTGAGAGAATATGATGTGGCGGTTTAAAATTAAACAAAACTCTTAATGATTGATATTTCGATAATTATTGTTAATTATAAAAGTTGGAACTCATTACGAGAATGCCTTGACGCTATCAAAAATATTAATTCCAAAAGATTTTCTTTTGAAACTATTGTTGTTGATAATCATTCTAATGACAACAAAATTGAAGTTTTTATAAAGCAATATCCGTTTGCCAAATTTAAACTTAATTCGGGAAACAATGGTTTTGCAAATGGATGCAACACGGGAGCAAATATAGCCAAAGGCGACTATTTGCTCTTTTTGAATCCTGATACAATTGCGAACGAAAATGCAATATTTGAACTTTGGGAAACGGCAAAAAACAACCTTGACATAGGAATCGTTTCTTGTTCACAAATTAATGAAAAGAATCAAACGTATAAAGAAGTTCGATTCTTCCCGAGTTTGAAAACGCTATTTGGGATATTTAGAGTGCTAAATGTTCTTTATTCAAAAAAACAGATTCTTGAAGATTTTAATCCGGATAAAAACATAATTTTTCCAGATTGGGCGACGGGTGCCGTAATATTTATGAGTACTAATTGGTACAAAAAAGTAAATGGCTGGAATGAAAAATATTGGCTTTACTTTGAAGATGTGGATATTTGTAAAAGAGTTGTTGATAACGGTGGTAAAATAGCTTTGTTAAGAACCGTACAAATTATACACAAACACGGTGGAGCTTCAAGGATAAACATCAAAACTAAAGCACTTACAAAAACCGAAGTTTTAATTTCAAAACACGTTTATTTTAATGAACATTCAAATGGATTTTTAAATTTATTAATTCAAATTCTATTAGTTTCGAGTATAATTATAGAAAAAACTTTACTGGCAATAATTGGTGTTTTATTTTTTTTCGCACCTAAAATACGTGTAAATCTTTATATTTTTAAAAATATTTTATCGTTTTATATTGCTGCTTTTTATAATAAAACTTGGACCAGCCCGCGATCAATGCTTTACAAAATAAATTAAAATGAAGATTCTGGTCATTCAGCAAAAAATGATAGGAGATGTTCTTATTACCTCCGTATTATGCGATAATTTACGAAATGCCTATCCAAACGCACAAATTGATTATTTGGTTTATGAGTCGACGATTGCAGTGCTTCAAGGAAACAAATCTATTAGCAATCTGATTTTGTTTAAAGAAGAACATAAAAGAAGTAAATGGTTGTTTTTTAAATTGTTACTAGAAATTCGAAAAACCAAATATGATGTTGTAATTGATGCTTATGCTAAAATAGAAAGTTTTTTGCCCGTTCTGTTTTCGGGAGCAAAAAGAAAAATATCATTTGCAAAAAAATGGCGAAAAATTATTTTTACGGATGTTGTTGAGAAAACAAAAATTGCTAAAACTAATTTAGGTTTAGTAATAGAGCAAAGGCTTTCTCTACTGAATCCATTGAATTTGAAAATAGCGTTAGAGAATTTTCCTAGACTTTATCTTACAAACAATGAAGTTGATTTAGCTAGAAAGATATTTGAAAAACATCGAATAAATGCAGCAAAAAAAACAGTAATGGTAAGCATAATTGGTAGCTCACAATCAAAGACTTATCCATTAAAATATATGTCAGAAATCATTGATTCAATTGCAGATGATTATGATATAAATATTTTGTTCAATTATCTACCAAACCAAATTGATCAAGCTAGAATGGTTTGTAATCTTTGCAAAAAAGAAACTCAAAACAAAATATACTTTGATGTTTTTGGAAAAAACATAAGAGAATTTATTGCGATTATGAACAATTGTGATTTGATATTGGGAAATGATGGCGGTGCAATAAATATGGCAAAAGCATTGAATAAACCATCTTTCATTATTTTTTCGCCTTGGATAGACAAAAAAGGCTGGGCAACTTTTGAAGATGGTATTAAACATATTTCAGTTCATTTGAAGGAATTTAAACCAGAATTATTTATCGAAAAAACCGACAAAGAAATCAAAAGAAATTATACTTCTCTTTACCAAGATTTTACACCTGATTTATTTATAAATGCAATAAAAGGTTTTCTAAGAGTAAATCTTTAAAAGTTTACAAACTAACTTTTCCAGAATTTTAATTTCTTTTTTAAAAGTTTTTTTCTTCTTAGACGTTTCTGAAAATCATTTGTATAAAAACATATTTTTTCAAAAATTGCTTCTTCAGTTTGAATAGTATAATATTTGGCATATTCGTTACTCATGACTGCTATAATTTCTTTATTAATAGTCAAATGGCTTAGGTTTTTCATTCGTAAATCAAAATCCATAACGTCATGAAAATTCATTCGATTCAAATCTACAAGAAAGAAGTCATAGTTTCCTTCAGATTTTTTTTTAATTAAAGTATTTCCAGGAGAATGATCCAAAAACTCGATTCCTTTCTCGTGTAAACCGAATGAAAACTGCGTAAATTGTCTTAGAATTTTTTCATGATCTAGAAAATCAGGGATTTCAACCAATTCCCTGAAAGTCAAATCGCATTGAAGGTGTTCGCTTACATAATAACTGTCTTTTATTCCTATAATACCATGATTTTCAAAATAAGCGATGGGTTGTGGTGTTCCAATTCCTTTCTCTAGTAAAATAGTACCGTATTCAAAAGAACGCCTAGCTTTGGATTTTCTAAAATATTTATAGGCAATTTTATTAATTAAATGAGGTATTTTGAACGATTTGATATTGATGGTTTTACCTTCTATTTCAAAAATTTTTATTTTATTTCTCTTTCCATCTCCAAAAAGAATGCCTTCTGAATTGAAATTATTTGCGATAGAAATAATTTTCTTGTCCGCTATTTCGAAAAATGGATTAATAGTAAATTTCATCAAATGTTTTTATTAATGATTGACAAATGTAGGTATTGCATTTTAGACTTCAAATTATTAACGTAAATTTACCCAAATTTCTATTTTATGTCTTATCCTACTTGCACTTTAGTTGCACCTACCTATAATTGGCCAGAAGCTTTAGAATTATTGTTGTTGAGCGTATTAAATCAGACTGTTTTGCCCAATGAAATTATAATTGCAGATGACGGTTCTAATGCAAATACGAAAGAATTAATAGCAAGTTTTCAAAATAAATTTCCAGTTCCATTAATTCATGTTTGGCATGAAGATGTAAAGAACAGAAAGCCAAAAATTATGAATAAAGCTATTGCAGCATCAAAATATGATTACATTGTGGAAATCGACGGAGATATTATTTTGAACAGTCATTTCATTGAGGATCACCTTACTTTCGCTAAAAAAGGACATTATCTTTTTGGTTCACGGGTCAATATCCAAGCGAAATTATTACAAAGATTATTCTCGGAAAAAATTATCAGTTTTAATCTTTTTTCACCTGGAATTAAGAAAAGAGGACGAACAATTCGGATACCAATACTGATGCATTTTGCCAAAAGTGTTGATAAACGTTCCCGAAAACTTAGAGGTTGTAACATGTCTTTTTGGAGAGAAGATTTTATAAAAATTAACGGCTTTAACGAAGCACTAGTTGGTTGGGGAATTGATGATTCTGAAATGATTGAACGCTTGCACAATATTGGAATTAAAGGAAAAAGATTGAAATACTCTGGAATTGCTTACCATATTTACCACAAAGAACAATCTAGAAGTCAGCTCGAAATCAATAATGAAATCGAGAGGCAAACTATCGAAAATAAACTAACTTTCATAGAAAAAGGAATTAATCAATATTTATAATGTTTGACATAGCCGTAATTTTAATCAATTATAATTCAAGCGAACACAGCATCAATTGTATTCGTTCAATTATCGATAAAACATCAAAAGATATTCAATATCAAATTATTATAACTGATAATTGTTCTGAAAAAGAGGATTATTTAAAGCTAAAATCGTTTTGCGATGGGTGTAACATACCAAATTTGGAACTTCATCGAAGTAATATTAATTCAGGTTTTGGAGGAGGAAACATGTTTGGAGTTCGGTTTGCCAATGCCAAGTTTTTGGCTTTCTTGAATAATGACACTTTGTTGAAGAATGATTGCTTATCGATTCTCAAAAACGCAGTAGAAACCATTCCAAGTATAGGAATTGCTGGTGCTCAAGCTTATAAACAAAATGGAGATTTCATGATTTCTTTAGATCATTTTGCATCTCCAAGCAGAGAAATTTTAGGCAGATCCTTTTTAGAATTTACCAACACAGGAAAACATCCTAAAAGGAAAAAAAAATACACACAACCAATAAAAGTAAATTTTATTCCAGGAAGTTTTATGTTTGTGCGAGCTATTGATTTTGATGAGGTAGGAAGATTCGATACCAATATTTTCTTATATTATGAAGAAACGGATTTGTGCATTCGACTAGCAGAAAAGTCTAAGTTTGCCTATTTAATTCCGGAAGCTGAATTTATACATTATCACGGTGCAAGTACAGGAAAATCATTGGCAATAAAAAAAGAATTGAAAATCTCCTTACTTTATATTATGAGAAAACATTATGGTTTTTTCGGACATAAAATAGTACAGTGTTTTCTTGTCATAAAATATTTTTTTAGCAGTATTTTCAAACCCAAAAATTGGTCTTTATTCGTTCTGATATTGGCAGGAGCACCTTTGTCACAATCATTAAAAAATAAGCAAAAGATTGAAGAATTATAATTCATAAAAAAGTGTACAAATCATATAAATACTAAAACAAAGGATTACTACGAGAGGTGTTTTTTACGTTTTTAATTTGGTTTCATAAAAGATTATGAAATCAAAAAACACAGTTGAATGGCTATACTTGGACTTATCATTAGTAAAAGAAAAATAAAATTATATGAAGAATCTAATTAAAATCTACATTAGAATAGCGTTAGAATATTTGTTTGGTAGAACGCCAAAAGACTTTAAATCAATCCCGATCATTATCAACAATTTTAACCGTTTAACTACTTTAGAAATACTTATTCAAGATTTAAAAGTTAGAGGTTATCATAATATACATATTATAGACAACAAATCTGAATATCCACCACTTCTTGATTTTTATAAAAATTCAGATTTAATTGTATATCGACTTAATCGAAACATAGGATTTAAAGCAATTTGGAAATCAAATTTATGGTATAAATTTATGTTTGAATATTATTGTTACACTGACTCTGATTTAAGTTTATGCAAAGATTGTCCAGATGATTTTTTAGAAAAGTTCTACAATATGCTTAAAAAGTATCCTAAAGTTCATAAAGTAGGTTTTTCGTTAAAAATAGACGATTTACCAGATTGTTTTGATCAAAAAGAAGAAGTAATTAACTGGGAATCGAAATATTTTAAAGTCGAAAAAGAACCTAATATATTTATAGCCCCAATAGATACGACTTTTGCAATGTATCGTCCCTTTTCAAAACGTGGTAAAAGAGATGGAACAGATGAAATTCTTAGAATGGGGTTTCCCTACCAATGTCATCACTTACCATGGTATAATGATAGTAAAAACTTAAACGAAGAGGAAAGTTATTATATACAAAGTCTAGGCAAGCCAACGCATTGGTCAAAAAAGAAGTAAATTATAGATTTCAATCAAGAAGTTCGATAAGAAATTAAAATAGCACAGCAAAACCAAATTAATACCATTTAGAAATATAAATTAATCCAATTTTTACTCACTCTCCTTTGGAGAGGGTTGGGGTGAGGATAACAATAAAAAACTATTTTATATTTCTAAATGGTATAACTTTTAATCAACTGACACAGATTTTTTTGAAAATGAAATATTTAAAAAAAAATCATATTTAAATAATGCAAGAACAAATAGTATTCTGGTTGTTGTTATGATGAAAAAAACTGTTCCAAAAATTAACAAATAGAAAATGATTATAATAAGATTAAGAGGCGGTTTAGGGAACCAAATGTTTCAATATGCTATGGGAAAGCACATTGCAAATAAACTAGGTGTAGGTATGAGGTTAGATTTAACGAGTTTGCTAAGAACAGGAAATAAGGAAAATAATACGCCTCGTGACTACCAAATGGATATTTTTAACATTGAAGCTTCGTTTTTACTGCAGCCTAATTTTATTCGTTTTTTGGATAGATTTCATCTAAATTTTTTGCTGCAAATAATAAAAGGCTTAAAACTTATTGGTCATAAAAAGTACAAAGAAAAAACATTTACCGTCGAAGCTTTTATTATTAATGAACCCAAAGACAAATACTTGTATGTAGGATATTGGCAAAGTGAAAAATATTTTAAAAGTATAGAAACTGAATTACGCAAAGATTTTCAATTTAAAGACGAACTGTCGCAACAAGCTAAAACTATTTATGCATCTATAATCAAGTGCAATGCAGTTTGTGTACATGTAAGGCGTGGCGATTACGTTGGAGACACAAGTTTTAATTGTTCAAATCTTGATTATTTTGCAAATGCTGCTGACTATATCTTTAAAAACACTGTTAATCCACATTTTTTTATTTTTTCAGATGATACAGAATGGTGTAAAAAGCATGTAAAATTTGATTACGATTTTACCATTGTTGATTATACAACAGATAAAATTAAGTACAAAGAAGATTTACAACTTATGGCTGCGTGTAATCATTTTATAATGTCGGCTAGTAGTTTTTCATGGTGGGCTGTTTGGCTTAGTAATAAAAAAGAAGCAAAGGTTGTAGTTCCAAAAAAATGGTTCTTGAATGAGGAAACAGATGTAAGTGATTTAGTTAATGAAAGCTGGATTAAAATTTGAAACAATTGAATATTAATAAAGAATCTTTGATTTCCGAGGAAAAGAAAGTAAAAACAAAATATTCAAAATAGATTGAGATAAGGTTTACGCATCAACTCAAACTATTTTTAAGAAATCAAAAATGATAAGAATTCTTAAATTTGATTCAACCTAATATTTTAATTTCAAATAAATATCTTTGCAGTATTAAAATTTAATAATGGACATCAACCAAGAAATCCACAAAGCATTCGAAATTATCCAGCAAGGTGGAATTATCCTTTATCCAACAGATACTGTTTGGGGAATAGGTTGCGATGCTACAAACCCCGAAGCTGTTGCCAAAATCTATAAACTTAAACAAAGAACCGAAACTCAAAGTATGATTGTTTTGATGAACGGCGAAAAAATGATGTACAATGTTTTCAAAGACATTCCAGAAGTAGCCTGGCAAATTATGGATTTGTCCGACAAACCAACAACTTTAATACTCGACCAACCAAGAAATGTAGCTCCAAATTTAATTGCTACCAACAATTCTTTAGGCATTAGAATAGTTAAAGAACCATTTTGTTTCAAATTAATGGAAAAAATGCGAAAACCATTGGTTTCCACTTCGGCAAATATCTCAGGACAACCGACTCCTATTGCTTTCAAAGACATCAGCAGCGAAATAATTAATGGCGTTGATTATGTTGTAAATTTGCATCGTGATAAAATTGCTGGAAAGCCATCTACAATAATTAAATTGACAAGCGATTCGCAGGTAAAAGTGATAAGGAAATAGTTTTTTTGCCACAGATTCACTGATTTAAGAAAAATCCATTAATTAATTTGATTTTATAATTTATGGCTCAATATTTATTTGAAGAAGAAACATACAAAATAATAGGAATTTTATTTGAAGTTCATAAAAATCTCGGAAAAGGATTTTCTGAAATAGTTTACAAAGATGCTTTAGAATTTGAATTTAATGCTGCTAACATTCCTTTTGAAAGAGAAAAAGAATACGTTGTAAATTATAAAAACACCATTCTAAAACATAAATTCTATGCAGATTTTGTGGTTTTTGACAGCATAATTCTTGAAATAAAATCTTGTGAATCTTTTAATAACAGTCACATTTCTCAATGTTTAAATTATTTAAAAGTATCTGAAACTAAATTAGCGCTTTTAGTTAATTTCAATAAAACATCTTTAGAACACAAAAGAATAGTAATGTCAAAAAATTAGCTGAAAATCATAAATTACAATATAAAATCAGCGAATCTGCGGCAAAAAATTAGTGTCAAATAAAATGAATTACAAATCAGCCTTAAACAACAAAATATTCGAAGTCATTTCCCAAGCTTCCCAACAACTTAACATTGATACTTATGTGATTGGTGGTTTTGTCAGAGATTTGCTCTTGGAGAGAGATTTCAAAAAAGACATCGATATTGTTGCCGTTGGCAGTGGAATTGAACTCGCCTTGAAAGTTTCGGACTTGCTTCCAAACAAACCCAAAGTCCAAGTTTTTAAAACCTATGGAACCGCAATGTTGCGCTTTGAAGATACCGAAATCGAATTTGTAGGCGCTCGAAAAGAATCCTATAATTTCGAAAGTCGAAATCCAATAGTTGAAGATGGAACTTTAGAAGACGACCAAAATCGTCGTGATTTTACAATCAATGCTTTGGCTTTATCTTTAAACGAAAACAATTTTGGGGAACTCTCTGATCCTTTCAGCGGATTGGAAGATTTGAAGAATAAAACAATAAAAACACCGCTGGATCCTGATGTTACTTTTTCTGATGATCCGTTAAGAATGTTAAGGGGAATTCGGTTTGCGAACCAATTGGGTTTTGAAATCGAAGAAGAATCGTTGCAATCCATTACAAAAAATGCCGAAAGAATTAAGATCATTTCAGGAGAAAGAATTGTCGATGAATTAAACAAAATTCTTTCTACGGACAAACCATCGACTGGGTTTTTAATGCTTTATAAAACAGGACTTTTAGATATTATTCTACCGGAATTAACTGCGCTGAATAATGTCGAGGAAATTGAAGGACAAACCCACAAAAATAATTTCTATCATACACTAGAAGTCGTCGATAATATATGCCCAAATACCGATGACGTTTGGTTGCGATGGTCTGCATTATTGCACGATATTGGAAAAGCACCGACCAAACGTTTCAACAAAAAACAAGGCTGGACATTTCATGGTCATGAATTTTTAGGTGGAAAAATGGCAAAAAAAATCTTCGAAAGATTGCGAATGCCTTTAAATCACAAAATGAAATTTGTGCAAAAAATGGTCATGATGAGTTCACGTCCAATAGTTTTATCAGAGGATATCGTAACAGATTCTGCTGTTCGCCGTTTGGTTTTTGATGCCGGCGAAGATGTAGAAAGCTTGATGACTTTATGCGAAGCAGATATTACCACCAAAAATCCCAATAAATTCAAGAAATACCACCAAAATTTTGAAATAGTTCGCAAGAAAATAGTGGAAGTAGAAGAACGTGATCAAGTTCGAAATTTTCAGCCACCTATTTCTGGAGAAGAGATTATGACAATTTTTAATTTGCAACCTTCTCGAGAAATTGGAATTTTAAAAGAAGCTGTAAAAGAAGCCATTTTGGAAGGCGAAATCCCTAATGAATACCAAGCGGCTTACGATTTTGTGTTAAAAAAAGGCGAGAAAATAGGATTGAAAATCGAAATATAATTTACCACATCAAGCGCAATCCTTCCATTTTGTATGGACTCATATTGATGTCATTGGAAATGAAGATGAAATTATTTGTTATGGCTTGCCAAATTAAAATTCGATCAAAAGGATCTTTGTGGTGATCAAGTTTTAGTTGCCATAAAGTTGCCGTTTCATTGGAACTTATTGACATAATTTTATACCCTTGTTCGGTAAAAATTTTCGGCAATTCAGAAACATTAAAATTATTTATGTCCAACTTATTAAGATTGTATTTTATAGAAATTTCCCAAAAACTAGCCGCACTTATGAATATTTCATTATCTATATCCTTAATTATTTCTAATGTTGAAATTGGAATTTTATCTACATCAAATAATATCCATAGGACAACATGAGTATCTAATAGATAGCGATTCATATAGGCAAATCATTTAATGGAAATTCGTCATCTGTGGTTTCACAAAAATCATCAGCCATATAATAGCCTTCCATTTTATCAAACATTCCAACAGGCCTTTCTTGTCTAAATGGTTTAATTTCAGGTTTAAAATAACCAATAATTTCTTTTTTCTTGCCATAAGTAACAGCAATTTCTTCTCCTTTTTTAACTTGCTCAATTACTTCAGAAAAATGAGTTTTGAATTCGCCAACAGTCATTGTTTTCATAATCAAGGAATTTATTTCAAACAAAGATAAAGTTTATTTGACAACTTGACAAGAAAAC
>CAMCTL010000109.1 GCA_945878515.1 Flavobacterium psychrophilum | reverse complement strand
TCAATCAACTTTTTAGCCGTTTCAAAATCCATATTGTCAGCTGTTTTCAACACACAATTCAGATATTGATATTCCTTGCTGTAGGATTGAACATCAAGAAGGTCAACCACAAAATCCTGTTTGATTGTTTTTATCGTAAAATTAAAATTAAAAAGTGTTTTGTCCTTTTCGGTTACATTTGAGTTCAGTTTATCCAAATGCAAGGTCACTTGATATTCCGTACCCGATTTTAGCTTTTTTTCGGGAATAAAAGCGATGGTATTGCTAGAAAGCGCAACCACTTTCCCATCGACACTTGGCGAAATATCGAATAAATCATTGTCTAAAATCTCATTGACTTTCCAATTGTTGGTATCAAAAGCCAAAACCACCCGAATATCGGAATCCGCAGAGACAATCCCTCCTGAAAAACTGACAATATAGTCTTTGAAAAATGAAAAATCGGAATTAAAATCGGATGATTTCTTGCTGCAAGCTTGAAATACAAAAAAAATAAAAAACACGTAAACTAATCCTTTTGCTTTCATTTTTATCTAGAGTTAATGGTTTACAAATTAAAATTTTAGCAACATTTTATAATTAGGTCCATAACTATAAAATGGCTGATTATATTGTAGTAAATGTATAGGATTATTTTAACATTACAATAAGAAATGCAACGGTAGAAAACTTTTTTAAAAATTAAAATAAGACATAAAATAAACTTAAATAGATTTACTTTCTCTTTTTTGCAAAAAAACGTTTCATCAATTCCGACGTTTCATTTGCTAAAACCCCACGAACAACAGTGGTTTTTGGATGCAAATGTGTTCCCATCTTCTCGAAACCACGATGCTCGTCGCTAGCACCAAAAACAATTCTAGAAATCTGACTCCAATACAAAGCACCAGCGCACATTTGGCAAGGTTCGATCGTTACATAAAGTGTGCAACCAACTAAATATTTTCCACCAAGGAAATTCGCAGCAGCTGTAATTGCTTGCATTTCGGCGTGAGCGGTAACATCGTTAAGCATTTCGGTAAGATTATGACCGCGGGCAATGATTTTATTATCGATTACAATGATGGCACCAACGGGAATTTCGTCTTTTTCAAAAGCGATTTCTGCCTCTTGCAAGGCTTTCTTCATAAAGTATTCGTCGGTGAAAGGGTTTATCATAAAAAAATGAACTAGGAAAAACTACCAAATAGTTTCTATCGTTTGATACAAATTGATAGACTCGTCCTTAGTTAACAATACAGTTTTCTCTACCATACATTGAGCAATAAGTATTCTGTCAAAAGGATCTCTGTGAATGAAAGGCAAACTAGATAATATCTCAACGTGCTTAATGTTTATATTAAGTATTCCTATTTCGTTATTTATTAGAAAAGTTTCTAATGCTGCAAAATCAAAGCCCAATTGAAGTTTTTTTAATGAAATTTTGATGCCAATTTCCCAAATGCTGGCAATACTTATGGAGCAATTGTTATTGTAGTCTTTTATAATTGCTTTAGCATTTTCTGATAATGAAGCATCACCATTTATAAACCATAACAAAGTATGAGTGTCAAGAAGATAATTCATTCCATGTAATTTTTGAAATCGCTAATTGGTTCATCAAAATCGTCGCTCATTATGACTTTGTTTTTAAAAGCACCAAAATCCCTATCTCTTTTTGAATTAATTTGTAGATTCTTTTTTTTGAATAACAAGAATTCCACAAAATCATTTACCTCTTTTTTTTCTAATTGAGGGAGCATATTTATTTTTTGAATAAGCGTTTGCGTTTCCATAGCAAATAGTTTTAAGTAGTTCAAATATAATCATTTTTTGAGGCGACAAGTAAAAATATTTGTCTCCTTTATTAGAATTGGTCAATTTTGTGGAAGAATCAAGTCCAGAATATAATTTGTAGTACAGTTTCAAAAAGAAATTTCAATTTAAAACAGTAAATTCGCTTTTTAATTTCCAATGAAAAGCAACTTACTTCAAAACATCAACAGTCCAGCCGATTTGCGCCAACTCGATGAAGCCCAACTTCCGCAAGTGGCTCAAGAATTGCGTGATTTTATCATTGGTATTGTGGCCGTAAAAGAAGGACATTTAGGCGCCAGCCTTGGCGTTGTGGAACTTACCATTGCTTTGCATTATGTGTTTGATACCCCAAATGATTTATTGATTTGGGATGTGGGTCATCAGGCTTATGGACATAAAATTTTGACCGGAAGAAGAGAAAATTTCCATACGAATAGACAACTTAATGGGATTTCTGGTTTTCCAAAAAGGAGCGAAAGTGTTTATGATGCATTTGGCGTAGGTCATTCTTCGACTTCGATTTCGGCAGCTTTGGGAATGGCAATTGCTTCTAATCTAAAAGGCGATTTCGATAAACATCATATTGCCGTAATTGGTGATGCTTCGATTGCATCAGGAATGGCGTTCGAAGGTTTGAATCACGCAGGAGTTACTGATGCTAATTTATTGGTCATTCTCAACGACAACGCCATTGGAATTGATCCAAGCGTTGGTGCTTTAAAAAACTATCTCACTGCTGTGAAAGAAGGAAAAAATCCGAAGCAAAATAATATGATTAAATCCCTGAATTTTGATTATTCAGGCCCAATTGATGGACACGATATTTTTGCAGTTATCAAAGAATTAAAACGATTACAGAAAATAAAAGGGCCGAAGTTTCTGCACATCATTACCACAAAAGGAAAAGGTTTACAGCAAGCCGAAGAAAATCAAGTAAAATACCATGCTCCAGGAAAATTTGATGCTTCAACTGGCGATATCATTCCAAAATCTGAAGAAAATTTGCCTCCCAAATATCAAGATGTTTTTGGAATAACGATTTTAGATTTGGCAAAAGCCAACGAGAAAATCATCGGAATCACACCTGCTATGCCTTCAGGAAGTTCGTTGAAATTGATGATGGAGGCGCTTCCGAAACGTGCTTTTGATGTGGGAATTGCTGAGCAACACGCAGTTACATTATCAGCTGGAATGGCGACCCAAGGAATGGTAGTTTTTTGCAATATTTATTCTACATTTTTACAAAGAGCTTACGATCAGGTTATTCACGATGTGGCTCTGCAGAATTTACCCGTAATTTTTTGTTTGGACAGAGGAGGATTGGTTGGTGAAGATGGAGCTACGCATCACGGTGTTTTCGATTTGGTTTATTTGCGTTGCATTCCCAATATGATTATTTATGCTCCTATGGATGAAATTGCGTTGCGTAATATTTTGTATACGGCCCAATTGGGGTTGAATCATCCTATTGCAATTCGGTATCCACGAGGTCGAGGAACAATTATTGATTGGCAAAAGCCCTACCAGAAAATGGAAATAGGTAAGGCAAATTGTCTAAAAAGTGGAACAGAAATTGCGATTCTATCTAATGGAACTATTGCCAAAAATGTTACATTGGCATTAGTTCAAATTAATAATCCTGACAATTTTGCCCATTATGATTTTCCTTTTGTAAAACCATTAGATGAGGATTTATTGCATAAAGTTTTCAGCGAGTTTCAACAGATAATTACCATTGAAGATGGAGTTATAAAAGGAGGATTTGGCAGTTCAATTCTTGAATTTTCAGCAAAAAATAATTACACTTCAAATATTAAAGTCCTTGGTATTCCAGATGAGTTTATAGAACAAGGAACGGTTGACGAATTGCAACAATTTTGCAAAATTGACGTTCAAGGTTTGTTGAAAATTTTATCAAGTTATTAATTCACTCCTAAATATTTCAGTCTTTATGAGGTTCTATTTGTCTATTCAAACACTACTAATTTTCGTGTGTTCTTGTAGCTGTTTTTCGCAGGAAAAAGAAATTGTGCAAGATACAATCAATACAAATCAAGTTATAATATCAAATGATACTATTGTACAGCGAGACACTATAAAAAATATTGTTGTTGATATTAATCCAGTGTTAACTCCAAAAATAGTCCAACAAATTATACAATTGCAATCGAACAAAATATTGAGAATTCCTGTGAAGTTTTACAAATATTGGAGCAAAAAGAATATGTTGGGCTTAGACATAAATCAAATTGCATTTGTAAACTGGAATGCTGGTGGAATTAGTTCGGTTTCGGGTTTGATTAAGGGGCATTTTACAAGAAAACGTTCCGACATAAATAGTGAATGGCTTAATGAATTTGGTTTTTGGTATGGATTAAACAAGCAGGAAAATGTAGAATTAAGAAAATCAGATGACGAAGTCCGGCTAAATTCCAGTTTTGGGTATCGAAAAGACACTTTATCCAATTGGTATTATAGTGCAAAATTTAATTTTAATACACAATTTTCTAACGGTTACCGGTATCCAGATACGAAAAAACCCATCTCAAGGGCTTTTGCGCCAGCTTATATTTTTCTAGGTGTTGGAGCTAATTATTTACTAAAAGAAAAGAAATTTGACGCCTATATTTCACCATTAACATTAAAAAGTACTTTGGTTCTTGATCAAGTTCTTGCCAATCAGGGGGCGTTTGGAGTATTAAAAGCTGTGTATGATGCTGAAGGAAATATAGTAATTCTAGGGAAAAAATCCAGAAACGAAGTTGGTTTTCTAGCCACTAATTATTATAAAAGTGAAGTAATGAAAAACATAATTATGGAAAATCGATTGAGTTTATACACGGATTATTTTAATAATTTTGGCAACATTGACGTTGAGTGGCGACTTCAATTTGACTTATTGGTCAATCAATACATCAAAGCAAATATAGGTTTGCATTTGATATATGATGATGATGTAAAAACTTCTGAAGTAGTTAACGGTCAAAAAATAATAAAAGGTGCAAGACTACAACTGCGTCAAGCTATTGGTGTGGGGTTGGCTTACAATTTTTAGATATTAATTGGTTTTTCTGCCATTGATTGTTTCGTACAATTCCAAGGCGTTACCATCTGTCAAAAGCGAAACATAATGGCAAATGTGAAGCAATCTTTGGTAAAGATTTTCCTTTTCCTCTAAGAATTTTTCAGGCAACATTTTCAATAATAATTTGTCATAATTTGAGGTTTTTCCATCAAACTGATTGTTAAAAGCCGTGATAAATTTGTCCAATAAGGTTTGAATTATTTGGTAACCCACAATCTCTTTTTCGATTACTTCTCGGCTTTGATAGATGTTTTGAACACTCAATTTGATAATGTCGTCCATTTGTGCTTTATACTTGCTTTTGTCCATCAATGCATAGGGGAAATTGCCTGCCAAGATTGCCTCTTCGTTTTCGATAAAAACCCTGACGGCATCATTGATTAAACTCCCAATGGCCAAAGCTCGTAAGTAACTTATCCTGTCCTCTTTAGTAGTCAAAGAATTATATTTAGCGGAATCTATACTGTCTTTCACTAATTTTATTAGATATTCCAATGCAAAATCTTCGGAAACCAAACCTAAATTAATGCCGTCTTCAAAATCGATAATGGTGTAACAAATATCATCAGCAGCTTCGACCAAATAGGCCAAAGGATGTCTTTCGAAACCAATATCATTTCCTTTTTTGTTTGGAATCATCCCCAATTCTAAAGCTACATCTTGAAAAAATGACGCATCCGATTGAAAGAAGCCGTATTTTTTATCGGCAATATCTTTTGTTGGTTTTTTGGGTAAACTTTCCTTTGGATATTTCATAAAAGCACCAAGTGTGGCATAGGAAATTCGCAATCCGCCCTCAATTCCAGGACGACTTGCTGTAAGGACTGAAAAACCGTTGGCATTGCCCTCAAAATCAATTAAATCCTGCCATTCTTTTGCGGTAAGTTGGTCTTTATATTGTTGTCCTTTTCCAATAGAAAAATATTCGCCAATGGCTTTTTCGCCAGAATGTCCAAAGGGTGGATTCCCAATGTCGTGTGCCAATGAAGCCGCAGCAACAATTGCCCCAAAATCATTTCCCTGAAAACCGTGAATTTCCTTTAAATGAGGATATTTTTCAATAATTTTCTTTCCAACCAATCTTCCTATAGAACGACCCACAACCGAAACTTCTAAACTATGCGTCAATCGGGTATGTACAAAATCAGTTTTTGAAAGCGGAATAACCTGTGTTTTATCCTGCAAACTTCGGAAAGCCGACGAAAATATTATTCGATCATAATCGACTTCAAAGCCAAGACGGGTGTCGTCTTGTTCGATTCGTAATCTTTTGCTGTTGTCGCCTTGGCGTTTTAAGGATAAAAGTTGTTCCCAGTTCATTTTAGATGGCAGATTTCAGATGTTAGATTTCAGATTTGTGTGACTTCGGGAAAATGATTATAAATTGAGTCTTTTTGACCAATTTTTTGGTGAGCGGGAAGTATGAAAAACGCCAATAACGGTTATTTGATTTTCAACATGTACATAATGAATTCCATAAGGAAAGCGAGAAATAAATCTAATTTTAACTTGTTTATATCTCTTTTGAAATGCCTCTGGATTTCTTATAACTTCTTCAATACCAGATTCTAAACAAAGTTCAAAATCATACGAAAGACCTAGTCTTTGTTCCTCATACCAGAGAACAACAGTTTCAATGTCGAACAACGCTTCTTTGGTAAAATGAACCTTATGCATTTCGAATAGACTTCAAATGGGTTTTTACCTCATCCCAAGTATATAATACTGACTTCCCTTCTTCAAAATTTTGCAATCGAATATCCAACTCTCTTTTCAAATCATCGGAAATTTCTAATTCTTTCTTAGAAATACTGTCCCATAATTGTTCAGCAAGAACGATTTTTTCGGCATCGCTGTAATTAGATAAATTCTTGATTTCCATAAGTTCGTTTATTATGAGTTCGATTATACAAATTTAAATAATGAAAATCAAAAATACATTTTATTTTAGGATTTGCTGTAATAATTAGATACCTCTTGCAATCAAATTTTTAATACATCAAATCTACTTTGCTATTCAATTGATTTCTATAAAATTCAATTTTACGAATGGCTTTATTAAAAAACACTTGTTGCTCTTTAATTCCGGAGTTGTTCAGTGGTTTTGAATTGGCTATTTGACGATTAAACCACCTTTTTACATTTTGGCAAACCGCTTCGTTTTCGGTAATAAAATAGCCCAATAAAGTATAAGAGGCAAAAAGTGTAAGTTTTTCTTTGGACTCAAAAAGTAAATTGTTGTTGAGCATTACCACCTCATTATAGAAAATCGAAAACTTTGAATTGGGATTATTACATTTTTTTCTGATTTTGTTAATGATACGTTCCAAATCATCAAATAATTCGTTTGCCGATTCGAAACCTAACAATCCTGCTTCGTAGAAATACAATATTTGTTGCAAACTACTATTAATGGTGGTGTCATTCCAAGTTTCTCTGACTTCCACTTTCTCGTAAGCTGTTTTTAGTTTTGTCATTGAATCTAGAAATGATGCGGTGATTACAAAGTTCTCAAAAGTGACTTTAGAGGTTTCTACTCCCAAAAGATTTAACCATACATAAGCTTTAAATTTGGACATAATTGTTGCATCCATAAAATAGAAAAGCGGAATATCCTTTGCTGAATAATACATTACGATATTTGGATCTTTAGTCAAACTAGTAATCTTTGTGGCTGAATTTTGAAAATACAATTGCATTTCTTGCAAACTAGAAACTTCTATGGTTTTTTCGATTATTACTTTTTCATTTTGAAAAAACAACGCATCTAATGAGATGTTGTAATGATTTGCTAAAATCGCGGTTTCCTCAATTGAGAATTTACTTTTACCTGAAACCCTTCTGTGCGCAGCATCATAACTAATTTGCAATACCGTTGCAATGGCATCGTTAACCGATTCCTTATCAGAAATTTGTTTTCTTATTTGTTTTAATAATGTTTCTTGGTAATTCATCTTGTTTTGCGATAATCGCAAATATATAAATTTTTTTAATTGATTTTCGCTAATAGATATGCAAAAATGACAATACGTTTGCGGTGTTAATTTAAAACATAAACATCATGAAAAATCTTTTTTTAGTATTGCTTTTAGTTACTATTTCAATTGATAGTTTCGGTCAGGACACCATTCCTTACAGTCCAACACATTCTCAAATATTTAGTTTATCACCAATTTCAAAAAGAGTCGATAAAGTAAACGGATTAGTTTTTGGCGTTGGACACGTCGAAAACAAAAGAATAGAAAATCAAACTATAAACGGCTTGAATATTGAGGCAAATCCTGCTCCCATTGTTGGTGCATTTATTTCATTTATTGCGATTGTGCACTTTTTAGATATAATTGAGCATCGAATTAAAAATGAAAATAATCAAGTTCATAATTTCGATATTAAAAACTGGAATTACACACCAAATTTAAAAATTAATGGACTCAATTTGAGTACAGGTGCATTTTTTACTACAACTAATATGAATGGATTGAACATTTCTTTAGTTAATAAATTCAAAAATTTTAATGGTCTTTCAATTGCGCCTTTAGGAACAATTTCAGATAAAATAAATGGATTGTCAATTGGGATTGTCAATGCCAATACTAATTTGAATGGTGCAATAGTTGGGGTTTACAATCAAACTTTTGAATTGAAAGGGCTTCAAACTGGACTTGTAAATCAGGTTGACATAAACAAAGGACTTCAAATTGGGGTTTTTAATAGGTCTTATACAAGAGGTTTTCAGCTTGGTCTATGGAATAAAAATAGTAGTCGCTCCTTTCCACTTTTAAACTGGTAAAATATGAAAAAGTTACTGTTACTAGTTCTGCTACCAATTGCACTGATTGCACAAAAAAATGATACTTACAAACCAAATTTAGAAGTGGTAAATGCCGAGGCTAGTATAATACTTCCGCTAGGAAACTTGTCCAACAAATTTGATTATGCACATTCCTATGGCTTTTGGTTTAAGTTGGCAGAAGACCATGGCGTTGCGGCAAATGTTGGATTTAATGTACTTTTTTTAAAAGATGCTCGTCCAATTGATTATAAATTCAAAGATTCAATTTACACTATTGATTCTAATAAGTTTGGATTCGATATTGGGGTTAGAGCTTTAAAAAGATTTGCAATTTCAAGCAATCAAAAAAGCTATCTCGAATTAGGCCTGACTTTAGGGTTTGATTATCTTGTTTATGATTTTCCAAGGGACGAAACTAAAAAAGAAGAAGAGAAAGCAGAATCAGATCCTTTTAAAAACACAACTTTTTTATTGGCGCCTGAAATAAGATATATGTTCAAAAATGTTGGCGTAAAACTGCAGTATAAATATACTCCTTATGGAATTATTAAAGATTTTGAGTCTCAATTTGGTTCTAGTTCTATTTCCTTTGGAATTGTTTACAAGCAATAATTTTCAAAAAAAAGCCTCGTTAAATGTAAGTTATTTATCAAATTTAAGAAAAATTAGTTCATTTTAAATAGGCCTTTCGATTTGTTGAATTTCTTTAAAATCACTTAAGCTTTTTTCTAATTTATCTTTTTTGACTACAAAAGTTTTTGAGAGTTCGTCGTGCCAACCTGGTTTTCTTCCTCTCAAAAAAGTAAGGTGTTCAAAAGGAATTATTCTTATCAAAGTCCTTCCTAAAATATCGATTGGTTTAGGTTTAGAGCCATCAGCCAAAACGACAATTGTTTTTGTGAAATATTTAGATAAAGTTCTGGCAAACAGTATTTCGAATGTAGAATAATACAAAAAAATGATTAGTGTCCAAAGTAAAAAATTTTGGGCTTTATCAAATGAATTTAAATAATCTAATAAAGAATTATACCCGTCAAACGCTATAAAGGCTGCTATAAAAAAAAGGATTGCGCTCGTAATTTTCATAAAGATTATATCTATCGCAAAGTTTAAAGCGCGAGTAGTTTTTGGCGCTAGAATATAATTGGGTATCGTGAATTTCGTTTCCATCTTTTTGCAATAACAACACTAATTTTTAAGACTCATCTTGGTTTATTCCAATCTCGTCTAAGGCGTAAAATAATTCTTTACTTTTTTCGAAATCATCTTTTTGTACCACGTAAGTGTCTGTTATTGAATCGTGCCAACCTCTTGAAGGATTTCCTAGAAAAGAGAGGTTGTCGAATGGGATAATTCTACAAAGAGTTCTTTTGAAGATGGTGCCGCTATCGGGTTTAGATCCATCCTCTAAAACGACCATTGTTCTTGTGATGAATTTCCCGATTGATTTTGAAAAAATAGACTCCATTACAGTAAAATATGGAATCATTATTAAGAAGTAGATGAGATATTCTTCTAAACTATTTATATTTCGTAACCATTCTAAAAAACTAGTGGCCTGTAAAAAATCTGCTATTAGAGCGCTAATGAAAAACAATCCAAAAATCACAGAATATGTTATTACGGTGTCAATTATATAGTTTAAAAATCTTTGTCCTTTTGATGCTAATAGGTCATCTGTCACTTGAAATTCTCTATTTCCCATAATTTGTTAAATTAAAAAACAGTTACCAAAATGATAACTGTTTCAAATGTAAGATATTTTTTTCTAAGTTAACTTCCGCACATTTCACAATCTTCAGGGCCAGCATTTTTGGCTCTCTCAAGCATTGTGCGGTATTCATCAGCGGTCATTTCGATACTGTTTGCTGCAACTTCAACAACCGCAAGTGGCTCTGCTTTTTTGTCATTATTCAAAGTGAATTTTATGGCATCAACCGCTGCTTTCGTTCTCAAATAATACATTCCTGTTTTCAATCCAGATTGCCAAGCATAGAAGTGCATAGAAGTCAATTTTGAGAAATTGGCGTTCTGCATAAACAAATTCAATGATTGCGATTGATCTACAAAATAGCCACGGTGACGGGACATATCAATAATATCTTTCATAGACATTTCCCAAACGGTTTTATACAATTCTTTCAAGTCTTGTGGAATGTTTAAGTCTTGAACAGATCCATTGTTGCGCATCAATTCCTGTTTCAAGGTTTCGTTCCAAAGTCCACGTTCTACTAAATCATTTAATAAATGTTTGTTGACTACAATAAATTCTCCCGACAAAACGCGTCTTGTATAAATATTTGAAGTATAAGGTTCAAACGCCTCATTGTTTCCTAAAATTTGCGAAGTAGAGGCTGTTGGCATTGGCGCCACCAACAATGAGTTTCTTACTCCATGTTCCATCACTTCTTTTCTCAACGAAGCCCAATCCCAACGACCTGAAAGCTCCTCGTCTTTCATTCCCCAAAGGTTGTGTTGGAATTCTCCTTGCGAAATTGGCGAACCTTTAAATGTAGAATAAGGTCCTTCTTCTTTTGCCATTTCCATCGAAGCCGTTACAGCTGCAAAGTATAAGGTTTCAAAAATTTCTTGATTTAATTTTTTAGCTTCATCACTTGTAAATGGCATGCGCAACATTATAAAAGCATCAGCTAGACCTTGTACACCAAGACCAATTGGACGATGACGCATATTGGAATTTTCGGCTTCAATTACTGGATAATAATTTCTGTCGATTACTTTGTTCAAGTTTCTTGTTACTCTTTTGGTCACTGTAAACAGCAATTCGTGATTGAATTTGTTGTTTTCAACAAACATTGGCAACGAAAGTGAAGCCAAATTACAAACCGCAATTTCGTCGCTTGAGGTATATTCCATAATCTCGGTGCACAAATTCGAAGAACGAATGGTACCCAAATTTTTCTGGTTTGATTTTCGGTTTGCTGCATCTTTGTACAACATATAAGGCGTTCCAGTTTCTATTTGCGATTCTAGAATTTTCTCCCATAGCTCGTGTGCTTTAATGGTTTTTCTTCCTTTTCCCGCTTTTTCGTAATCGGTGTACAATTTCTCGAACTCTTCGCCGTGAACGTCATACAAACCGGGACATTCGTTAGGACACATTAACGTCCAGGTTCCATTTTCTTGCACGCGTTTCATAAACAAATCCGAAGTCCACATCGCAAAAAATAAATCTCTAGCGCGCATTTCTTCTTTTCCAGTATTTTTTTTCAAATCCAAGAATTCGAAAATATCAGCGTGCCAAGTTTCGATGTAAATCGCAAAACTTCCTTTGCGTTTTCCACCGCCTTGATCTAC
>CAMCTL010000108.1 GCA_945878515.1 Flavobacterium psychrophilum | reverse complement strand
TTAGTTCGTTCTTTTACAATAATCATCATAATGTTACTGACTCCAACAACACCAGCAATAATAGTACAAATTCCAACCCACCAAAAAAACAATCGGATATAAAGATTCAAATCATAAAATTTTTTGGCTTCAACAATAGAGTTATTGATTCCAATAGCACTTTCATCATCGGGAGCGATTGAATTTTTCCCTTTTAACAAAAGACCTAAATCTGTAGTGAATTTTGTAGCTTCGGCAACAGCTTCTTCATAACTATCTTTCTTTTTTAGGGTATAAAATAAAACACTCACTTTATCTCCTATTCCGTAAACCTGTTGCGTAGTGGTCAATGGCAAAAACACTCTACCTTCTTCTCTTTCGCCGCCTGGATCAGTAAAAACGCCAACAACTTTGAAATTAATACTGTTTACGGAAATCTTTTCTCCAATAGGATCTTTTCCCTTGAATAAATCTAGGTTAAGCTTTTGTCCTATAACAGCTACTTTTTCATTATTAATCAGATCATTAGCATTAATAAAACGTCCTTTTATAACGGTGGCATTTTCAATGGCTAAATAATCTGGATTTACGCCACGATATTGGTAATTTGCAGACTCTTTTCCATAAACAACATTTGCACCCCAAGCATTATAAGTTGCTCCATTTTTATCAAACAAATCGCTATACTTTTGAACTGAAATATCATAATCACTGTTCCTGAATTGAATTTGTCTTCCGGGATTCAGTCCTTTGTATGCTTTTGTAGTTACACCTGACCAAACCTCAATAATTCCAGCGGCATCGCGTTCAAATTGTTTTTCTATTCCGTTTTGCAAACCTTTTCCAACCCCAAGAAGAATGACCAAAATAAATATACCCGAGGCCACAGAAAGTCCTGTGAGAAAGGTTCTCAATTTGTTTTTGCCAATGGCCTCAAATATCTCTTGCCAGCGTTCGATATTAAACATACGATGAGGCTCTTACTTGTTCAACTAATTTATCGTCTATGATCAATCCATCTTTCAAGACTACATTTCTTTTGCACATCGCGGCAATATCGGGTTCGTGAGTCACTATTAAAATGGTTTTCCCTTCGTCATTTATTCCTTGTATCAATTCCATAACTTCGTAGGAAGTTAAAGTATCCAAAGCTCCAGTAGGCTCATCTGCTAAAAGCACTTTAGGGTTAGATGCTAAAGCTCTAGCAATAGCTACACGCTGTTTTTGTCCTCCAGAAAGTTCGTTGGGCAAATGGTGCGAATGCGATGCTAAACCCACTTTCTCCAAATACTTCATTGCAATTTCGTTGCGTTCTTTTCGTTTCAAACCTTGATAATACAAAGGCAAAGCCACATTATCTAACGCGCTTTTGTAATTGATAAGGTTGAACGATTGAAAAACAAAACCAAGAAACTGGTTTCGATATCGAGAAGCGATAGTTTCATTTAATTTTTTGATGGGCACATTGTCCAACGTATAAAGTCCTGAATCGGCTTCGTCCAAAATACCAAGAATATTCAATAACGTAGATTTTCCTGAACCTGACGATCCCATAATGGCGACCAATTCGCCTTCTTGAATATTGAAATTGATTCCTTTAAGCACATGCAATTCAGAACCTCCAACTTTATACGATTTGTGTAAGTCTTTAATTTCAATCATTTTTAATAATTTTAAACAATTTTAGAAAATATTTAAACGTAATTTTAACAGGAAAACGTAAAGTATTCGATTCTATTTTTATATAAGACCTAATTCCTAAAAATATGTTACAACCAAAGCTCAAAAAATATATTTGTTTTCCTAATTTTGTTATCTAAATCTAAAAATAAAATGAAGAAATTCTTTTCCGTCCTTGTTGTTTTCCTGATTTTTTTATCTTTTTCAAGCTGTTCCACTTCCAATAAAATAGCAACACTGAAACCCGAACCAGATGATGCAAGTCCTCTTGTGTATGAAAATCCAATTTCATTTATTAATTTGCCTATTAGTGTAAAATTGAAAGATGTCGAAAACCACACGAATAAGCTCCTTGACGGCTTAATTTACGAGGACAACAGCATTGAAGACGACAATATTGAGATGAAAATTTGGAAATTAGCACCTATTTCTATCAAAAACGATCCTGAAGTTTCTGGTGGTAAAATAAAAACGATTTTACCTTTGAAAGTCAATTTCAAATACAGAATTGGCACAAAAACTTTGGGCGTAAATTTGTACAATACCAAAGAATTTAACCTCAACGGAAATGTCGTTTTAATAAGCGATGTAGCTTTATCCAATTGGAAATTGACTACCAAAACGGAATTAAAATCGATAGATTGGAATGAAAATCCTACAATGGTTGTTTTAGGAAAAAACATTCCAATTACTTATCTGATGACCCCAGCTATCAAATTATTCAGATCAAAAATTGAGAAGAGTATTGATACAGCAATTGAAAAATCGATGGATTTCAAGCCGAATGTTTTGGCAGCTTTAGAAAAGATTTGTTCCCCATTTTTAATGAACGAATCTTATGAAAGTTGGCTTCGGATTACGCCCATTGAAATTTATTCGACTAATGCAGTTCTCAAAAATAGTACTTTAATGATGGATATGGGCATGAAATGTACGATGACTACTTTGATAGGCAAAAAACCAGAATCAAAATTCGATGCATCAAAAATTGTCCTTAAACCAATGACAAAAATCCCCAATCAAATTACGGCAAACATCGCGGCAGTTTCTACTTATGCAGAAGCGACAAAAATTATGACTAAGAATTTTGCTGGACAGGAATTTGGTTCTGGTAGCAAAAAAGTAAAGGTACAAAAGGTTGACATTTGGCATAAAAATGACAAAATGGTCATTGCTTTGGAAGTTTTAGGAAGCGTAAACGGGACGATTTATTTAACCGGATTTCCGCAATACAACGAACAATCCAAAGAAATCTTCTTTGATAAATTGGATTATGCTTTAGACACTAAAAACAAATTAATCCGAACCGCCAACTGGCTGGCGCAAGGATTGGTTTTAAGAAAAATTCAGGAAAGTTGTCGTTACTCTATTGTTTCAAATTTAGAAGAAGGCAAACAAAGTATGGCAACTTACCTAAAAAATTATTCACCAATGCCGGGCGTTTTCGTCAACGGAAAAATGGATGATATCCAATTCCAGAAAATTCAACTGACCAACAAAGCGATTATTGCTTTCATCAAAGTAAACGGAACAGTGAATGTGTCTGTCGATGGTTTAAAGTGATTTTTGATTGTAATAAGCATTGATTTTATTGTTGTAAGTGCACCTGAATGGTTACAAATGCCGTTTTCAATGTTGCAAACGGGGTTGTCATCTTTACAAACGGGGTTTTCATGTTTACAAACGGCGTTTTCATGTTTACAAACGGCGTTTTCATGTTTACAAACGGGGTTTTCATGTTTACAAACGGGGTTTTGATGTTTGCAAACGGGGTTTTCATGTTTGCAAACGGGGTTTTATCTTTACAAAGGGGTTTTTATCTTTGCAGACGGGGTTTTATCTTTGCAGACGGGGTTATAAAAGTTTTTATTGCTAAATCAAATTCGATAGCATCAATCAAAAGCAATCAAAAATAATTGACCTCAAAGGAAAATAATACTCAAAATTATATATCTTTAGTTTCTAAAATTAAAAATCAAATATAGAAATGCTTCGACCTTACAATAAACTAATTGCAATTGCCTTATTTAGTATGTTGTTTCTAGCCTGTTCTTCTACTAAAAATTCCACTGTTGTAGAAACCAAAGAGGGGGAGATTATTAGCTTGAAAGGAAAACGAAAAATAAGCGGAATCTATCCGCATCTCACTACTTATTCCCACGCAAGGTTGAATGGAACTTATGGTTTTGGCAACGAATGTGGCATTGGCGCAATGGCAGTTTGGCAAGACAAATTGTATATGGTGAATTATGCAGCCCACCAGCCGAAAGGCAGCGAGCATAAATTGTATATAGTTGATAAGGATAAGAAAATGAAAATATTCGAAGGCAGTATTGGTGGCACACCTGCGGCTAGAATGGTGCACCAAGAATCGAATCAGTTATTTATTGGTCCTTATGTCATTGATGCTAAAGGAGCTGTTCGTATGATTCCGATCAAAAATATGGAAGGAAGATTGACAGCGATTGCACGACATTTGAAAGACCCTGAAAAGAAAGTCTATTATTATGATATGGAAGGAACATTGTACGAGGTAGATGTTCACAATTTGCAAGTAACAAAATTGTATAAAGATCCGCTGCCTGGTTGGCACGGAAAAGGCGGATATACCAGCCAAGGGAAATTGGTTTTGGCGAATAATGGCGAACATCAAAACGAGCCGACCAAAGATTGGCAGGTTGATAAAAATGAAATGATAGGTCCAGAAAAAAATGGAATTCTTGCCGAATTTGATGGTGAAAAATTCAAAGTGATTGAAAGAAATCAGTTTACGGATGTAACTACCAAAAACGGAATTAATGCCATCCCAAACGAGCAATCACCATTATGGTCTATGGGTTGGGATAAAAAATCGGTTCGGTTGAAAGTAATGGAAAACAATAGTTGGACTACATTTTTACTGCCAAAAGCCACTTACAACAACGACCCATCGCACGGCTGGTTTACCGAATGGCCGCGAATTAGAGAAATTGGAAACGGCGAAATGATGATGGATATGCACGGAATGTTTTTTAATTTTCCAAGTACATTTTCTAAATCGAATACGGCTGGAATTGCTCCAATTGGGTCACATTTAAGATACATTCCCGATTTTTTAAGTTGGAATAACGACATTGTTTTGGCAACTGACGAAACCAGTATTCAGGGCAATCCATCTGCTGGTCAGCCGCAATCTAATCTTTGGTTTGGCAAAAAAGAAGACCTATCCACTTGGGGGCCAGCTTCGGGTTACGGTGCTATTTGGTTGGCAGACGAAGTAGTTGCAAATCAACCCTCGCTTCCATTCTCTGTTTCGGGATTTGACAGTCGAATGTTGCATTTGTATAATTCGGGCGAAAAATCAGTTGTAATTACGATTCAAATTGACGCCAATGGAAATAACAAATGGACTGATTTAAAAACTGTAAAAGTAGAACCGAATGCTTATGCCTATTCTATTTTTGATAAAAATGTAAAGGCAGAATGGGTTCGATTAATCTCAGATACGGCAACCAATTTAACCGCTACTTTTCATCTTACAGATGCCAATCCCAATGCAAAGAAATCTGAAGAATTATTTGATGCTATTGCCGATATTGATTCTGATGAACCAGTTTCGCACGCAAAATTATTCAGCAATAAAACAAACTTTAATCTGAGTGTTTTTGCAGGAAAAATTGATGACAAAGCATTTCGAAGAGAAACCGATTATGAATTTACAAAATTTGATTTTGAATTTAAAAAAGGACTTGTGGATTCCACCGCTTTGGAAGCTTTGAAAACAGAGAATATTTGGAAAGAAGTCAATTTTGATAACAAAGAAATTTCGGATAAATCCAATTCTGAAGTTACAAATAAGGAAATCTGGACTGAAGATGAGGCATCGGTTATTTTTCACGCCAAAAACTACAATTTAAGATTACCAAAAGGAAGTTTAATGCATCAATCTAAATTTCCGTCAGGCACAATGCGCTTCAAAAGAGAGGTAGAATCTGAAAGAGAATTGGCCAATATTTGCGGGACTTTCTATGAATTGCCTTTGCAAGAAGTTGGCAAAGAACCATTGTATAAAATGATGCGACCAGTATCTACACACAACAAACAAATCTCAGATTTTAATACTTGGAACGGTCTATTGGTAATGAGTGGCATCAAGAAAACTGCCAAAGCATCGGAACACATTTATAAATCCGAGGATGGCGAAATTGCCCTATGGTTTGGAGGAATTGATGATATTTGGAGTTTCGGCAAACCCGTTGGCGAAGGTGGCGTTTGGAAAAATACTGCGGTAAAAGCCAACACACTTTCGGATCTATATTTAATGACCGGCTACGATAAAAAAAGTATGCAATTAGAATCGGATATTGATGCAGAAATATCGCTTTATATTCACATTAACCCTTATTTAAAAGAACCGGTGCTGTTCAAAACTTTTACTGTAAAAGCTGGCGAAAAATTGGACTATCAATTTCCCGAAGGTTTTAGTGCGCATTGGGCGCAATTGAAAACTAATAAAGATTGTAAAGCTACGGCTTGGTTTAAATATCAATAATGATGAGAGCTACTCCATTTAAAATCTTTTTTATAGTAGTATCGTTCTGTTTTACTGCAATAATTTTTGCTCAGAATAAAAAAGCAATTAGGAACAAAAAGCATATTCCAATTGAAGAACTTGATTTGAACGCAATGGTACAAGCCGTTCCTTATGCCAATAAGTTTACCGACCCCGGATACTTCGTTTGGTGTGGATCGGTTGCCAAGGGAAATAACGGAAAATTCTATATGCTTTATTCGCGATGGCCTTTAACGGATGGTTTTGAAGCCTGGCCTATTACCTCAGAAATTGCAGTTGCGGTTTCCGATTATCCTAGCGGACCTTTTAAACATCTTAAAGTTGCACTCCCTGCTCGTGGCACAAAATTTTGGGATGGTACGGCTACCCACAACCCAACTGTCGTAGAGCACAAAGGAAAATATTACCTTTATTATATGGGAACCAGTTGTGCAGAACCTATAAGTAAGAAAGAAAAGTACACTGATAATTGGTGGCGCTACCGAAATACACAGCGCATTGGAGTTGCAGTTGCTGACCGTCCTGATGGTGAATGGAAAAGGCTAGATTATCCCGTATTAAACGTTAGTCTAGATTCAACTGCTACTGATGCGCTGATGGTTTCGAATCCTGCTACCGCTTTCGATGATAAAGGACGGGTGATTTTGCTCTACAAACAGGTGTGTAAAAATGGTAAAATTCAAGGCGGTCAAGTTCGTTTTGGAGTAGCTTTTGCCAATTCGCCATTCGGTCCTTTTGTAAAACATAAAAAAAGTATTTTTGATTTGAATGAAGGAGGCAAAGAATGGATGGTTGCCGAAGACCCATTTACTTGGTTTCAAGATGGCTATTTCAGGGCTATTGTGAGAGACGTTGTTGGAAAATTTACTGGCGATCGTGGGGCTTTAGCATTAATGGTTTCAAAAAACGGTTTTGATTGGAAGCTTGCAAAACATCCTAAAGTAATTGGTAGTAATTTCTTTTGGGAAGATGGAAAAAAGAGCTTTGAACACATTGAACGCCCTTTTCTTTATTTTGAAAAGGGAATTCCTAAATATTTGTATGGAGCTACTCGACCTGATAAGACACCGTCGATGTCGTTCAATGTGGCCATTCCACTGACTAAATCCAAATCAAAAGTTCGATAATTCACAACTAAACACAGATAAAATTGAATTATAAAATTGCATAAATCATTAGTAATTTGCAGAGCTTAATTTGATTTCAGAAAACAGTTCAACTGATGATCAAACATTTTTTTTACTTTTTAAAACTTAACATTTTATAACCTAACATCCCATAAAACCAAAACAATGATTCAGAAAACAGCCCTAATGATGATTGCTTTATTTACCTTATTTTCTTGCGTAAATGAAGTGCAGAACAAAGAAGCAACGACCACAAAAACAACCGAAAATTGGAAAACCGATCTAGAAAGCACCATCAAATTATATGGTCACCGCAATTGGATTGTGGTTGCCGATGGCGCCTATCCAAAACAAAGCAATCCTGCTATCAAAACCATTACTGTTGATGCCAATCAATTGGAAGTGGTTCAGTTTGTAAATGAGGCAATCAAAAAATCTACTCACGTAAGAGCCAATATTTTTGTAGATAAAGAAATGGCTTTTGTTCCTGAAAAAGATGCGAAAGGAATTGAAACTTACAGAACGGAACTGAATAAAATTCTGGACAAAAAGGATTTAAAAACCCAACTGCACGAAGACATTATCAAAGAGTTAGACAATTCTGCCAAACTGTTTGATGTGTTAATTATCAAGACCAATTTGAGCATTCCTTATACTTCTGTTTTCTTTCAATTGGATTGTGGCTACTGGAATGCCGAAGCTGAAAAAAATCTAAGAACCAACCTAAAATAAATATATCAAGATGAGCGATGCTATAAAAAACAACAATTGCGACCCAAATTCTGGTTGCTGTACGCCAAAAGAAGCAACAAACACTATTGCAGAAGGCGGTATTCAAAGAAGAGATTTTCTTAAAGCAATGGGATTGGCAACAGGCGGAGTACTGATTGGTTTTCCTGCTTTTGCTAATAACAATTCGATATCAGAATATACCATTCCTATTGACAAAGGTTTGTCGCCAGAATGGTACAAGAGTTTATATGAAAGAGGCGCAGTCGAAGCCTACAAAGGCAAAGAATTGGCTTATGTAGGAATGCCCATTGGCGGTATTTGCACCGGAACAGTGTATTTGGGTGGAGACGGAAAACTCTGGTTGTGGGATATTTTTAATAAAGAAAAAGAAGGAATTTCAGATAAAATTTACAAAGATTGGCAGGGCAAAAAAGAAATAAAACCCCGTGATGGTGCCAATTTTATTTTTCCTGTTGCGCCCGAATATCCTTTCGAACAAGGATTTGGTATTCGAGTAATGCAGAAAGATTCGGTTTGGCAAAAAAGTTTAGACTTTAAAGGTTTTGAAGACATCACCTTCAAAGGTCAATATCCAATGGCGGAGATCAACTATCGCGATGCCAAACTTCCGGTAACGATAGATTTACAATCGTTCTCGCCCTTTGTTCCTTTAGATGTGGCCGCTTCGAGCTATCCGGCTACGGTGATGCATTTTAAAGTAACTAATACCAGCGACAAAAAAGCAACGGTAGAACTTTCAGGTTGGTTAGAAAATGCAGTTTTGAACAATTCCGAAAACAACGCAGCTGTACAGTTAATCAATTCTATCGAGACCATCGGTGGAAACACCATTTTATCTTGTTCCGCAGAAACTAATGTTGAGGCATTGCAAAAGAAAAGAGATTTTGGCAATATGGCATTGATGCTCTTAAAATCTATTAAAAAAAGCAAAGCCGAAGCTGGAATTAAAATCAATAGCCCATTATTGTTTCCAGAAAACGAGCAAATCAAGGCGCAAGCCAATCACGGAGAACAGCTAGTTGGTGTTTTGAGCAAAACCGTGAAATTAAAACCGGGAGAATCTGCAGAGATAACCTTTATAGTTAGTTGGTATTTTCCAAACATTGTACTACCGCAAAACAAAAAATCAAAGGGCGAAAATAAAGGCAGATCCTACAGCAAACGTTTCAATAATGCAGCTGCTGTTGCCGATGACATTGCCGTTAATTACAACCATTTATACCAAAAAACCATCGCTTGGAAAAACTGTTTCTATGATGATGCTACTTTACCACATTGGTTTTTAAACCGAACTTTCTTGAACACTTCTATTCTTGCAACCGAAACCAGTTTCTTGCTCGAAGATGGTCGTTTTTGGGGTTGGGAAGGCATAGGATGTTGCTCTGGAACTTGTACTCATGTTTGGCATTACGCACAGGCCCTTGGGCGAATATTTCCAGAATTGGAAAAAAATTTAAGAGAAAGAACTGATTTTGAAGTAATCGATAAAACCTCGGGAGGAATTGATTTTAGAGGTGCTCTAGCCAATAAATTTGCTGCCGACGGACAAGCGGGAATTGTACTAAGAGCCTATAGAGATTATTTAATCTCTGAAAATAACGCTTCGTTTCTAGAAAAAAATTGGGATAACATCAAACTCTCTTTGCAATATTTAATTGATTTAGATGCCGAGGAAGGTGGCGTAGCCAATGGTACTATTTTTGGCGAACAACACAACACCTTGGATGCCGAATGGTATGGCAATGTGCCGGTAATTACCTCATTGTACTTGGCGGCATTAGCATCGGCGGTTGAAATGGCAAAAGAAATGAAGGATACCAAAGCAATTGTAGAATATACTAGAATCCTAGAAATTGGTAAACTGAACATCGAAAAATTGTACAATGGCGAGTATTTTATTCAAAACGAAGATCCAAAACATAAAAATGCTATCGGAATAGGTTCTGGTTGCTATATCGATCAAGTTTTTGGGCAAAGTTGGGCTTTTCAACTCGGTTTGGGTCGTTTGTATAACAAAGAAATGATCAACAGTTCTTTGGATTCCTTGTGGAAATACAATTTTGTTCCCGATATGGGGCCTTTGCGAGACAGTATTTCGCCCAAACAAAACGGCAGACCGTATGCGCTTGCTGGCGATGCTGGTTTGGTAATGTGTACTTGGCCAAAAGGTGGCAAAAGAGATGATTGGGAAAAACACTGGCAGTTTGGCTATTTTAATGAGGTTATGACGGGTTTCGAACACCAATTGGCGAGCCATTATATTTGGGAAGACAAACTAGATTATGGATTTTCTTTGGTAAAAGCCATTCACGAACGCTATGGCGCCGCCAAAAGAAATCCGTATAACGAAATAGAATGCAGTGACCATTACTCGAGAGCGATGGCGAGCTACGGTGCCTTTATTGCCGCCTGCGGATTTACCTATAATGGCCCAAAAGGACAAATTGGCTTTGCGCCAAAAGTAAATCCAGAGAATTTCAAAGCCGCATTTACAGCAACCGAAGGTTGGGGCAGTTTGCAACAAACCAGAACAGCATATTCTCAAACCAACAGCATCAAATTGGAATACGGAAAATTAGCATTGGAACAAATGGAAATAGCCTTACCAGAAGGACGCGTAGTGATGAACTTAGCAGTAACCATAAACCAAAAACCAATTGAGTCTTCGTTCAGCAACCTAGAAGACAAAACTGTGGTTGTTTTTGAGAGACAGGAATTGAAAAAAAATGATTTGGTTGTGGTGGTTGTGGGGGTTTAATAAGGAGTAATTATTTAATAGATTTGACAACTTTCAAAAAGTTGTCAAATCTTAATCTACATTCAAACAAAAAAGCCCTGTTTTTATAATAAAACAGGGCTTTTTAATGGTATAAAACACCACTAATTTATGGCTTTACGGGCGGTGTTTCTGGTTCGGCTGTACCGCTTGGGGTATCATAAATTACATAGTCGTTGTATTTTGCTACAGAGGTAGAAGCCCAAATAGACTGCCCCGTATTGGTATATTTTACTAAAGTATGATAGATAGCATTGCCCGCTTCAACGCGACTTTCTTGCTCAATATCTCTATCCGATATTTTTAAATTCATACCAATTATTTCCTGTTCTAAATCATCTCTCAAGGCTTTAAGGTTGTTCAACATAGCAGCAGTTAATCCGTGAACAGCCAAATCATCAAGCTTATCTGTTCCCACTCTAAACACCCTCGAGGCTATCAAGAGCAACTGAGCATCCGACTGTTTGGATAATGTTTCAGTACCAAATCTTCTATATCTAGCCGATTCTTCCGCATATTTTAGCACCACTCTACTCATTACCCCGCGTATAGCTTCTTGCAGTTCATCGACAAGCAAATTTTTTGCGGCGGTAACCTCGGTTTGTTTGCCTCGCATTTCAATATCGGTAACACTATCACTAAAAAGCTCGTTTTTAGCACCTAGCTCATCCACCATAGCCGCTGTAATGCCGTAGCCGCTAAACTCGGCAGCATCCCGCCTGATAAAAGCAATTTTTTCATTGGTGGTGGTTACTAATTTCGCATCCGTAAAATTATAAGCCCTTACTACTTCTTTTTTCTTCATAATGCTAGTATTTTTTGGTAAAGAATACCAAAGCTAAAATATTACAAGCCAAAATGAAAATAAAAAACAGTTTAATTTTCTAAAAATAATGATAAAAATAGCCTCAGTTAACCATTTGTAAGCGTCAGAAGAACATTTGTTGCTGTCAGATATATATAATTCATTGTCAGAAGTTATAAAATATTTATTAGAAGTATATAAATAGTTGTCAGAAGACAATTTGTAACATTCTGATGATTAATTGTAGCTGTCCGATGTATGTTTGTAGCTGTCAGATGACCGTTTGCAGGCATTTTTTATACTTATAAGAACTTTAAGCGTTGTTTTTTGTGTGTTTTATGTATTTCGGACAG
>CAMCTL010000107.1 GCA_945878515.1 Flavobacterium psychrophilum | reverse complement strand
AATTGGGCAACTGATTTGGCTGGAGGCAGTCAATTTGGATATTCCTTATTATGGGTGTTGTTAATGAGCAATATGATGGCGTTGCTTTTGCAAAGTTTAAGCGCCAGACTCGGAATTGTAACCCAAAGAGATTTAGCACAAGCTTCAAGAGAAACCTATTCTAAGCCAATTAATTATATTCTATATTTTCTTGCCGAAATCGCCATTGCTGCTTGTGATCTTGCCGAAGTTTTGGGAATGGCAATTGGTCTGAATTTATTGTTTGGGATTCCACTTTTAGAAGGGGTTTTAATCACTGTTTTAGATACTTTTTTATTGTTGTTTCTAATCAATAAAGGGATTCGAAAAATGGAAGCTTTTATCATTGCCTTAGTGGCAATAATTGGTTTTTCGTTTGTCTTTGAAATGGTTTTTGCGCAACCCGAAATGGGAAGTGTTCTCTCTGGTTTAATTCCAAGTATTCCAACCGAAGAGGCACTTTATATCGCTATTGGGATTATTGGTGCTACTGTAATGCCACACAATTTATACTTGCATTCTTCTTTGGTGCAAACCCGAAAATTCGATCGAAGCGTTACAGGAATTAAGCAAGCGTTGAAATATAATTTTATAGATTCTACAATAGCTTTGAACTTGGCTTTCTTTGTCAATGCAGCGATTTTAATTTTGGCTGCAGCCACTTTTTATAAAAACGGATTGTTTGAAGTTGCCGAAATTCAAGATGCACACCGACTATTAGAACCGATGCTTGGCACCGAATGGGCTCCTGTTTTGTTTGCAGTTGCACTAATTGCAGCAGGACAAAGTTCCACCATTACAGGAACTCTTGCAGGTCAAATCATAATGGAAGGGTATCTTAACTTTAGAATGCAACCTTGGGTTCGTCGGATTATTACCAGATTAATTGCTATTGTTCCGGCTGTAATTGTTATTTCTATTTTTGGCGAAAGCGTTACTGGAAAACTACTGATTTTGAGTCAGGTAATTTTGAGTTTGCAATTGGGTTTTGCTATCATTCCGTTGATACATTTTGTGAGTGATAAATCGAAAATGAAAGGGTTTCATATCTCAAAAATTACCCAAATTGCTTCTTGGATAGTGGCACTGATTATTGTTTCTTTGAATGCAAAATTAGTTTTCAACGAAATTCAAGGTTGGCTCGAAACTTCTGAAAACCCAATGATTCTTTGGTTTACGGTCGTTCCATTAGCTTTTGGTTTCTTGATTTTGTTATTGTTTATTATTTTCAAACCGTTTATTACTAAAACAAAGCAGGAATTTCAAAATCATTCTCCGCATAATTTAGAACTTCAATTTTCTGAAATTGGAACTTATAATACCAAACGAATTGCCATAACGGTAGATTTCTCTTCTGCCGATACTGTTGCCATTAATAGTGCTTTTGAATTGGGCGGAAAAGAAGCTAAGTACACTTTGATTCACGTGGTAGAAACTGTAGGAGCAATGGTTTACGGACAAAACATTGAAGATCAAGAAACCTTGATTGACGCCAAATTATTGGCGGAATACAAGGAATTACTTTCTCAAAAAGGCTTTAAAGTAAAAACTAAACTAGGTTTTGGCAAACCTAACAAGGTAATCCCTGAAATTATCAATATGGGAAAATTTGATGTTTTGGTAATGGGAACCCACGGTCATACTGGGTTTAAAGATTTACTTTTTGGCACAACCGTAGATAAATTAAGACACAAGATTTCGATACCTTTGTTTATTGTAAAAGATAAAAGTATTAATTATTAATATTTTAGAATGATGGGGTTTTAAAAATCTGCAATCTAAAATCGTTAATCTAAAATCATCAATCAAATGACTTTTTCAGAAGAAAATTATTTAAAAGCGATTTATCATCTAACAGTTTCGTTGGATGCTGAAATAAGCACTAATGCCATTGCCGAAACCATGGAAACTAAAGCTTCCTCAGTAACTGATATGTTGCGGAAATTAGCCGAAAAAGATTTGGTGAATTACAAAAAATATCAAGGTGTTTCTTTGACCGATAAAGGGCGACTTTCTGCCAAAATGATTGTGAGAAAACACCGTTTGTGGGAAGTTTTTTTAGTTGATAAATTAAATTTTGCTTGGGATGAGGTTCACGATATTGCCGAGCAATTGGAACATATCAAATCCGAGCAACTCATCAATAAATTGGATGATTTTCTAGGCAATCCCACCGAAGATCCTCACGGAGACCCTATTCCGAATGCTAACGGACAAATTGTAAACATCGAAAAGCAGTTGCTTTCGGAATTGGCAGAAAATCAAATAGGAATTTGTGTGGGTGTAAAAGATTCTTCGGCAGAATTCTTGAAATATTTAGACAAACAAGAAATTGCTTTAGGTTCAAAAATCGAAATTTTATTTAAAGAAAGTTTTGATTTGTCAATCAAAATAAGGGTTAATACTAAGGAAATGACAGTTTCTAATAAGATTGCCAATAATCTTTTTGTAAAGACAAATTAATGGCATCCGCAATCCTTATTTCCACATTTACTTTTTGATTTGGATTTCCAAAAAAACTTTCTAACTAGAAATCCTGCAGCAAATCCGACAACTATGTAAACAAGAATATTTTGAAAGTTCATATTTCAATCTAGTTTAGGATGCAATTCTTTCTAAAGCGATATAGTTTACAAACGCTCCGTTTTTATCAAACATTGGATGGCCTTCTATTTCACACCAATAAGGCTCACCGTTTTTCTTATAATTTAAAATGGTTTCTTTAAAGGGTTTCAAGAGCGTTAATGCGGTTTTTATATTACGTTGCGTTTCTTTGGATGTTCCTGCACCTTGAAACATTTTTGGAGATTTTCCTATTATTTCTTCTTTGCGATAGCCACTTATTTTAGAAATAGTATCAGAAACAAATACTATTCTAAAATTTTTATCTGTAATGATGAGTTCTCTATTTTCTTTATGGGCTTGTTTTAGATAATCTTGTTTTGTATCCCATTTAGTTAGCAAATTTTTATATATAATTGCATCCGAAAAATGTTCTTGACGAAATTCCCAAGTGTTCAACGGCAGGCATTTTATATTTAAACTATTGTAATATTTGGCACAAGCATTATCATAATGTTCCATATTCGAAAATTTTTATTTTTAAGCGATGTCATTGTATCGCTCTTTTATTGGTTAGTATTATTCCTTACTCTTTTGGTTTATAGCAATTGTAGATTTATGCAATTGCGATTGGCAAAAGTAAACCAAAACAATTAGAAATTAGAAAAACGCTTTGCAAAGGTAAATTATTTGGCAATTTTAACATTTGTTTGATAGCATTTGCCATGTTTTCATTCCAACAGGAAGGTTTTTAAAGTGGCTTTATTTTATAAAAAAAAGGCCTTCAATGATTTGAAGACCTTTTTTGTTACAATTTATAACCAACCGAAATGTAAAAACTTCGGCCTTCGCCAGGTAATATTCCTGGACCAGGATAGCCACCAGCGCGACGAGTGGCATAACTTTTATCTAAGATGTTGTTTACTCCCGTTCTAATATTGAATTTTTTATAAAATTTATATTCAGACGAGAAATCTAAAATTTCGTATCCATCCAAACGACCTGTCTGACCATTAGCCGACGGAGCGACTGTATTGGTTGCATCAGTAAATATGTCGCCAGACATTTTGTACTGTACAGTTGCCGAGAAATTATTATTTCCCCACGACATTCCAAAATTATGAATGTAACGTGGTGCATTTTCCACTTGGTTTCCTGCAAGATTGGTTTCTGTAATTTTAATATCTGGAGCTGTTCCAGTTTGAGTAGTTCGCTTGAAATCTACATATCGACTATCAATAAACGACATCGAAGCAAAAATATCTAAATTCCCATAAGGTTTGTGAACACCGAACATTTTTGTAACGTTCAAATCAACAAAACTTTCGATTCCCTTATTGCGTGTTTCTCCTAGATTGGTTCGATACAAATAAGTTCCTTTGGTTGGATCATTGTCCACAAATTGATTAATTCCACCCACACGATCCTGATAACTGAGGTAAAAAAGACCCACATCAAAGTTTAAAAAACCTTTGTAAACACCACGATAGCCTAAATCCGCATTATAGCCTTTTGAATCTTTTAAGTTGGGATCAATTACATCTGTAACGGCTGGAGGTGTTAAATCGCTAAATAAAACAGGGCGATAGGCTTGTGATATATTGGCATAAAAGTTTGTTTTTTGCAATTTATATTCAAATCCAACACCAAAAAGTGGTTGGTTTCTAGTGATTTGTTTTTCAGCAAAAGTGACATCATTTCCTTCTTTAATGGCAATTCTACCGTTTGATGTAGAGAAAATATGCTCAAAACGAACACCTGGTGTAACACTAAATTGATCGTTTATTTTAAATTGATTTTCGGCAAACAATGCTACATTTTTGGTTGTAAATGTCAAAGCTGTTGGATATTTGTTTTCGATAGTCATATCAAAATCGTTTCCAGTTGTACCAAAGCCTTTTTGAAATCGCTCTGTATGGGCTTGATACAAACGAACGCCAAAAGCAAGATTATTTTTAATTTTACCTAAATTGTATCGATAAAGATTTCTGTTTTCAATTCCAAGATTTTTATAGATATCGCTATCAACTTGACGTTTCGAATATTGATCTGTTAGCGGGTTTATAGCATCAGGAACTGTTGCTGCGCTTGTAAAACCAACGCTGTTTCTTTCCCCAACAAGTCCAAAGGCTTTTACGGACACATCAAAATTTGTATTTATTTTACTGTCAAAATTCAAAGAAAAAATATTCCACGGCACACCAAACCAATTGCGCTCTCTGAAAGATTGTCTAGCGTTCGATTTGAATTGATCATCGGTTAAGCCGCCCGGTTGTTGCATTACATAGTCAGAATTGGTGTATTCAGCCGATATTTTGGTTTTGTCAGTAAAACGATATTCTAAAAAAGCGTGCGTGTTTCTAGCTGTAAATCGGTTGTTTTCTCGCCATCCATCCGAACTTCTGGAATGATTGTAAACATAGTAAAAGAATTTTTTATGTTTTCCACCGATGGCGTTAAAAGTACTCACTAGTCCAAAACTTCCAACGGTATTTTGCGTTTCGAAAGAAAATGATTTTTCTGTTTCTCTTTTTAAAACATAGTTCAACATTCCTCCAAACTGAGGACCAAATTGCAAAGAAGCACCGCCACGAACCATTTGGATGGTTTCAACTGCTTCTAAAGGAGGATTGTAATAGGCTTCGGGATAACCAAAAACATCTGCAGAAATGTCTATACCGTTTTGACGTGTGTTCAATTCCCAGCTTCTGTTTGGGCTTAAACCTCGAACTCCCACATTGATTTGTAAGCCTGAACCTTCGTTTTCCCAAACCGTTACACCTGGAATTCTCGCAAAAACCTCTCGAGCATTATTGTTGGTTAAATTGGCATTTAGATTAGAAAGTTTCAAAACTTCGTTTTTCTTGCCCGAAAATAGTATGTTGTCTTTGATTTCTGGCATTCGTTCAGGACTTTGCTGTTTAACAACAATAACAACAGTCGATAATTTATTTATGGTGTCTTTTTTTACCTCCTGAGCCGAAGCAAATTTTGCAAATAGTAAACATAAAAGCACGGTAGATAAATATTTCATTTCTTATTTATTTAGATTTATTTGGCAAAAATAAGAATTGTATTTATTTAGACCAAATATAAATAAGGAATTTATAGAAATTTATTTTAGTAATTGATAAGCAATTAAAGCTACAAGATAAGCAAAGCCACTCATAAAAACCAGTTGTCCTAATGGCCATTTCCAACTGTTGGTTTCTTTTTTTGTTACGGCTAAGGTACTAACACATTGAAGTGCAAATGCATAAAATAGTAATAGTGAGATTCCTGACGCAAAAGTAAAAACCTTTTCACCAGTTTTGGGATTGGTTTCAGTTGCCATTTTGTTGCGAATGGTGTTTTCCTCATCGCTGCTACCAACACTGTAAATCGTTGCTAATGTTCCTACAAATACCTCTCTTGCTGCAAAGGAACTGATAATTGCAACTCCTATTTTCCAATCGTAACCCAAAGGAGAGATGGCGGGTTCAATACTTTTCCCCATTATACCAATATATGAGTTTTCTAATTTGAAGGAGGCTACTTTATTGTCGATTGCTAATGTAGACAGTGTTTTATTATTTACATCAGAGCTTATAATTTTTCGTGCATTATTAAAGTTTTCACCTGGGCCATTTGAGGCTAAAAACCATAAAATTACTGATATTGCCAAAATCATTTTTCCGGCTCCGAAAACGAAATCTTTGGTTTTTTCGACTACTGTTATAAGTACATTTTTTATCATCGGCAACTTGTAGTTGGGCATTTCGACAACAAAAAAAGTTTTGGCATTAAGTTGCAGGATATTATTTAAAAGATAGGCTGAAAAAATGGCCATGCCGAATCCGACTAGATACAATAGCATTAGTGTTAATCCTTGGATATTTAGTATGCCTAGAAAATGCTTGTCTGGAATTATTAGCCCAATAATTATGGCATAAACAGGTAATCGAGCTGAACAAGTTGTAAATGGAGTTACTAAAATCGTGATCAAGCGTTCCTTCCAATTTTCAATATTTCTGGTTGCCATGATTGCTGGTATTGCACAAGCGGTTCCCGATATTAATGGCACTACACTTTTGCCCGAAAGCCCGAATCGTCGCATAATTTTGTCCATCAAGAAAACCACGCGACTCATGTAACCACTTTCCTCGAGAATCGAAATGAATAAAAACAGAAAAGTGATTTGTGGAATAAACATTAATATACCACCAATTCCTGGTATTATGCCTTGGGCAATCAAGTCGGTAAATGCGCCAGCAGGCAAGTTTTCGTAGGTAATTGTACTCAGATAGGCAAAACTACCATCTATAAAATCCATTGGAATTTCTGACCAAACGAAAATAGATTGAAAAATTCCAAACAAAACAAAAAAGAAAATTACATAACCCCAGAATTTGTGGGTTAATATGCGATCCAACTTACTCCTAAAATCTTTGGCAATTGAACTGTCAATTTTTTGACCTTCTTTTAAAACTTCATTTATAAATTGATACCGTTTTATAGTTTCTTTTTGTTGCAGGCGTTTTAAATCCGAATGCGATTTAGTAAATGCGCCACGAATTTCATTTCGTTGCAAATTGAGAAAATTCACATCCTGTGTAATTACCAACCACAATTTATATAGTAGTTGGTTAGGAAATGTTTTTTGAAGATTAGAAAAATAATCAACATCAATACTCGAAGCATTCAAGCAAGGCTCTGTGGAAATGGATTTATAGTTAATAATTAAATTCTTTAATTCCTCAATACCAACGCCTTTTCGAGAACTAACTAAAGCTATTTTTGTTTTTAAATGCTGTTCTAAATATGGAATATTTAACGAAATGCCCTTAAATTTCATTCTGTCGGACATATTGATGACAAGAATAGTTGGGATTTCTAAATCTTTTATTTGAGTAAAAAGTAATAAATTTCGCTTTAAGTTTTCGACCTCGGTTACTACCAAAGCAACATCAGGATAGAGTTTGTCCTTTTTATTGAGTAGTAATTCGATGACCACACTTTCATCAATGGAACTAGCGTTTAAACTATATGTTCCAGGCAAATCCAAAATGTTAGCTTTTACATTTGCTGATAATTTGCAAAAGCCTATTTTTTTTTCAACAGTAATTCCGGGATAATTTCCAACCTGTTGGTTCAAGCCCGTAAGTTGGTTGAAGACTGAGGTTTTGCCTGTGTTTGGATTCCCAATTAAAGCCAAATTGATATTTTCGGTACGCATTTAATTCAGCTTTTTTTAAGCAACAGTTCGACCTCAATTTCTAGTGCGGTTTCAATTCGAATTGCAAGATGAGAACCATTTATATCTAAATATAATGGATCTCCAAAGGGCGCTACTTGGAGTAATTGCACAGTGTTTCCGGGCAAACAACCCATTTCTAATAATTTTAATGGAATAACATCTGCATCAAAATCTTTGATTATGGCTATTTGTCCTTTTTGTAGATTGGCTATTGTGGTTCGCAATTCTTATTTAGATTGAATTTAGATTACAAAAGTACAGTAAAAAAAAGAATATCAAATGAGAATTGTCAGGTTTACTTTTTTTCGTCTTCCAAAAGCCAATTTATATCGTCAATGAGTTTTTGAATTTCTTCTTTTTTGGTGCCGTCATAAAAACCACGAACTCGTTTTTTGGAGTCAACAAGTACAAAGTTTTCGGTGTGAACCATATCGTATTGCTCTTCTGGTTTGCCTTGTTTTACAGCCAAATAGGATTTTCTCGCCATCGTGTAAATCGCTCTTTTGTCGCCAGTGACTAAATTCCATTTTGAGTCAATCACGCCGTTTATTTTGGCATATTCCTTTAATACTGAAACGCTGTCAATGTCAGGCATTACAGTAAATGAAAGCAATTTTACTTTTGGATTGTCTAGAAATGCTTTTTGAACATCGACCAAATTTGTTGTCATTTTGGGGCAAATGGATTTACAAGTAGTGAAGAAAAAATCGGCAACATAAACTTTGTCTTGATAGTCTTTTTGCGTAATGGTTTTTCCATTTTGATTGGTAAACGAAAAATTAGCAATTGTGTGATACTTGCTGATGTATTGCACCGTAGTATCGACCAATTCTGGATTTACATCCGACGGATTGAAGATTGGAAGTGATTTCTTTGGATTTAATGCAGTGTAAAAAAAATAAATAGTGATGATGGAAAACACCAACGCAGCACCGAAGAATTTTCCATATTTATAGAAAAAAGATTTCATATAAGAGTTTTGCTTGCAAAAATACAAAAAGGCATTATTAAAAAACCATGAAGCCTTCGGAATCGATACTGGTTAGTTTTGAAATTAACATAATTTTTTTTTCTGTCAAACGGTTTTTTTGCTAAATATCGCTTTTGCAAATTAGGAAATACTGCCTGCAGTTAGAAATTTTCTAAATTAGGATGGTTTCTTCATCATCTTTATGTTTGACTCATGCTTAAAGTGTGAAACTTATACTTTTTAAAATTTCGAATTAATTAGATAGTAATGTGCTAAATGTGATAATAATTTCATCTAAATTTTATGATTTTTTTGTTTTTATCTGTGCTAGTTTTTTGATTTAAATACTATTGATAAAGGCAAGTCTCTAAAAATTGATTTTTATACTTAAAGTGATTTAACATAATAGATTTAACAAACAGATATTTTTGTGCGCAAGCATGACTTTTTGATTTTCAGAAACAAATACTTTTATAATGAATATCATAGCCAATGGTTAAAAAAAAGCAAGTAGGGTTTTGTTACTGTTTAATACATTTTTCTCTAGAAAAGTTAATAAACAGTAATAAAAATCTAATATTTAACTAATAGCATTTTGATTTTTAGTTATTTTGTTTAATTTTGCGCAATGGTTTGACATGGAATAGATTGTAAAATTATTCAGAATTTGCTGACATTTTAAAACATTAACCGAATAAAATATGTTCTTTTCTAAGTTTAAAACTTTTGTTCCATCGGTAGAACCTATTTATTTGATAATAAATAAATTTAAGTAAATAAACGTAGTTTAGATTTTATATTTTCAGACATGTGGTTCAGCAATTGTTAATTAATATAAAATATTATAAAGTATTATAAAGAATTCAGTTTTTTAAAACAAGAATAGCGTCAAAAATTTCTTTATAAAATTCAATACAACAATATTAAGCCTGAACTAAGTTTGATACGGGAATGAAAAATTAGATATTTTAGTTTATTTATAATAAGGGTTTTAAAAAATATACTATCTAAATGATATTGATTTACTCTATTCCTACAAATACAGTGCTAAAAAATTTAGCATGTTGTCAGGCAATTTAAATTGTAACCTACAAGTTTAGTCAAAACTGTTGAATTTATAAAATTTTATAGATTTAAAGATATTAATCTAGACAGTCTTGATTTAATTGTTAGTTTATTTGAGAAAAGAATTACAAGCAAATATGCGTTCATTGTTACTAAAATAAGACTAAAAATAATAGTATGAATATTAAAATTACAAAATTTATCTCTGGAAATTGTAAATATCTATTTGCAGATGAGATTATTAAGCATGGCTTATTATTATTAATATTTATGTTGCTTAGCTTATCTACTTATGGACGAACTGCTTCAGAACTCGATTTAGAAAGAGCGCCATGGGATTCCTTAACAACAAATGAATTTTTGGTTTCAACTGTTGCTGATGAAACTGTTGGTGTTTCCATCGCTAAAACGAATAAAACAATAATTACTACTTCAAGTCTTACTTTGGGAACAGTTAATTCAACTATCTTTTACACTTTTAAAAACGCTAGAAGTTATAAAAATATTGTCCATGCAAGTAATGACTACGCTCATTCCGAATCTACATTGTCCTCAGGGAGAGATACGGTCGTAGCTTCAGGTACGTTAAATGGTGTTTATCCCATAAAACAACAATTATCGTCCGTCTTTTTGTCCCCTTCGATTTCTGATTTAAGCAATAGTTTTTTAAATGTGGCAACTTCACCAGGAACCATTGCTTCAAGTCAGTCAATATGTAGTGGAGGCGATCCTGTAGCTTTTGCCAGCACTTCCCCTGGAGTTGGAGATGTAGGAGCAGTAATAAGTTATAGGTGGGAAAGTTCAGTAAGCCCATTTACTGTATGGAGCCCTATTTTGGGAGCTGAGTCGGAGACTTACGACGCACCATCAGGATTAACAGTTACAACACAATACCGCAGAATAGCTATATCCACATTCGGAGCAATAGTTACTGAGTCAGTTCCTTCCGATCCAGTAACCGTAACCGTAATAGCTCTTCCGACTATAACCAGTGTGGTTACTAATACTTCTTGTGGCTATACAAACGGAAGAATTACTATTGCACCAGAGATTGGAAATTCTTTTTTGTGGTCAGATGGAGTTACAACTAGAAATAGAACTGGTCTTGCTCCAGGTAATTATAGCATAACCGTCACCAATTCGTCAGGTTGTAAAGCTACTGCCAATTTTACTATTGATAGCTCAAGTATTCCTGGTGTAACCGTTATACCGACCAATGTAAATTGCTTTGGTGATAATAATGGATCCATAACTGCGTCAGTATCTTCATCGGGCGGTGCCAGTTCTTATACCTATGCTTGGACTGGTCCTGGATCGTTTACAGCAACAACTGCAAACATTAACTCTTTGGTAGCGGGTACTTATAATTTGATTCTAACAGCAAACAATGGTTGTCAGGCTTTTTATTCTACAACGATTTCGCAACCATCTACTTCTGTTTCTGCTTCAACAACGAAAACTAATGTTACCTGCAATGGAGGGACAGATGGTACACTTAATCTTGTTGTCTCAGGAGGATCGTTGCCATATACCTACGAGTGGACTGGTCCTAATTTTTTTACAGCTTCTACGCAGAATATTTCAAATTTATCAGCTGGAATTTATGATGTTACAATAACTGACGCCAACGGATGCACGGCCTTAGCGACAGGAACAATAACCGAGCCAGTACAACCAGCTATGCCCGCCTTAGCTTGCTATGAAAATGCCACTTTCAATAGCACAATTTGTGCTTGGGTTATAACAGGAACTCAACCAGCTCAGCCAACCAAAATAAATTGTTGGGACAATTTCGTTTTCAACAATACTTCTTGTTCTTGGGAAAATACAGGAACCCAAGCTGTGAAACCTGCCAACGTAAACTGTTGGGACAATTTCGTTTTCAACACTACTTCTTGTTCTTGGGTTAATGCTGGAACACAAGCTGTGAAACCTGCCAACGTAAACTGTTGGGACAATTTCGTTTTCAATACGACAACTTGTGCTTGGGAGAATATTGGAACACAAGCTGTGAAACCTGCCAACGTAAACTGTTGGGACAATTTCGTATTCAACACTACTTCTTGTTCTTGGGTTAATGCTGGAACACAAGCTGTGAAACCTGCCAACGTAAACTGTTGGGACGATTTCGTTTTCAATACGACAACTTGTGCTTGGGAGAATATTGGAACGCAAGCCTTGAAACCAGCCAACGTAAATTGTTGGGATAATTTCGTATTCAAC
>CAMCTL010000106.1 GCA_945878515.1 Flavobacterium psychrophilum | reverse complement strand
ATACCAAACCGATTATATTTTATACAAAAGTTCTTTAAGTCAGTAAAAATGTTTTAATTGTTTTAACTTTTTGTATAAAAAATGGTTGCTTTTGTATAATTTACAATGGCAAGCGTTTTTATTTTTTTAAATTTGTTAGAAATAATCTTTGTTTATGAATCAAACTTTACCCAAGCAATCGATAAATGATAATTTAATGCTCCAGTTTTTTATTTCATTGAAATTTCGATTTTGGAGACATTCAATTATAATACTATTCAGTATTATTGTTTTGTATTATAGTGATCCTGAATATGGCGAACCAATTGAGAGCTATAGTAGGATGCTTACTTTTATTCAGATTTTACTTTTAGCTTACACTAATATGTATTTTTTGGTTCCCAAATATTTGTTTAAAAACAAATATTTATTTTATATTTTATTTATTTTTTTAGGCATTTTTGTATTATCTATACTACACACTTATACAAGTAATCATTTTGAACCTTATCTTTTATCAGAAAAGGATGATTCTGTTGGTTTGTTACAATTTTCGTTTATAATTATTGTAATTATTTCCGCATCGGCAGCAATTAAATTATTTCAACGATGGATGCTAGATGCACAATTGATAAGTGAATTAAAACAAGCTAATACCATTGCAGAATTAGAACAATTAAAAAATCAAATCAATCCACATTTTTTGTTTAATATGCTCAATAATGCTAATGTTTTGACCAAGAAAGACCCCGAAAAAGCATCACAAGTTTTAATGAAATTGAGTGATTTGTTGCGTTATCAGTTGTATGATAGTGCTAGGGAGACCGTTTTACTTACTTCTGACATTCATTTTTTAGAAGATTTCTTAAATTTGGAAAAGGTAAGACGAGATAATTTTGATTTTTTAATTTCAAAAGAAGGTAATTTGAGAGGCGTTTTAATTCCACCATTATTGTTTATTTCGTTTGTAGAAAATGCCATAAAACACAATAACGATTCAGCAAAATCATCCTATGTAAATTTATCTTTTGAGGTTAGAGCTAATGAGCTTATTTTCAAATGTGTAAATTCAAAACCGATTTTAAGAGCTGTAAATACAACTATTGGAGGTTTGGGATTAGTAAATATCAAAAGAAGATTAGAATTACTATTTCCACTTTCTCATACTATAAAAATAGAAGATAGTACAGAAACATATTGTGTAACTTTAAGTATAAATTTATGAACTGCATAATAGTAGATGATGAGCCATTAGCAAGAGAAGCTATTCAAATGCTGATAGATCAAACGAATAATTTAGACTTAATAGGTTCTTTTAACAGTCCAGATGCCGCTACTAATTTTTTGGTAAACAACGAAGTTGATTTGATATTTCTTGATATTCAAATGCCAGGAATAAACGGAATTGAATTTGCCAAAACGATACCTAATGATACGTTTGTGATTTTTACCACTGCATTTTCTGAATTTGCTACTGATAGTTATGAAGTTGATGCGATTGATTATTTGATAAAGCCTGTGAAATTAGAGCGTTTTCAAAAAGGTGTCGATAAAGCACAATCCTATTACAAATTATTCAATGCTGATTATGCCAATAATAATATTGAAAATATTACAGATGATTATTTTTTTATAAAAGCCGACAGAAAAATAGTTAAAATTCATTTTAATGATATTCTTTTTATTGAAGGATTAAAGGATTATGTAGTGATGCACACAGAAAATCAAAAAGTGATTACCGCGATGAATATTAAAACAATTCATGATCAGTTGCCTAAAAATATGTTTGTAAGAGTCAGTAAATCTTATATTATCAATGCGAAAAAAATAGATTCAGTTGATAATAATACAGTTTATATTGGCAAAAACGAAATCCCTATTGGTAATATATATAGGGACTTTTTTTTTTAATGAGTTTGTGACTAAAAAGATTTTGAGTAGGTAATTTTAGTTTGATTTTGCTTTGAAAGTTGGTATTACTACTAATGCAAACTTATCTCTCAAAACTTTCATATCCTCACTTACTTTTTTATCCAATACTTTTGCATAATGTTGCGTTGTTCTCAAATTTTTATGTCCGAGCATTTTACTTACTGATTCGATCGGAACTCCATTTGTAAGCGTTACAGTCGTTGCAAAAGTGTGTCGGGCAATGTGAAAGGTTAATTCTTTTTCAATCTCGCAAACGGCAGCTATTTCTTTTAAATAAGCATTCATTTTTTGATTACTCAAAATAGGTAATAGCTTATCTTCATTATTGCTTTGTGGATGGTCAGTGTATTTTTCAATAATCATTTGTGTTACTGGAAGTATTGGAATTTTAGAAGCAGTTTCGGTTTTTTGTCTATGAGTAAATATCCATTTCTCGCCATCAATTCCTATGCTTATATGCGACTTTGTTAGGTTTTTGACATCAATGTAAGCCAAACCAGTAAAGCAGCTAAAAAGGAATATATCGCGAACTAATGATAATCTTTCGGTTTTGAAATCTTTGTTGATAATATTTTGAATTTCTTCTTCAGATAAATAAACTCTCTCGACTTCTTTTACTTTCGATTTGTAATTCGCAAACGGATTTTTGTCAAGCCAGTCATTGGCCAGACAAAGTTTTATTATTTTACTGAAGTTCTTGATGTATTTTACCGCTGTATTATTGGCACAGTTCCGAACACTTCGTAACCAGAATTCATAATCGGTTACAAAAGCGTAATCTATTTTGCTTATCTCAATATCCGAAACTTTGTATTTCCATAGTAGAAATTCTTTTGTATGACTCAACGAAGTTTTGTAACGCTCTAATGTTCCTGGTGCATATTCTTTGCCAACCAGTTCTTTGATTTTGTTATTATGGTCTTCGAAAATTGGAATGAGCATTCTTTGGCGTTGTTCGGTTCCTAATAATTTTTCTTTGAAATTTTCAATCGTTAAGTTCTCGTTTCGGTGCATCAATTCCATTTGTGCATTAAAAACTTTCGTTTTCATCAAATCAAGGTAACTATTTATTGAACGTGCTTCTTCGGTTGTGCCTTTCATTTTAGATAGTTCAGAGGACCATTTGGAGGTTTCGACAAATTTCTTGGTACTGAACTCTAGTCGTTTTCCGTCAACGGTTAAGCGCACATAAATTGGGAGTTGTCCTGCTGCATTGGCTTTTGTGCTTTTAGCATAAAAATGCAAAGTGATTTTTGTTTTCATAGTGGTAACCTTTTAATTAGTATTCAATTTAGTTTCAAAATCAATATCAAACAAGATGTTCAAATAGTAAACTTGTTGATGAACAAGTGATTGAACTGGTTGTTTGAAATTTTTAAGGGATTTAGCGAGACCCTAATTTTTGAAAATTCTAGGGTCTCGATTTTATCTCTTTAGCGATAAGATTAAATGAATATTTTGGTTAGCACATAAAAGAAAAAACCCCGTAAATCATAAGATTTACGAGGTTTTGATTGCCTTTGTTTAACAACTGGCGGAGAAAGAGGGATTCGAACCCCCGGACCTGTTACAGTCAACAGTTTTCAAGACTGCCGCATTCGACCGCTCTGCCATTTCTCCAATATAGCGCATTCGATTTCTCAATGCGGTTGCAAATATAGAAACATTTTTTTGTTTTACAAAAACTATTTTGAAATAAATAAAATCCTTTTTAAACCCTTTCCTAATCGTTTCATTTATTAGCTATTAATCATAAAAACAAATAGTAAATTGATGCAATTCGTTCTAATATTGAACATATTCGTCGATTTCAAGACCATAGCCTATCATTCCCACACGTTTGGTTTGCTCGGTATTCGAGAGAAGCCGTATTTTAGAAATGTCTATATCGTGCAAAATTTGAGCTCCAATACCAAAATCTCGATTGTCCATCTTAATTTGAGGGGCTTTAAAGATTCCTTTGGTTTGCAATTCTTTCAATTCAACAATTCGGTTCAGTAAATCTCCTGACTGCGTTTCCTGATTGATGAATAATACTGCTCCTTTTCCGTCTTTGTTGATTAGCTCAAAAAGGTCACATAATTTTTTATTAGCATCATTGGTTAAAGTGCCCAAAATGTCATTATTTATTAAAGTGGCATTAATACGAGTTAAAACCGATTCACCAATATTCCAAGTGCCTTTGGTTAAAGCAACATGAATACGATCATTCGTAGTTTGAAGATAAGCTCTCAATCTAAAAGTACCAAAACGAGTTTCAATATCAAAGTCTTCTTTCTTGACAATTAAGCTATCATGTTGCATTCGATAAGCTACTAAATCTTCAATTGAAACCAGTTTTAAATTGAATTTCTTAGCCACTTTTACTAATTCTGGCAAACGTGCCATTGAGCCATCTTCGTTCATGATTTCGACAATAACGCCGGCGGGTTTAAATCCAGCTAACCTTGCAAAGTCTATAGCTGCTTCCGTATGTCCTGTTCGTCTTAAAACTCCCCCTTGTTTAGCTATTAAAGGAAATATATGACCTGGACGCGCTAAATCGTGCGGTTTTGTATTGTTATCGACTAATGATAAAATTGTTTTGGCTCTATCGGCAGCCGAAATTCCTGTTGTAACACCATTACCTCTCAAATCTACCGACACGGTAAAAGCGGTTTCCAAAGGATCTGTATTATTATTGACCATTGAGGCTAGACCCAATTCTTTACAACGATTTTCAGTTAGTGGTGCACAAATAAGACCACGACCATGCATCGCCATGAAATTAATCATTTCAGGAGTTACCTTTTCTGCAGCCGCAAGAAAATCACCTTCGTTTTCCCGACCTTCGTCATCAACGACAATTATTATTCTGCCTTGACGAATGTCTTCGATGGCTTCTTCTATAGTGTTCAGTTTTATTTTTGTAATTGCCATATTGTAATTAAGTTTTTTTCTACATGGTTTGCACTAATTTCTTCTTCCCATACACACAATCAGCGGCTGGATAAAAAAATTTACAAGACATTTTTTTCAAAGATTTTGGAAGTAAATTGAGTCACTTTATTTTGTCGTATGAAATATTTTCTGAAATAATTTTCGAAAAGGCTCTAAAATTACATCCATATTTATCAACCCAATATCATTTGTTGCGCGATAGGTCAACAAAACTGCAAGAGGAGTTAGGACCAGTGACGACATCCAAGCACCTAATATTGGGGATAATCCATTTTCTTGCGAGATTCGTTTGCCAAATGTATTTATAAAATGAAATGTAATAAATATTAATACTGCAAATACAATTGGCAGACCTAAACCTCCCTTTCTAATTATAGCACCCAATGGAGCTCCGATAAAAAACATTAGAAAACATGCGTAAGCAATTACAAATTTATCGTAAAAAGCCAATATATGTCCATTAATGTTTTTTTGTTTGAATTCCAACTCAGTAGTGGTACCAGCAATGGAAAGTAAATTATTTTCTACATTGCTAACTGCATAATTTATAACCGCAATTTTTTTTTTATCAGAATATGCTGAAAGTAAATTTTCAGGTAATTTCTTGTTTTTTTTGAAATTGATTATTGTATTAAAATTTCTCTGAATCCCAATACGCTCATTAATGTTTTCTGAAAAAGATATAATTTCTGTGTTCCTATTTTTGTTTAAAGAATCTACAGTATATTTGAGTTCGCTTACATTAAGCATTGAATTGGTGTTTGAAATATTCTCATCATCTACATCCACTGTATTCAGTTTTGATAAATCAATATTGATATTGTACTTCTTAAAAGAGCTTTTAGCAAAAGGAAATTTAATGCGATCCTCATAGGTTTTTGGAATTATATCTTCATAATAATATCCATCATTTAAAACCATTTGCAGGGTGTTCGACTGTTCACTACTAATTAATAGACCATTTTTGGCTTTTATAACAGTCTTTGTACCTTCACCAAATGCGGATTTTTTATGAATTATAATCCCAGACAAATTATTTCCATTGACTCCAGATTTCTTATTGACTTTTATTGAGTACAAACCAACATCGCTGAACTGCCCTTCGGTAATAGCTAAAGCAGGTTTTAATTGTGCAATATTCCTGCGGAAATTGATAAATTTATATTCAGCATAAGGGATTACATTATTAGCGAAAGAAAAAGCTACAAAACTTAAAATGGTTATAAATATAATCAAACTTGTCATTGCTCTTTGGAGCGAAATCCCCGCCGATTTCATTGCTGCAAATTCATAATTTTCGGCTAAATTCCCGAAAGTCATTATGGAAGCCAGCAAAACTGATAAAGGTAAAACGAGCGGCATAATTCGTGGCATCGCAAATAATAAGAATTTGAGAACCATCGGCAAATCTAAATCTTTGCCAGCTAATTCGGCTATAAACAACCAAACCGATTGAAGTATAAAAATAAAAAACAGAATGACAAATACCATTAAAAAGGTACTAAGAAAAGTCGTTAGTAAGTATCTGTCGAGAATTTTCACGTAGAATTAATCTATTTTATTGATGTAGTAATTAGGATATTTACTAGCGGCAAAAGTAAATTGATTTTTCGACAAAGGTTGGTTGGTTTTAAAAGAATTAACAGTCAACGTGGTTTTTGTACCTTTTTTGCCTGTTTCTATCAAATTATAAATGTGTTTTGTTTGAACATCAATTCCTAATAATATTTCTTTTCTTTGGTCTTTTGCACTAGTTGGAATCAATTTTACATATTGAATTTTCCTACCTTTAATATCTTCCAATTTGTCAAATGTACATTTATAACCCGAATTAAAAAATGTCAGCATCTTTGATGGAGTGATGGCGCTGTCTTCTTTTTCGTTAATTGTCGATATGGTAACCTCTTCATCTTCTGGAACTATTGTATAGTTTTTCTTACCGTCGTATATTTTTGTAACGCCCATAAAATTCAAAACATATTGATTACCTTTCATTGTGACATTTCCTTTGCTATCTTGATGAATGTTTTCTTTAGGATTATTCAAACTGTATTTGAAATCGATTACAATATTGTCGTACTCTTGTACTAAGCTAGTAACTTTGTTTAAAAGATCTTTTGCTTTATTGTCTTGAGCTTGAGCGGAAAAACTTAACAGAAGTATTACGCAAATTAATAAAAACTTATTAATCATATTTTTATTAATTTTTTTTTGGAATTCGTGACCAGAGCCTAAAAGGCGAACGGTTGAAATAATCTTCAATTTCATTATTACTTAATTTTGTTCGTTATTGAAAAATTGTTCAAGAGAACTCATATCGAGAATATTAACACTTCTTGCTTTACTACCTTCAAATGGCCCAACAATTCCAGCAGCTTCCAATTGATCTATCAATCGACCTGCTCTATTATAGCCTAGTTTCAGTTTTCTTTGAAGTAAGGATGCCGAACCTTGTTGCGCCATTACAATTATTTCAGCTGCTTCTCTAAATAAGGTATCTCTTTCGGATATATCCATATCAAGATTAATGCCACTTTCTTCTCCAACGAATTCTGGTAGCAAATAAGCAGTTGCATACGCTTTTTGTGAGCCAATATAATCAACAATTTTTTCAACTTCTGGGGTATCTACAAAAGCACATTGAACACGAACCACATCATTGCCGTTGGTGTACAGCATGTCTCCACGACCTATCAATTGGTCAGCGCCTTGGGTATCTAATATTGTTCTGGAATCAATTTTTGAAGACACTCTAAAGGCAATTCTAGCTGGGAAATTGGCTTTTATTAATCCCGTAATTACGTTTACTGATGGTCTTTGCGTTGCAATAATCAAGTGTATTCCAATTGCTCTAGCCAATTGTGCCAATCTAGCAATGGGAATTTCAACTTCTTTTCCAGCAGTCATTATCAAATCGGCAAACTCATCGACAACTAAAACTATGTAAGGTAAAAAACGATGCCCATTTTCGGGATTTAGTTTTCGGGATTTGAATTTTTCATTGTACTCTTTGATATTCCGAACCATAGCATCCTTCAACAAGGAATATCGATTATCCATTTCGACACAAAGTGAATTCAAAGTGTTAACTACCTTAGCATTATCGGTTATAATAGCGTCGTCTGTATCAGGAAGCTTGGCTAAATAATGTCGTTCGATTTTATTAAAAAGAGTCAATTCGACTTTCTTCGGATCGACCATAACAAACTTTATTTCGGCGGGATGTTTCTTGTACACAAGAGAAGTAATTACGGCATTCAAACCAACTGACTTTCCTTGTCCTGTTGCACCAGCCATCAATAAATGGGGCATTTTGGCTAAATCGACAACAAAAGTTTCGTTCGAAATGGTTTTTCCCAGTGCAATAGGCAATTCCATTTCGGCTTCTTGAAATTTGGCTGAACCAATCACACTTTTCATCGAAACCATTGTTGGATTCTTATTTGGAACCTCAATACCAATTGTTCCTTTTCCTGGAATTGGTGCTATAATACGAATGCCCAATGCCGACAGTGATAACGCAATATCATCTTCTAAACTCTTTATTTTGGAAATTCTGATTCCAGCTTCTGGCACAATTTCATATAAAGTTACCGATGGCCCTACGGTGGCTTTTATCTGCGCAATTTCTATTTTGTAATTACGAAGCGTTTCAACAATTTTATTTTTGTTTTCTTCCAGTTCTTCTTGATTGATAGTAATTCCGCCTGATGAATATTCTTTCAACAAATCTATTGTTGGATATTTGTAATTGGATAAATCCAAAGTAGGATCAAATAATCCAAAATCGGCAACGAGTTTTGATGCCAAATTTTCTTCGATAATATCTTCTTCGGGTGCTTTTTCGATTACAAAATGCTCGTCTTCCGTTTGAATTATTTCCAGAACATTATTAAATGGTGGTGGAGTTGCTCCTTTCGGAAGCGGATTTAAACTAATCTCAGAAGAATTATTAATTGTAGGTTTTAAAGCTTCTTTGTTGATTTCAAATTGCGAACTTGTTGTTTTTAAATGAATTCCATCAACTTCATCGTGGTCTGCCGAATCAACAGCAAATTCCTCTAAATTGTAAAAACTAGAATCGTGATTAAATGTTTTGGAATTCAAATCACTTTTAATTTCCTTTTTGGTACTTTCAAAAATGGATTTAATTTTTTCGGGAGAAATATTAATTTTAAAGATCAAATAAATGACAAGTCCAAAGAATAGTACAAGTAAAGTTCCTGTTTTTCCGAGGTAATCTTGCAAAAATATATTTAGTTCATAACCAATAATTCCGCCCAATTCAGGCAATGAAGTAGCAAAAAATCCGAATAAAACCGACAAAATTATAATTACAAACAAGTCCCAAAACCAAATTTTTTTAAGTTTTTTTAAAGAAATTTCAAGCACTAAAAAAATTCCCGACAAGAAAAACAAGCGAACAAAAATAAAAGAAGCAATTCCAAATCCTTTGTAAACCATTACATCGGCCAGAAATGCGCCCAATTTCCCCAACCAATTTTGTGCCGATTCATTTCTATCTAATAATTGGTTTACTGCACTTTGGTCTGCTTGACCGTGCAAATAAAAAGAAATAAAAGCCAGCAACAAAGCAATGGAAAACAGCACCAAAAGCAGACCTAAAACAATTTTGTACTGTTTTGTAAATTCCCAAGATTTTTTTTCTTCAGAAACAGAATTGGATTTCTTGTTTTGAGTAACTATTTTAGGTTTGTTTGCCATTCTGAATTAAACTACTTTCTATAAAAATTTTGGTAAATAAATAATTAATCCAATTGCAACTGCAGTAACTGCTGCAAAAAACACTGCTCCAGCCGCAATATCCTTTATAAATCCAATCTTCTCGTGAAAATCGGGATGAATAAAATCGGCAATTTTTTCTACCGCAGTATTAATTCCTTCGATACTCATAACCAATCCAATGGCTAATATTTGAAAAAGCCATTCTGTTGCGGTAATTTGCAAGTAAAAACCAACAGCTGTCATTATTATAGCAATAAAAAACTGCACCATAATACTGTGTTCGGTGGTTACTAATTTTATTGCGCCATGAACAGCAAATGAAACACTTTTTAATCTTCCAGTAATGAAAGAATTGTCTTTCTGAAATTTCATTCGACTTTTAAAGCACCGCTAAAGCAGCTTCGTAATTAGGTTCGTTAGCAATTTCTGGAACTTGTTCAGTGTAGATAACGGATCCATAAGCATCAACAACGATGATACATCTAGAGTGCAAACCAGCTAAAACGCCATCTGCAATCTCTAAACCGTTTGTTTTTCCAAAACTTCCATCTTTGAAATCAGATAAATTTACCACATTTTGAAGTCCTTCTGCACCACAAAAACGTTTTTGTGCAAATGGCAAGTCTCTAGAAATACACAATACTTTTGTATTTTCTAATTGAGCAGCAGAAGCATTAAAAGTTCTTACGGATGTAGCACAGGTTCCAGTATCTATGCTTGGGAAAATGTTTAATACTAAATTAGTGCCTGCAAAATCGCTCAAAGTAACCGCAGAAAGGTCTGTGGCAATTAATTTAAAGTCAGCTAGTTTTGTGCCAACTTGTGGTAATTCGCCTGAAGTGTGGATTGGATTTCCACCTAATGTAATAGAAGCCATAATGTTTGTTATTTAATGAGGTTCAAAAGTATGAAATTTTATTTACGATTTTGAATTAATCATTTGCGAATGTAAAAAAAAACGCTCTCATTTTTTGAAAGCGTCTTTACTAATGTAATATGTGATGATTTTGCAAAAACAATAGAAATAAAATGGTTTACTTGTCAATAGAACCTATAACGCGCTTCATAAAAGTATTCAAAGCTTCTTTTTTGTCCATACCGTCTTTGGTCATTTTATGCACTTCTAACGCTCCGTACATATTCGAAATTAATTCACCAATAAGGTCTAATTCTTCATCTTTCAACGAAGAAACTTCGGTCAAGGCTTCTAAAACTTCAATAGCTTCAACTAAGTAATCTTGGTCATTTTCTTCAATAAATTGAGATAAATGTTTGATTATGGGTAGTTTCATTTTAATTGTTTGTTGTTAATGGTTTGTAGTTTATGGTTTCAACTATAAACTCTAAACCATAAACTTTTATTTAATTTCGTTTACTAATTCGGTCAAAACTTCGGCTTTATTAGTTTGGGTTTCGTTTACCAATTTTCCCTTTACAAAAGTGGCAAAAGTTGGCAAGTTGCTTACATTGGCTAATTTTCTAGATTCTGGAGAATTTTCGGCATCTACCAGAACAAAAGTCATGTTTTCGTTTTCTGAAGCCAATTTTTTGAATTTTGGTTTCATAATTCGGCAATTTCCACACCAAGAGGCCGAAAACTGAACGATTACCTTTTCGTTTTTTGAAACTAAATCTTGTAATGTATCTTCGTTTAATTCGATTAACATAGCTTTAATATTTTAAATTCCAATAATTTAAATTCCAAATTCCAATTTTTAATTCTGAAATCAAAAATTTATTTTAATCGAAATGTTATTGATTTTTTTGAGATAAAATTCCAAACTCCAATTTTGGAATTTGGAATTTTAAAAATTTGGATTTTTCTTAGTGAGATCCTAAGTATTCAGCGGTACTTTTTCTATCAGCATTCATTGCGTCTTTTCCTTCTTCCCAGTTAGCTGGACAAACTTCGCCTTTTGTTTGAACGTGGGTGTAAGCATCAACCAAACGTAAATATTCGTTTACATTTCGACCCAATGGCATATCATTTACACTTTCGTGGAAAATTTTACCCTCTTCGTCAATCAAATAAGTAGCTCTGTAAGTTACGTTTGAGCCTACTAATAATTCGCCATCAAATGCTTCGTCATATTCCATTTCGATGTCTAAAATGCCTAACTCAGCAGCCAAATTTCTAGTTGTATCTGCAAGGATTGGATAAGTTACTCCTTCGATTCCACCGTTGTTTTTTGGCGTATTCAACCAAGCGAAATGCACTTCATTGGTATCGCAAGAAGCTCCAATTACAATAGTATTTCTTTTTTTGAATTCTTCTAAAGCAGCTTGAAAAGCGTGTAATTCTGTTGGACAAACAAAAGTAAAATCTTTTGGATACCAAAATAATAGTACTTTTTGATTGTTCTCAGTAGCTTCTTCAAGCACATTGATTCTTAAGTTGTCTCCCATTTCTGAAATGGCGTCCACGGTAATGTTTGGGAATTTTTTTCCTACTAATGACATAATATAAATTTAAATTATT
>CAMCTL010000105.1 GCA_945878515.1 Flavobacterium psychrophilum | reverse complement strand
TTTAATGTTAGAATTTTGCAAAATAATTAAAACAAATCGACGATGAAAAAATTATTTAAATTATTTTTATTTTTTGTTGTGTTATGTTCTTCAGCTAGTTTATTTGCTCAAGGTAACACAACATCTTCTATCAATGGTGTTGTGTATGACCAAGATAATAAATCTGTGCCAGGTGCAACAATTTTAGCTATTCACAGCCCTTCTGGATCGCGCTACACATCTATCGCTGAAAACGATGGAAGTTTCAGAATTTCGAATATGAGAGTAGGTGGACCTTACATGATAACAGTTTCTTTTGTTGGTCTCAAAACTTTTCAGGATAATGATTCGTTTCTTCAATTGGGAGAAACAAAGACTTTGAAAGTTAAATTAACTAGCGAGTCAAATCAATTAAAAGAAGTTGTAATTGTTAGTGCCAGAGATAATACTTTTAACTCTAAAAGGACTGGAGCGGAAACTGTTATTGATTCCAAAAAGATCAATGCTTTACCATCATTATCCAGAAATATTTCAGATTTTGCGCGTTTGACACCACAAGCACAATTACGCGGCGACGATGTTCTATCTATCGCCGGACAAAACAATCGATACAATTCTATTTATATTGACGGAGCTGTGAGTAATGATGTTTTTGGTCTTGCTGCAAATGGAACTAATGGAGGACAAACAGGAGTAAGTCCAATTTCAATTGATGCTATCGAACAATTTCAGGTGAGTGTTTCTCCGTTTAATGTTAAATTATCGGGTTTTTCAGGTGGTGCTATTAGTGCTATTACAAGATCTGGAACGAACAATTTTGAGGGTTCTGCTTATTTTTTAAACAGAGATCAAAATCTAGTTGGCAAAACGCCTCCTTCATTAGCCGGTACAGCGGCAAGAACTAAGTTAGCTAATTTTACTGCTCAAACTTATGGTGTTCGTGCTGGAGGAGCTTTGATAAAAGATAAGTTATTTTACTTTATAAACTATGAAAGACAAGATAATGAAACTCCACAGCCGTTTGAATTGTCAACTTATACCGGAAATTCTAAGGATAGACTCGCTGAGCTAATAACTAAACTTACCTCCTATGGTTACGACCCTGGATCTTTTACAAACAATGTAAGAACATTAGTAAGCGATAAATTAACGGCTAAATTAGACTGGAACATTAGTGACAATCACAAACTATCTTTAAGACATGGTTATGTTAAAGCTGAAAACTTTAATCCTAGACGTTCTTCTGCTACAGCAATTAATTATGTTAATGGGAACGAATTGTTTAATTCTGTAACAAACACTACTGCGCTAGAATTAAATTCTAAATTTGGAAACAAATATGCTAACAATTTAGTTGTTGCTTACACAGATGTTAATGATGACAGAGACCCATCAGGAAATCCTTTTCCAACTGTACAAATTTTTGACGGTTCGGCTCCAAGTATATTTTTTGGTGCAGAGTCATTCTCAACGGCTAACTTGTTAAGACAAAAAATATTGACTATAACTGATAATTTAGAAATTAGTTTAGGAAGAAACACATTAACTATTGGAACACACAATGAATTTTCATCTTCTAGAAATGTGTTTTTTGGAAATAACTTTGGGTCTTATCGTTTTGCTAGTTTAGATGATTTTTTAACCAATAAAAAACCAAACAGATTTCAAATGAATTATTCCTTGATTGGTGGAGAAGGAGATGATTCTCTAGGTGCGGCAGAATTTGGAACAAAACAATTTGGTGCTTATATTCAAAATGATATGCGTATTACTGATAATTTAAAAATATCTTATGGCGTACGTGTAGATGTTCCAGTTTGGGAAGATGGATTGGTAAACAATGATTTTAATACTAGAACAGCAGGTTTATTAGCCACCGCTGGTAAAGATTTAAAAGGCGCTACAGTAGGTTCAGGAATTAATACTAAAGCACACATTGCACCACGTTTTGGCTTTAACTATGATCTAGACGGAAAAAAATCAACTCAGTTTAGAGGAGGAGTTGGTGTATTTACTTCTAGATTACCTTTGGTTTGGCCAGGTGGTACATATAATAATAACGGACTTACACAAGGAGCAATTCAAATTACTTCGGCAGCAGATATGCCATTATTTAATCCAAATCCAAGTGTTGCAAGTCAAATTGCACCTTTACCAGCTTCATACCCTAGACCTGGATCTGGTAAAACAGGTGGGAATATTGATCTATTTGAGAAAAACTTTACATTACCTCAAGTAATGAAAATTAGTTTCGCTATTGATCAAAAATTACCTTTTGGATTCGTTTTTTCATCTGAAATCATTTACAATGATAATTTAAGCGCGGTGCTTTACGAAGATTTAAATATTAAGGCCGCAAGTTCTAACTTGACAGGACCTGATACACGTCCCCGTTTTAATGGTAACTCTAGAGTTGACCCAACTTATTTGGGAATATACTTAGCGTCAAATACAGCTAAAGGCGATTCGCATAATGTTTCATTTACACTTACAAAAAACTTTAGATCTAATTTTATCGATGGTAATATTTCTGGAACTTATTCTTATGGAGAATCTACTGGTTTAATGGATGCCACTTCATCTCAAAACAGCTCTCAGTGGAGAAATGTTGAAAATGTTAATGGAGCTAATAATCTGGTTGTTTCAAGATCTGATTTTGATCCAGGCAGAAGAATTATTGCTAACGGAAATGCTACGTTCAAATGGAATAAGTTTACCAAAACTAATATAGGTTTCTTTTATGAAGGTGCTCAAGGAACTCCTTTTAGTTATGTTTATAATGATGGTGGTAGAATAGCTCAAGATACTTTTACTAACTCGTCATTAATTTATGTTCCAGCAACAAAAGCAGATATAACATTTGTTACGGCAGGCGGACTAACACCAGATCAACAATGGGACGCATTCAATTCTTTTGTTGAAGGAAATGACTACCTTAGAAGTAGAAGAGGACAATATGCTGAACGTAATGGAGATCGTTTAAAAACATCACATATTGTAGACTTCAAATTTGCTCAAGACTTTACAATTAAAGTTGGTAAAAAGAAACACACTATATCATTTTCTGCTGATGTTTTCAACTTCACGAATTTGCTAAATAAAGATTGGGGTAAAAGATACTTTGTAGGTTTTGATCAAGTACCATTGTTAACTCAAGTTGGATTTGTAGGGTCAAGACCAACTTTCAGTTATAATCCAGTAACAGCAACTACAATTAACCAAGTTGATGATGTTGGTTTGAATTCATCGAGATGGCAAATACAAACAGGTTTACGTTATACTTTTAACTAATAAAACTTAACTAAAAATCAAACCCTTATTTCATTAAATAAGGGTTTTTTTATTATATTTGATTTTTATAAACAAATATCCTATGTACGAAATTATTCAAAAAGCACATTCTGGCTTTGCCTATTTGGCACTTTTAGCATTAATAATTGCTGTTGTAAATGCTTTAATTGGACTGTTTTCTAATAAAGAATTCTCGCCATTTGACCGCAAAATAGCAATGATTACATTGTCACTAATTCACACACAATTAGTAATTGGGGTTGTAGCATGGTTTATTTCTCCAAAGGGAATGGCTTCCTTGGGGCAGATGAAAAACGCCGCACTGAGATTAACCTCCTTAGAACATCCAGTAACGAATATTATAGCAATTGTCCTAATCACTGTTGGTTGGGCAAAACACAAAAGGCTAGTCACTAGCAAATCAAAATTCAAAACATTCTCCATTTATTATGGCTTAGGGTTAGTGCTAATTTTAAGCAAAATTCCTTGGAAATTATGGTTTTAATAAAAATGAAGAGTCCTGCAAAGGACTTTTTTTTACCTTGTCATAGTTTTTGTAAAATCGAGTTCAATTAAATCGTTACCTATGAAGAAGAAAAGTCCAAAACCCCAAAAAAGTATTTTTATAAAGTGGAATCATAAACTACTAACATTTTTACTTTTTGTGTTCATTTGTCCTTTTATATATAGTCAAAATTTAAATGCAACTAAACTAAAGACTGTTCCAAACGACTCTCTTAATAAGGACAAAATTTTCAACTTACAACAAGAACTAATCCCTGACAGTCTATTTATTGGAACTGGAAGTTTTAAATTTTACAAAAAAAATGCTCACGCTTCCTATTATGCCAACAAATTTCACAATCACAAAACGGCAAGCGGAAAAAGATATGATAAAAATAAACTTACAGCGGCACACAAAAAACTGCCTTTCGGAACCATTGTAAAAGTTACTAATGAAGCCAACGGAAAATCAATAATTGTAGAAATTAATGACAGAGGTCCATTTGTAAGATCTAGAGAGATAGACCTTTCGAGACGTGCTTTTATGGATATTGCAAGCAATGCATCATCCGGAAATATGAAAGTCACTCTTGAAATACTTCAAAAATAAAGATTACCATTTTGTATAGGGATTTTTGCTCAAATAAGAATTATAATATCTTTTATCTTGGGTAACTTCCTCACCAAGCCAAATTGGTTTTTCAAAAGTTTCGGTTTCCGATTTCAGTTCAATTTCGGCTATAATTAAACCTTCATTTTGTCCGTAGAATTCGTCAATCTCAAAAACATGATTGCCCAGTTTTACTTCAAATCTGGTTTTGTCGATGATACCTTCTTCACATAATTTCAATAATTCAGAAGCTTCTTCAACTGGAATTTCTTTTTCCCATTCAAAACGAGACATGCCCGATTCGTTTGTAACGCCTTTTATGGTTAGAAATCCAATGCTTCCTTTGATCCGAACACGAACTGTTCTTTCGGGAACAGAACTCAAGTAACCTTGCGCAATTCGATTTTGAGTAATTGCTTCTTTTTTAAAGTCATTGGAGGTTACCAGAAATTTTCTTTCTATTTCTATCATCTTTCTTAGGAGCTTTTTCCAGCTATTCACTGCAAATATATTCACTGAACTCCTATTTGAAATATAAGTTAGTGAAGTAATCTTTTTTTACGCAAAAAAACGAAAAAAAGGATTTCCGTCGCTATCTGGGCTAGGAACATCAAATGTATTAAAATCTTGGCTATCTTTAAATAATAGTTTTTACATAAATTTGCCTTATGTCAGAAACAATTCCAAATAGAAAAATCATACACATCGATATGGATGCTTTTTTTGCTTCGGTGGAGCAAATGGACAATCCTGAATTGCGTGGAAAACCCATCGCAGTTGGCGGTGCCGAGAATCGTGGAGTTGTTGCTGCAGCAAGTTATGAAGCTAGAAAATTTGGCGTCCGAAGTGCCATTAGTGGGGTTTTAGCCAAAAAAAATTGTCCTGATCTAATTTTTGTGCGACCAAGATTTGATCGCTACAAAGAAATCTCCAATAAAATTCAAAAGATTTTTCTTGAATACACCGATTTGGTAGAGCCATTGTCACTTGACGAAGCCTATCTTGATGTTACTGTCAACAAAAAAGGAAATCCAAGTGCCACTTTATTAGCACAAGAAATCCGTTTGCGTATTTTGAACGAAGTGGGTTTGACCGCTTCGGCAGGGATTTCAGTCAATAAGTTTGTGGCAAAAATTGCAAGCGATTACAACAAACCCAACGGGCAAAAAACGGTAAATCCAGATGAGGTTCTTTCTTTTTTGGAAGTTTTACCCATTCGAAAATTCTATGGAGTTGGAAAAGTAACAACCGAAAAAATGTACCAATTGGGTATTTTTACAGGATTGGAGCTCAAAAGTAAATCGCTTGAATTCCTTGAAAAACATTTTGGGAAATCTGGAAATTTCTATTATAGTGTCGTTCGAGGCATTCACAATAGCGAAGTAAAATCGGATAGAATTACAAAATCAGTGGCTGCTGAACATACCTTTAATGTCAATCTATCTTCTGAAATTTTTATGTTGGAACAATTAGAAAATATTGCAACTTCATTGGAAAAAAGACTTAAGAAGCATCGTATTTCGGGTAAAACCATTACCTTAAAAATAAAATATAGCGATTTTACCCAACAAACTCGTAGTAAAACCTTACCTTATTTTATCTCTGACAAAGGATTAATTTTAGAAACAGTCAATGAGCTTTTATACCAAGAACGAATGAAAGATTCTGTAAGATTACTAGGAATATCATTAAGTAATTTAAATACCGAAGAAAAAAAGACCGTTGTGGTGCAGTTGAAATTTGATTTTTAACTAATAAAACAAGCAATTTACTTCTCTTTTTTAAACTCTATTAATTGCAAATTTAGGATGTCTTTTATTATGAACAATTGCAGTAAAAACCACCAAATTATATTTTTCATCAATATAAAAATGGATATTATATGGAAATGTTTTCGGATGGGCAATTCTAATTTTTTTGTAACGGGGCGAATAGGACTTTGGCATTTGCAAAATTTTTTCTATTGCTTTTTCTATTGCAAAAGCAAACTCAATTTCAAGCCCTTCTTTTTGTTCTTTGTATCAATTTTTCGCCTCTTGAATGTCTATTAAAACTTCATCAAAATATTGAGAATTGTACATTAAATTTTGCGTTTTAGTTCTTCAAAAAGACTTTCAATTGGTTTTAAACGTTCAGGGTTTTTGGCAATCGCCTCCAATCGGCTATCAATTAAATCTTTCTCCCATTGAGGCAATTCCTGTTCTAAGGTCTCAATATCAGGATAGTTATTTTTTATCAGAGTCCAATCTTCCATCGGAACATAAACACCAGTTTGGTTTCCAAAATTATCGTGTAATACTCGAAGTTTCATAGATTTGATTATTTTACAGTTTGAATATACACTAAAAAAATCATTAATAATAATGAATATATGATGTATTTTTTATGGTACAACCTTTTTCCAGATTCACCAAAAAGTATGAGTATGTTTTACTTTTTTATCATTTTAGATTTAGAACGCTTAACCGTTTAATTGAAAACAGAAAAACCACACTCGAAAGCGTGGTTTATAATTGAAACATTTTCTATTTTCGATTGAGTTTAGAAAGCAATCTTAAAAACTCAATATACAACCAAACCAAAGTGATGATCAATCCCATTGCGGCGAACCATTCCATAAATTTTGGCATTCTTTGTTCTACACCTTTTTCCATTAGGTCAAAGTCTAAAAACAAATTCAATGCAGCAACTACAATTACAAAAACGCTGATCCCAATACTCATCATTGAATTGTCATGATGTACTGGAGTAAAACTGGTAAACATCGAAAACAACCAAGAAATCAAGTAATAAGTAGCGATAGCAAGCGTTGCCGCTACTACCACCGATTTGAATTGCTCCGTAACTTTTACAATTTTAAATTTATACAATCCCAAACATACCGCAAAGGTTACAAATGTAGCACCAACTGCTTGCATAACTATTCCGGGATATTGTGCTTCAAAAATAGCGGAAACGCCACCAATAAATAAACCTTCGAATAATGCATATCCAGGAGCTAAAATTGGAGAATATTGAGGTTTAAATGCAGCGATTAATACCAAAATTAATCCTATGATTGCACCTCCAATTGTTGGCAACATTGGGTTCAACCCATTAAAGGCCATCCACCACACAACGATTGCAGAGGCTGTTAGCAACAAAAATAAAATTAAAGTTTTATTGATTGTTCCTGACAAGGTCATGTCTTGGTTATAATCAATAATCGAAGTGTTATTCACTTTTCTGTCTGTAGATGTAGCTGTATTTGAAAAGGATTTATTGATTAAAAACGGGTTTTTCGATTCGAATGCCATATTATTTTAAATTTAGTTTTATCAAAGGTAGTATAAATTTCAAATTCAATGCAAAAAAAAATCCGCCTTCTTTATTGCTAAATAAGGCGGATTTTGTTTGGATGTGAATTTTCTAAATTATAAAATTTCAGAAACTCTCAAAGTATTTACCATTCCTTTATCTTTTAAAGGCATTGCCGCTAAATTAATTAGATATTCGCCTTTGGTTACATATCCTTTTTCTCTTGCTATTTCGTTTACGTCGGTAATAGTATCATCTGTACTTTTCATTTTGTCATAAAAAAAAGATTTTACACCCCACAATAAATTGAGTTGTGTAAGTATTCTTTTATTAGAAGTAAACACAAGAATATGAGCAGAAGGTCTCCATGCTGAAATTTGGAAAGCGGTATAGCCACTATTGGTCAAAGTGCAAATGGCTTTAGCTTCGATAATATTAGCAGTTAGTGCTGCGTGATGACAAATCGTTTTGGTTATAAAACGGTTTGTTCTAACTTGCGGTGTATTTTGTGGAACTTTGATCAGTGGAGAATCCTCAACAGCTTCAATGATTTGAGTCATTTTTTGGATAACTTGAACCGGATAAAGTCCCGTTGCCGTTTCTCCTGACAACATTACCGCATCAGCACCGTCCATCACGGAGTTTGCAACATCATTTACCTCGGCACGAGTTGGCGTCAAGCTGGTAATCATGGTTTCCATCATCTGTGTGGCCACAATTACAGGAATTCTCGCTGTTTTGGCTCTGAGAATTAATTGTTTTTGTACTAAAGGCACTTCTTGTGCGGGAAGTTCAACTCCTAAATCACCACGCGCCACCATCAAAGCATCGCAATAAGCAACAATTTTATCGATATTAACAAGGGCTTCAGGCATTTCTATTTTCGCAACAATAGGAATTTTTTCATCAGAATGTTTTGCAATTAATTCTTGCAAGTCTTGTAAATCTCTTGGTGTTTTTACAAAAGAAAGTGCAATCCAATCTACTTTTTGTTCAATTGCGAAAATAGCGTCTGCAATATCTTTTTCTGTTAATGCAGGTAGTGATATTTTTGTATTTGGAAGGTTTACCCCTTTTTTAGACTTTAATTCTCCACCCTGAATTACTTTGGCTACAACTTCTGTTTTTTTGTCAGTTTCAATAATTTCAAATATAAGTTTACCATCATCGAGCAAAATACGTTCTCCAGGATTCACATCATTTGGAAAGTTTTTATACTTCATAAAGACTTTTTTAGCCGTTCCAATGATGTCTTCGGCAGTTGTGAATGTAATTAAATCGCCATCCTTAACAACCACTCCATCTTCCATAACTCCTACACGAAGTTTAGGACCTTGTAAGTCTCCCAAAATTGCTGTGGTGTAGCCAAACTCTTCATTAAGAGATCTAACAATTGCTATTCTTTCCTTTACATCATTATAATCAGCATGCGAAAAATTGATTCTAAACACGTTAACACCCGCTTCGATCATATCTTTTATGATTTCTCTTGAACTGCATGCAGGACCTAGAGTAGCTACAATTTTTGTTTTTTTGTTTGTTGACATTGATATTAAAAAATTAAATTATTTTTTGATTTTATTTTATTTGTATTGACATAATAAGCTGTCGATATGTTTTCAATTGTATTAAGAAGAAACTGAATTGCTGCAACATCCATTACTTCTTCTGTGTTTTCTATTTTTAGAAAATAATCGACTTTCTTAAATTCTGGAAGTAAAAACACCTTTGTTGAAACTTCAATATTCAAATTTGAAAATAGATTTTGATTATTATCTTTTTTGTTTTGTATTACTTCATTTTTGTTTTGAATTAAATTCCAAGAAGTCTCCTTTTCCTTATCATAATAGTAAAATCTCGAGAATTTTGTCTCTCCTTCTTTGATATTTATATGAATTTCATTCTTATTACTACTTAAATTTATAGGCAGTTTTTTATTGATAAAATAGGCTAGTCTATAATCTTCTAATGAAGTATGAATAGCCACTAGTTGATAATTAATTTCGTCGAAATCTTCAAAATCTAATTTATGAACTGCCATTTTAATGAAAAAATAAGTTGTAAATATAGTATTTCTATTGGTGCATTGACTTCAAAAACAGCAAGTTTTTTCTAATCAAAAAACGAAAACGTTGTAAATTAAGGAAAATTCAACTATTTAGCATCTATTTTTTTTTGAAACGCAAAGTAGGCTCTTTGAGAGGCTTTTTCTTCCGCTTTCTTTTTTGAAGTAGCCCTAGCTTTCGCAATGACTTTATCGTCAATGCTTAGTTTTACGCCAAAAAAGCGTTCCCCATCTATCCCGTTATCGTCAAATATATCATAGTGAAATCGTTTTTTTTCCTTTTGACACCATTCAATCAAAAGACTTTTATAGCTTATTACCTTTCCTTCCAATCTAGCAATATCCACATACGGATTGACTAACCTTTTTTGAATAAATTTTTCACAATATTCATAACCGCGATCCAAGTAAATGGCACCCACCAAAGATTCAAATATATTGCCATGAATATTCTCCCCAAAATGTTGTACGGGAACTTTGCTGTCTATAAAGCGAACCAAATTTAAATCTTTTCCAAGTTCGTTTAAGTGTTCTCTACTTACAATTTTGGAACGCATTTTGGTTAAATACCCTTCGTCGCCAGCAGGCACTTTGTTGAATAAATGTGCTGCAATGACAGAACTTAACATGGCATCTCCCAGAAATTCCAATCGTTCGTAACTAAAAGCATTGCCCTGTTCGTCTTGTTTATTAGAGGAGCGATGTGTGAATGCTTTTTTAAAATGTTCCAAATTAAGAGGTACAAATCCGAGAATTTCGCTCATAGCATCAAAAAAAATCCCGTCTTCAGGAGAACGGGATTTGGAAAATATTTTTCTAATGAGTTTCATTAACAAGAATTAGATATCTAATTTTTTTACTAAAACACAGGCATTATGACCACCAAAACCAAAAGTATTGCTCATTAAAACCTTTACGTTTCTTTTTTGGGCTACATTAAAAGTAAAGTTTAATTTAGAATCAATGTTTTCATCATCGGTAAAATGATTTATTGTAGGCGGAATAATTCCGTTTTTGATAGCAAGAATAGAAGAAATGGTTTCAATTGCTCCTGCAGCTCCAAGCAAATGTCCAGTCATTGATTTTGTAGAATTCAAATTCATGGTATAGGCGTGTTCTCCAAAAACATGCAAAATAGCTTTAGATTCGGCAATATCTCCAAGTGGAGTTGAGGTTCCGTGCATATTTACACCGTCAACATCTGTCGGGGTTAAACCAGCATCTCTCAAGCAATTAAGCATTACATTTTTTGCTCCTAACCCTTCTGGGTGTGGTGCTGTAATATGATAAGCATCGGCCGACATTCCTCCACCACCAATTTCGCAATATATTTTTGCGCCGCGAGCAATGGCATGTTCATATTCTTCCAATATTAATGCTCCAGCTCCTTCGCCTAAAATAAAACCATCACGATCTTTATCCATAGGTCTGGAAGCTGTTGTTGGGTCATCATTTCTGGTTGACAATGCATGCATCGCATTAAACCCACCCATTCCTGCGATGGTAACCGCAGCTTCTGAACCGCCAGTTACCATTGCATCAGCCTGACCCAATCGAATGTAATTGAATGCATCAATAATAGCATTTGTAGAAGAAGCGCAGGCCGAAACAGTAGTGAAATTAGGCCCTCTGAATCCGTATTTGATTGAAATATGGCCACCAGCAATATCGGCAATCATTTTTGGGATAAAAAAGGGATTAAATTTTGGAGTTCCATCACCAGCAGAAAAGTTAAGCACTTCATTCTGAAACGTTTCTAATCCTCCAATTCCTGAACCCCAAATAACACCAACTCGGTCTTTGTCTAATTTTTCTAGATTGAAACCAGCGTCTTGTACAGCCTCTTCAGCGGTTACGATAGCATATTGAGCATATCGATCCATTTTTCGGGCTTCTTTTCGGTCTATAAAATCTTCAACATTGAAGTTTTTTACTTCGCAAGCAAATTGTGTTTTGTGCTTTGAAGCATCAAAATGAGTTATTGTTGCGGCTCCACTAACACCGTTAATAAGACCTTTCCAGTACTCTTGTACATTGTTTCCAATAGGAGTAAGTGCTCCTAAACCAGTTACTACAACTCTCTTTAATACCATAACCAAAGGTTTTTTATCTATTTTCAATAAATAAAACCCACGCTTTCCTATTTGTAATATTAATACAAAAGAGACATGGGTATTTCTAAATTAAATATTGTTTTGATTGAGATTCAATCGAAATTTTGTTTAAAAATAATAACACCCAATTTCTATAAATTCCAAATTTAAAATTTCAAAATCCAATAATTGGAATTTGTTTTTTGTTAAATTGGGATTTATTAAAATGTGGGTGTCTT
>CAMCTL010000104.1 GCA_945878515.1 Flavobacterium psychrophilum | reverse complement strand
TGGATATTGGATTGTTATGATGACCATTATGGGGGCAATCATTTGTGGCTGGAAATAATTTAACATTTAATTACAATACTATCGCTCTACATTTGTGGGCGATTTTTTTTGTTTGAAAACACCTCTATCTATAAAAATATATTCCGCGGTAGCAGCACTTCCAGAACATTGGAATGATTTTGCCGTTGCAAACATTTTCCTCAGCACCGCTTACTTAGAAGTTTTAGAACAATCGCCACCGTCGAATATGATTTGTCATTTTATAGGATTGTTCGACAAAGAGGAATTGGTTGGCATTGCACTTTCGCAATTTTTAGATTTAAACAAATTAGAATCTTTCGGAGAGCGTGATCAGTGCATTAAAAATGCGGTTCGAAATACGATTCTGAAAAACTTTTGTTCCCATATACTCATCATTGGAAACAATATGCTCTCAGGCGAAAATGCCTTGTCTTTCTCGGAAAAAATAGAAAAAGTGGACGTTTTGAAAGCATTAAAAACAGCTTCTGAGGAGCTAAAAATCTTGTTAAAAAACAAAGGATTAAAAGTTCACATTTCGTCTTTTAAGGACTTTCACGAATCTGCTTTATCAACGTTTCATCAAGCTGGATTCAATAGTTATTTTCAATTTTCTGCTCAGCCCAATATGCATTTCAACATACCAAGCCATTGGCAAACTGAGCAAGATTATATTGACGCTTTATCTAAAAAATACCGAGACCAATACAAACGCGCCCGAAAGAAAGCCGATGGTATCGAAAAAAGAAAAATGGGTCTTGCGGCTATCATCGAACACGAAGAAACCATCAATAATTTATATTATCATGTTGCGAAGAATGCCCACTTTAACACATTTTTCTTAGCTAAAAATCATTTTAGGGTTTTTAAAGAAAAACTCCAACAAAACTTTCTTTTTTATGGATATTTTATTGATAATAAGTTAATTGGGTTTAATACTTTAATTAAAAATGGGTCAGTTATGGACACTTATTTTTTAGGGTACGATGATAATATTCAACGGGAAAAAATGTTGTATTTGAATATGCTCTATGATATGGTGGCTTATTCTATCAACAAAGGTTTTAAGGAAATTATTTTTGCGAGAACCGCTCTAGAAATCAAGAGTTCAATTGGCGCAAAGCCTTTGCAATTGTATAGTTTTGCCAAACACAGCAATCCAATTGCCGACTTGGCTTTCGAGAAAGCGTATCGCTATTTAGAACCAGAAGTGGTTTGGAATGAACGGAATCCGTTTAAATAAAATTGATTAGTAAATAAGACAAAAGTAAGGTGTGAAATTAGAAACAAAAAAAACAGCAAACCATTACGATTTGCTGTTTTTTGCTTTAGAAGAATTAGCGGTTAAGCAATTTCAATCATTCTTTTAGGCTTTGGCAAAGCATCTTCTCTTTTTGGTAAACGAAGATTTAAAATCCCGCTTTCGTAGTTGGCTTCGATAGCATCAAAGTTTACGGTTTCAGGAAGGTTAAAAGTCCTTTTGAAAGAACTGAAACTGTATTCTTTTCGAGAATATTTCTCGTTATTCTCTTCTGTCCGCTCTTTTTTTTCAGATGAAATACTCAAAGTTCTTTGGTCAATTTCAATGTTGAAATCTTCTTTTTTCAATCCTGGAGCAAACAACTCTAGTTTAAAATCAGTTTCAGATTCTTTGATTTTTACGGCTGGAATTGTAGTGTTAAAATTTTGAATACCACCATTCCAATCCGGTTTGAAGATTTCATCCAAGAATGCAGGAAAAATCAAATTACTGTTTCTTTTAATTGTGTTCATGATAAATAAATTTTAAAGTTAAACATATTTACCCGTTAGCAAAATAAACACCAAATCCATTTTCTTCATTAAAACACCTGTTATAGATTATTATAATGACAAAATGACAATAAATTTAAGATATTTATAACAAATAACTGAAAAATTGACATCATCAATAATGACACAAATGAAGAATGTGTCGCAAAATCCTTTAAACAATCCAAACTTATGGAACTGCAATTTTCAACTGTTTGTGCAAAATATGAATTTCTAATTCATTTTGAACGCCACAATATTCGCCATCAATTTGAAAATTTACGGGTCGATCTGTTTTTATTAAAGCTTTTTCGGTTGAAATTATTACAATATCTTCTGAATCAATAGGCATATTTCCAGTGATAATTTTGCCAATCAACAATAGATCCAGACTTTTCAAAATGATCAATTCAAACTTCCCATCATACATATTTCCGTTTGGATTAATCGTAACGCCTGTACCATATTTCTGAGAATTGGCAATCACAATCATTCTGGCTGTATGTTCAACGGTTTCATTATTGGCTGTAATAGCAGCTAAAAACGGTTCTTCAGCATCTACTAAAGTGGTAAAAGCTTGCAAGGCGTATCCCCAAAAACCCCTTAAATCGCTGGCTTCATAATTCTTGACCAAATCTGCATTGATGCCAATGTCGCTCAAATGAATACTCTTTTTGCCGTTGATACTAATCATATCCATCTCCTCATAATGGTGCAAAAAAGCCACTTCCAAATTCTCTTCCAATGTATCCGGCAAATCCAAATCAGTCGCGAGACCATTTGCAGATCCAGCAGGCAAAATCCCGATAACAATGTCGTGATTTTCCATTGCCTCGGCTACCATTTTTATGGTTCCATCGCCTCCAGCGACAACAATTCGCTCTAAATGATGTTGATCATTAAGCAACTGTATTGCAGCAAAATCTTCATATCCGGTAGTTTCATATACCAATAAATTAAAGTGATTTACAGCTGAAAAATCCTGAACTGTTTGCAGCAAATCCGATTTGTCCAAATCTCCCGAAATGGGATTAACAACCAATAATACATTCTTTTTCAAATTTTACTATTTTATTTGTCAAAAACGATTAATTTTAACACACATCAAATTTAATACAATAAATGGAGTCTATTCTAAAATTATATCGTGGATATGCAAACGAGGAGGAATTAATTGTGATGGGACACGTTTTCAAACCAAATAGCAGAGAAGATTATGCGTTTGAGAAAAAGAAATTCAAAAATGCTTTTTCAATGATTCGTTTGTTTAGAATAAAGACCCAATCTAATGCTGATGTATATCTAAAACACAACAATACCACAATTCATACTAAAACATTAGATGACGGCTATTTTAAATTTTGCATTCCAGTAGATCCAAATGTAGGTCACGGCTGGATTGATTATGAGGTGAGTATCATTCACAAACAGAAAAAGATAGCGGTCAAAGAAAGCTATATTCGTCCGAAAACAGGAAATCTTGGCATTATTTCGGACATTGATGACACTTTTTTGGTTTCGCACACGATGAATCCTTTGCGAAAAATCTATGTTTTGTTGTTCCGAAACGTAAATTCTCGTAAAGTGTTTGAAGATGTGGTTTCTCATTATCAAGCCTTGAGCAATTCAGGACGAACAAATAAAGAAGAGCAAAATGCTTTTTTTTATGTATCGAGTAGCGAGTGGAATTTGTATCGATTTATCATAAAATTTACCACAATCCATAAATTACCTAAAGCGGTTTTATTGCTAAAAGATATTAAAACCAGTCTGACGGACTTTATATGGTCAGGAAGAGGCGACCACAATCACAAATTTGAAAAAATAAAACACATCTTAGAATTCTATCCCAATTTAAAATATGTTTTATTGGGAGATGATTCACAAGAAGATCCGTTTTTATACGAAACCATTTGTAAAATTTTTCCAGTCAATGTTATTGCGGTTTACATCAGAAAAACTGGGCTAAGAGAAAAAGATAAAGTTTCAATTGCTTTGAAGAACCTCGAAAGTCTCAACGTTTCAACTTGTTATTTTACGCACAGCAACGAAGCCATTCAACATTCAAAAACCATAGGACTGATTTTATAAACCTGCGTTATCTATCTCTTCTTGAACAACTTCCCAATCTAAAAGAAGTTGGTCTAAATCCTTTTTTTTCTTGTTGTAAGCCATAAAAAAAGCTGCGTCTTCAATGTGTTTGTCATAATTGGAAGCTAGCATTTTGTCGTCTTGCTGAATGTCTCTCTCCAATTGTTTAATTTGACTTTCTATTTTACTCAAACGATTCTGAAGTGCTTTACCTTTCTTTTGATCTTCGTAAGAATTTGATTTATTTCCATTTACAGTAGTTCCTCCTTTGGTGGCTAGGGGGCTTTTTTTCTCAACTTCACGCATGTTTTCTAGGTTGCGCTGTTCTAAGAAATAATTGATATCACCCAAATATTCTTTTATTTTTTGGTCTTTGAATTCATAAACAATATTCGACATTCCTTGTAAAAAATCCCTATCGTGAGAAACCAAAAGTAGTGTTCCTTCGTATTTTTGCAACGCGGCTTTCAAAACATTCTTCGATTTAATGTCCAAGTGATTCGTTGGCTCATCCATTACCAAAACATTAATTGGTTGCAAAAGCAATTTGCAAAGTGCCAAACGATTTCTTTCGCCTCCAGAAAGCACCTTTACTTTCTTTTCCACATCATCGCCACGAAACAAGAACGAACCCAGCATATCTCGCACTTTGGAACGATTGGTATCTGTTGCGGCATCTTCCATTGTTCGCAATAAAGTGATTTCGCCATCCAAATATTCTGCTTGATTTTGAGCAAAATAGCCCAATTGAACATTGTGTCCCAATTTGATACTGCCTTGATATTCAAATTCGTTGACAATGGCTTTCATAAAAGTTGATTTTCCTTGGCCGTTTTGTCCAACAAAAGCAATCTTGCTGCCACGTTCCACCAGAAGTGAAATGTCTTTCAAGATGGTATTATCACCATATTTTTTGGTTACAGCTTCCGCTTCGATAACCACTTTTCCGGGTTCTTTAGATAGCGGAAAAGAAATATTCATTACCGAGTTATCGTCTTCATCCACTTCGATACGTTCTACTTTATCTAATTTTTTTATTAAAGATTGCGCCATTGATGCTTTCGAAGCTTTGGCACGGAATTTCTCAATTAATTTTTCGGTTTCCTCAATTTTTTTGGCTTGATTCTTTTGTGTAGCCAATTGTTTTTCTCTAATCTCGCCGCGTAATTCCAAATATTCAGAATAAGGTTTATTGAAATCGTAGGCTTTTCCGAGGGAAATTTCGATAGTTCTATTGGTCACATTATCCAAAAACATTTTATCGTGCGAAACAATCACAACTACGCCAGCATAATTTCGCAAAAAACCTTCCAACCAAATGATACTCTCTATATCCAAGTGATTCGTTGGCTCATCCAAAAGCAAAACGTCATTGGCTTGCAATAATAATTTGGCTAATTCGATACGCATTCTCCAACCGCCAGAAAAAGTATCGGTTTGATTGTTGAATACTTCCCGTTTGAAACCCAAACCTAGTAGAATTTTCTCAGTATCGCCTATATAATTGTAACCACCCAATAATTCGAAACGATGTGTATAATCGGATAAATCCTCAATGATTTGACTGTATTCTTCACTTTCATAATCGGTTCGAGTAACCAATTGATGGTTGATTTGTTCTAATTTTTTTTCTACAATTTTAATATCAGTAAATGCTTCGTAGGCTTCTTCCAAAACGGTTCTTCCTTGTTCAAAATCAATATCTTGACGCAAAAAGCCCATTCGAACTTCTTTCTCCTGAGAAATAACACCAGAATCTGGCGCAAAATCTTTGGCCAGAATTTTAAGCATAGTTGATTTTCCAGCACCGTTTTTTCCAACAAGACCAACTCGGTCTCCAGCACCCAATCGAAAGGTTACTTCTTCAAATAAATAAGTTCCTCCAAAAGAAACGGACAAATTGTGTATGTTAAGCATGTTTTGTGACAAATGTTACATTAAGCGAAGAACAAAATTGTACCTTCGCTAAAAATTTTTGCAAATGTTAAAAAAAGGATCCAAACTAAATAGTATTTTAACAGGAAGTTGTCCAAGATGCCAGAATGAAAGTATGTATGAGGACAAAAACCCCTTGCATTTTTCGAAAATTCTGAAAATGAATGAAAATTGCAGCCATTGCGGATTGAAGTATCAAATTGAACCTTCGTTTTTTTATGGTGCCATGTATGTAAGTTATGGACTGAATGTTGCGCTAAGTATAGCCGTTTTTCTATTCTCTTTCCTATTTTTAAGTTTAAATCTAAAAACTACTTTACTCGCAGTTTTAATTGCCAATATAGTTTTATACCCTTTTGTTTTAAGATGGTCGAGAAATATTTACATCAATTTGTTTGTGTCTTTTGATGAGAAATACAAAAAGTAATTTCGTTTTTTTAAGGAGCTGTATCCTACTGTTCGCTGTATCTTTTCTTGCATAAAAGCGGCAAGAAAAGGATGTCGCTACCATCAGGGCTAGGACATCTAACTTCTAAAAAACTTCTCAATTAATGAAACAATAGGTCTTTTATACATCAATCTTTGCAGACGATATTTAGTTTTAAAAAGTTGATTCACAAATTCGTATTTATTTGCAAAATTAATTTCGTGATGCAATAAGTTCATTTGGTATCTAAATTTTTATCATTTTTAAAAGCAAACGCCCTAATTGTTGGTATTAGGTTTTGAATATTTTTTTTACCGCAAATTTCAAATTGGGAAAAGTGGGACTTTGCAATTTACTATCAAAAATTAATGGTTTTATACCTATGTATCTTTGGTTTTCCAATACATAAATGGCTATTGTTTGTTCTGACGGATTGACTATCCAATATTCTAAAACGCCATTTTCTTCATACAAATCATATTTGATGTCCATTTCTTTTTTTGAATTGCCTGGCGATAGTATTTCGATAATCAAATCTGGTGCACCAATGCAGCCTTTTTCATCGATTTTATTTCTATCGCAGATCATACATAAATCAGGCTGCACAACAGTAATGATGTGGTTATCAGCCGTGCTTTCTTTATAGTTAATTAAGCGTACATCAAATGGTGCAGCATATAATTTACAAGAGCCTTTGTTTACAAAATTTCTTAGTTCAAAAAACAGATTCCCTGAAATATCTTGATGAAAGCTATTGGGTGCAGGACTCATTTTAAATATTTTTCCTTTGATCAATTCTACACGTTCTTTGAAATGCCAAAGTAAATAATCGGCATAAGTATAGCTTCCTTTTAAATCCAGTTGTTTTATGTTGGTGATGATGTTACTCATACTAATTTTGATTAAATATTTTTTTTACCGCAAATTTCAAATTTGGGAAAGTGGGACTTTGCAATTTACTATCAAAAATTAATGGTTTTATACCTATGTATCTTTGGTTTTCCAATACATAAATGGCTATTGTCTGTTCCCACGGATTTACTATCCAATATTCAAAAACGCCATTTTCTTCATACAAATCATATTTGATGTCCATTTCTTTTTTTGAATTGCCTGGCGAAAGTATTTCGATAATTAAATCTGGTGCACCAATACATCCTTTTTTATCGATTTTATTTCTATCGCAAATCACACATAAATCAGGCTGCACAACAGTAATAATTTGATTATCATCCGTACTTTCTTTATAGTTAATTAAGCGTACATCAAATGGAGCGAAATACATTTTACAAGGTGTTTTTTTAAAAACCCTGTCTATTTCTCTTGATAAATTCCAAGCCACATCTTGATGAAAGCTATTGGGTGCAGGACTCATTTTGAATATTTTTCCTTTGATCAATTCTACACGTTCTTTGAACTGCCACAGTAAATAATCGGCATAAGTATAGCTTCCTTTTAAATCCAGCTGTTTTATGTTGGTGATTATTGTTCCCATTTTTTTAAAATTTAATTACAAATTTACACTTATTTTAATGTAAATTGACGAAACATCCTAAAATTGAATTTAATAAAAGAAGATGAATTCTTATCTTAAAATCTTAGTGAATCTGCGGATATCAATCGCCTTATCCAAAGGTTTTTGATATTCAATATTTTCAAATAAAGCTTTTGCCATTGCTGGTCCAAGCATCACGCCACGAGTTCCCAATCCGTTGAGAATGTGTATTGAATTATGGTTTTGATAAGTGCCTACCAATGGTTTTCTGTCTTTTACTGTAGGTCGAACTCCAGCAAAATGTTCCAAGATTTCGAAATCGCAAGTTAGTATTTCTTTTATTTTTTCGATTAGTTCCTTTTTTCCTTCGTCTGTTGGAATATCTGTTTTGTCAGCCCAATTATAAGTGGCACCAACTTTAAATAAATCATTCCCCAATGGCACAATAAACACACTTGTATTCATTATCACATCCAAATCTAATAACGGCGCTTTGATAATAAAAAGTTCCCCTTTTGTACCGTCTAAGGGCAAATGGTTGAAATAAGGATTGGCATGCATTCCGAAACCTTCCGCAAAAATGATATGTTTTGCTTGAATGTCTTTGTATCGTATGCCATTGGTTTCTTCCTCCAAAAGTGCATAATCAAATGTTTCTTCCAGATATAAATGATTTGCTATCAGATATTCTTTGTATTTTTTGAGCAATAATGCCGTATCAACATAACCTGTTTGCAAAACTTCGCCATATTGAAACGGTGAATCTATTGCAGCATATTTTCTAGAAATTAAATTTGTGGACAAAAATGGAGTTAGATTCTCTTTGTCCGAAGCCGCGAACCAATTGTTTTGCTCTTCGATGGAGAAAAACTTTCTTAGAATTGGTAATTTGAAATCAAATTTGCAGTGGAGTTTTTTTTCTAAATTAGTAAACATCTCATTCATAATCAGCAAATGTTCTTTGGCAAGACCCACTTCGCTAAACCGTTTTAAAATAACCGGATTGTACAAACCTCCAGCTATTTTCGAAGAATTCTGAGAATTATTATCCAACACTAGAATAGATTTATCGTTTTGCAAAGCTATTTCAGAAAACGAAATACCCGCTAATCCAGAACCTATTATTAAGTAATCAATCATATAAAAATTAATTTACCGAGAAAGAATACAAAGTAAACGCAAAGGGTCATAAAACACATTGTCTTTTGGATTTAATTTTACTTCCAAAGGAATAACTAATATCAAGCATGAGTTCGGATTATTTAAAAGTACGCCATAATGACTTTAGTTCCATGAATTTCTTATTTTTGACCTAGACATTTTGAAATTGTGATAAGGGAAATCAAGATTTCGTTCGATAGCCAAATATTTTTTACATTGTTTGTGTAAGTTGCCATAATAAATTCCATTTTCCCTATTTTTGAACAATGAAAAATTATATCATCTTTCTTTTATTATTCCCCGTAATGATTTGGTCACAATCTGATTTCAATAAAGCCGAAAAATTGTTTGAAGCAAAGAAATACGATTTGGCTAAACCTGCTTTAGAAATGGTTTTAAAAGAGAATCCAAATCATTTGAAAACGATTGAATACTTGGGAGACATTGCTGGTCATCAAAAATCTTGGGACAAAGCAATCGTGTATTATAAAAAACTGAAACAATTGAAACCCACTGAAGCCAATTTTCAGTACAAATATGGCGGGGCATTGGGAATGAAAGCCAAAGATTCGAATAAATTCAAGGCGCTCGGAATGATTGGAGAAGTGAAAGAATCTTTCGAAAAAGCCATTGAGCTGAATCCAAAACATATCGAAGCGCGTTGGGCTTTGGTAATGATTTATATCCAACTGCCTGGAATTGTTGGCGGAAGCGAATCGAAAGCGATCAAATATTCAACTGAATTGCTTAAACTGTCGCCTGTTGATGGTTATTTGTCAAGAGGTCATATTGAGGAGTATTTTGAAAGATATGCTGCAGCCGAAAAGAATTATATCAAAGCCAACGAAATTGGTAGATCTAAAGCTACTTTTCAAGCGTTGTATGATTTATATTTGAAAAAATTAAATAATCCCAAAAAGGCAGCGCAACTAAAACAACAATTTGAAGCCCACTAACCCCCGAACGGTAAATGAGCTACTCGTGGAATGAGTAACTACTTATAAATTAACTATAAAATAGAAATAATACATGGATCAATCTATAAACACATTAATGCCTGAAGCGGCAGCTGTTCCCCCTTCGGGGGCTAGGGGGCTTCATTTTATAGCAATCGGCGGAAGCGCAATGCACAATCTGGCTTTAGCTTTACACAACAAAGGATATCAAGTTACTGGGAGCGATGACGCTATTTTTGAACCCTCGAAAACCCGATTAGAAAAGAAAGGAATTTTACCAGCGGAATTGGGTTGGTTTCCTGAAAAAATTACTCCAGCTATCGAAGCTGTAATTCTCGGAATGCACGCCAAGGCTGATAATCCCGAATTGCTGAAAGCACAAGAATTGGGATTGAAAATTTATTCCTATCCTGAATTCTTGTTCGAACAATCCAAAAACAAAACCAGGGTGGTCATTGGTGGTTCACACGGCAAAACCACCATTACTTCCATGATTTTGCACGTAATGCATTATCATAATATCCAAGTGGATTATATGGTAGGCGCACAATTGGAAGGTTTTGATACGATGGTGCATCTTACCGAAGAAAATGATTTTATCGTTCTCGAAGGCGACGAATATTTGTCTTCGCCAATAGACAGAAGACCGAAATTTCATTTGTATCAACCCAATATTGCCTTGATTTCAGGTATCGCTTGGGATCATATTAATGTTTTTCCGACTTACGATTTTTATGGAGAACAGTTTGAAATTTTTATTCAAAAAATTACCAATGGCGGAATCTTGGTGTATAATGAAGACGATTCAGAAGTGAAAAGAGTTGCAGAAGCGGCTACAAATCCAATCCGAAAAATTCCTTACACAACTCCAAAATACGAAGTGAAAGATGGAGTTACGCTTCTAGAAACGCCAGAAGGTTTAATGCCAATCGAGGTTTTTGGAGCACATAATTTGAATAATTTGGCTGGAGCCAAATGGATTTGCCAGAATATGGGCGTGGACGAAGCCGATTTTTACGAAGCTATTGCAAGTTTCAAAGGCGCATCAAAACGTTTGGAAAAAATTGCAGAGGGCAAAGGTAAAGTTGCTTACAAGGATTTTGCACATTCACCAAGTAAAGTAGCCGCAACCACAAAAGCTGTAAAAGAACAATATCCAAACCGAACTTTAATAGCCTGTTTAGAATTGCACACTTACAGTAGTTTGAATGCCGAGTTCCTGAAAGAGTATGAAGGCGCATTAGAATATGCCGATGTTGCTGTGGTGTTCTATTCGCCAGATGCGGTAAAAATTAAACAACTGGAAGAGGTGACGTATGAGCAAATTGCAAAAGCTTTTAACAGAGAAGATTTGATAATTTATACGAATCCAAAGGATTTTAAAGACTATCTTTTCAATCTTAATTTCGATAATTCCGCTTTGTTATTGATGAGTTCAGGAAATTATGGAGGATTGAATTTTGATGAGGTGAAAGGGTTGATTGAGTAGTAAAACACTTTATTTGTCATTCCGAAGGAATCTAATTTTTATCTTGTTAATGCTTTAGCAATTGCAAATCATTAAATAAAGATTCCTACGGAATGACAAATTTGCACTTAGTTTGCGGGAAAAGCATTAGTCATTCAGCGTACCGCTTGTCATTCCGAAGGAATCTCATTTTTTTTTGTTAAAAGTTTAAGAATTGAAAAATCATTGAATAAAGATTCCTACGGAATGACAAATTTGTGCATAAATTGTGGGTAAAGCATTAGTCATTCAGCGTGCTGTTTGTCATTCCGGAGGAATCTTTTGGATATTATCAAAACCATTGCTATGATTGAATACACCGAGGGAATTTATACTTTTTATGTTTATATTTTAACGAATAAAAACAGAACTGTTTTATATACTGGTGTAACAAACAATTTGAAGTTAAGATTGCAACAACATGAAAGTAAATTAAATCCAAATAGTTTTACAGCAAAATATAATGCACATTTTTTAATTTATTATGAAAAATTTTCTTGGATTCAGTTGGCAATTGCAAAGGAAAAAGAAATCAAAAACCTCTCAAGAGAAAAAAAGTTAAATTTGATAAAGGAATCAAACCCTAATTTAGAATTTTGGAATGATCACTTTAAATAAAAGATTCCTACGGAATGACAACGATGCTGTTGATGTTTGTAGGTAAAAATTGAAGCAAAAATAACCACAGTTTGTCATTCCGCAGGAATCTCATTTTTTTTTTTTTT
>CAMCTL010000103.1 GCA_945878515.1 Flavobacterium psychrophilum | reverse complement strand
CAAATCACAACTGGCGTTGTTAAATTTAGACAAGATGGGGATTGGGCAAATAATTGGGGAGGCAGCACTTTTCCAAACGGACAAGGAATTTTTGAAGGACAGGATATTCCAACTTTAGCTGGCACCTATGATGTTACTTTTAATAGAATAAACGCTACTTATACTTTTATAACTAGTACAGGTTTTCCAACTATAGGCATTTGGGGGCCTGCTGTAAATTCTCAATTAGGTTTTGGAGGTCCAGATATTGATATGACCACCTCAGACGGAATCATCTATACACTTTCTGGATTTTATTTCACTAGCGGAAATGCCTATTTTAGACAAGATAATGCCTCAAATTTTATTTGGGGAAGCGTTCCTTTTCCTGCAGGAACTGCTGTTTTGGGTGGTCCAAATATTAATGTAGGAGGCGGTGAATGGTTTGTAACTTTCAATCGATTGACAGGAGAATATCGTTTTGCTTATCCAAGCATTGGTATTTTAGGAACTGCTTTAAACGGATTTAATGCAGTTGATACTGATTTAACTACCACAAATGGATTTGAATATTCAATAAATGGATTGACACTTGCTACTGGAGAAGTGAAGTTTAGAAAAGATAATTTATGGGCTTCTAATTGGGGGTCTACTAGTTTTCCCGCTGGAGTTGGAACTCAAAATGGTGCAAATATCCCGGTAACAGCAGGAACTTACAATATAACTTTTGAAAAATCATCTGGAAATTATTCTTTCATTAATACTTTATCTTCGCAAACCAACTCGTTATTATCGATTAAAATTTATCCAAATCCTACCAAATCTCTAATCAGGTTCCCAGAAGAAATCAAAACCTTAGAGGTTTTCGACATCGCAGGTAAAAAAGTAAAATCCTTCAATAATACTAATACCAATTATGATGTTTCCACTTTAGAAAAAGGGGTTTATATTGTAAAAGGAACAACAACGGATGGGAAAAGTATTATGGAAAAAATGGTAAAAGAATAATTCGAGGTACGAAATACGAAGTACGAAATACGGGGTACTAGATAGGATTGTAAAGGTTTCAAGTGAAAATTTGAAACTTTTTTTTATTTAAATCCAATGCACATGAAAAAAATTGCAATACCATTGAGAAACCAAAAGTTCGTTTTAAAAAACAATCAAGTTTTACCTGAAATTCTTTTCTAAATTGTAGCATTTTAAATTAATCATTTGTTAAATTTACGCGATTTATTGTTGTAATTGTTATATTTTTTTTTTAAATTACAACCAATACAAATAGTAACAATCTAAATCAATTACTGATGATTATCGGAATTCCAAAAGAAATCAAAAACAACGAAAATCGTGTTGCGCTAACCCCAGCTGGTGTAGCCGAATTCAAAAATCACGGACATATCGTCTATGTGCAAAAAAGCGCAGGAGAGAACAGTGGTTTTAGTGACAAAGCCTACGAAGAAGCAGGAGCCGAACTTTTGCCAACCATTGAAGCCGTTTACGAAATTGCTGAAATGATTATCAAGGTAAAAGAGCCTATTGCTTCTGAATATCCGCTAATAAAAAAGAACCAATTACTCTTTACCTACTTCCACTTCGCTTCCTCTGAACCTTTGACTCATGCAATGATGGAACGTGAAGCAATTTGTTTAGCTTATGAAACAGTTGAAAAATCAGATCGCAGTTTGCCATTATTAGTGCCAATGTCGGAAGTGGCAGGACGTATGGCTATTCAAGAAGGTGCAAAATATTTGGAAAAACCAATGAAAGGAAAAGGCATTCTTCTTGGAGGTGTTCCCGGAGTTCCACCGGCAAAAGTAGTCGTTTTAGGTGGTGGAATCGTAGGAACTCAAGCTGCAAAAATGGCCGCTGGTTTTGGTGCTCAAGTCACTATTTTAGATGTGAGTTTACCTCGTTTACGCTATTTGTCGGACGTGATGCCTGCCAACGTCACCACAGTGATGTCGAATCACTATAATGTTCGTGATGCTATTTCTCATGCTGATTTGGTTATTGGAGCCGTTTTGATTCCAGGTGCCAAAGCGCCCCATTTGATTACCCGTGATATGCTAAAATTAATGGCTCCCGGAACTGTAGTCGTTGACGTTGCCGTTGACCAAGGAGGTTGTATTGAAACTTGTACTCCAACAACACACGAAAATCCAACTTTCATCATAGACGACATTGTTCATTATTGCGTAGCCAATATGCCCGGTGCTGTTCCTTACACTTCTACTTTGGCGTTGACTAATGCTACTTTGCCTTACGCTTTGCAATTGGCCAACAAAGGATGGAAAAAGGCTTGCGCCGAAAACGAAGAATTGAAAAAAGGACTCAACGTTGCCAATGGAAAAATTCTTTACAAAGGCGTTGCCGACGCTTGGAACTTGCCTTTTGAAGATGTAGAAACTGCTTTGAAAGAAGTTGTTTACGCTTAATTTCATAAGAAAATAGAACAAAGAGCAAAGAACAAAGAATCAAGACTTAATTGCTATAAAATTAAAATCCGTCAAGTAAGAATATAACGAGACGGATTTTTCGTTGGATCTGTAACCTGAAATCTACCTTCTGAAATCTGCAATCTAAAATTTACTCTTTTTGTTTTGTAAAATAATAAATCGGAATTCCTATCAACATGATAAAAACGCCCCAACCACAAGTACTGGGTTTTGTGAATAACAAAGCAATTCCAATTGCGCTGGCAATAACAATATAAAGTGCTGGCAACAAAGGATAACCAAAAGCCTTATAAGGTCTTTCGGCATCTGGCATTTTTCTGCGAAGAATGAAAATTCCGTAAATAGTCAAGATATAAAATACCAAAACGATAATTACAACAAAGTCCAACAAATCGCCATACTTTCCAGTCAAACACAAAGCCGAAGCCCAAAAACATTGTGCCCACAATGCCCAAGCCGGAACACTCGCTTTGTTCAAATGAGACGCTTTTTTGAAAAACAAACCATCTTGCGCCATCGTATAATAGACTCTTGCACCCGCCATAATCAAACCATTATTACAAGCAAAAGTCGAAATCATAATCATCAAGGCGATAATTAAAGTTCCAATATTTCCAAAAATATTTTGCGAAGCCACAACCGCTACTCTATCCGATTCGGCAGTTGCGATGTCTTGTAAAGGTACCACCGCCAAATACATCACATTGGCCAAAATATAAATACAACTCACAATCAAAGTGCCAAGAAACAAACTCAATCCTACATTTCGTTTTGGATTTTTGATTTCCCCAGCAATAAAAGTCACGCCTTCCCAAGCCACGCTCGAAAACAACGAACCCACCAATGCCGCCGACATGGCCGAAATCAAAGCCACGCCACTAATCGGAAGCCAAGAACCTGTATCGACATTCATTTTTTGTGAAGTCCAAGCATTTGCCCAATTGGCATCCCAAACTTCGGCTTTGGCAGAAACAAATCCGAAAATAATCAAACCAAAAATCGAGGCTACTTTAATAACCGTCAAGACCGTTTGCAAAATCTTGCTGTTTTTCACGCCACGACTATTGATGTAACTCAACAAAATAATGGTGATTATCGAAACTATTTGAGCCGCGTGCAATTGGAAATCGCCCAACTCAAAAATTATATTTTTTTCACTCACCGGCGGATAAATATATGCGGCAAATTTAGAAAAAGCCACGCCCACTGCGGCAATGGTTCCGGTCTGTATCACGGCAAAAAAGCTCCAACCGTACAAAAACCCAATCAGTTTTCCGTAAGCTTCCTTAATGTAAACGTATTGTCCGCCCGCTTTTGGAAACATAGAACTCAACTCGCCATAACTCACGGCAGCAATCACGGTAATAAATCCTGTGAGCACCCACATCGCAATGAGCCAGCCCGCAGAACCCAATTGGCGCACCATATCCGAACTTACAATAAATATTCCCGAACCAATCATCGAGCCCACAACGAGCATTGTTCCGTCTAATAATCCGAGTTCTCTTTTAAAATGTTCTTCGTTGGTGTCTTGCATCTTGATTTGGTTTTTTTGGTTGGCTAAAGATATACTTTTTTTAGGAATACATAAATCTTGAAAGAAAATTGAAAAAAAATCAAATTATTTTATTACGATAAACAATTCGAGTCACTACAAAATGAAGCTCTTCTATATCAATTTTACAATTTTCAAGTAAATCAAAAATGTGTTACCTAATTTAGTAACTTCGACAAAAAGGATTATTGCACTAAGAGATCAAATCTGTAGTTGTGATTATATCTTGTTTAACCGCTAGCGTAATACCTCTGGCTCATGCCCATAAAGATGGACGAACAAAACAAAACTCCCTATACCTCCCTGCCCAACATCGTGCCTCTTTGTGCAACCAAAAATAGCCATAAAAAACCGCCATGAGGCGGTCATAATCCTAAGCATTAGCATCAGGCGCACCGCCACTATTCCCCGAGCGCAACCGCTCGATAATTTTACCAATTGTATATTCCTTCGCTTTAGGCGTTCCCTTATACATAATTTTCCCATCAGCCGCAATCTCAGCAATATAAGCATACAAAGCATCATACTCCGCCTTGTTCACAGCATACAAATCCGAAACCTTATTTTCAACCTCATTCTGCAACACATTCTGTTGCTCCAAATAATCCATATCAGCAGCCAATGTCTCCACAAAATTCGCAGCCATACCCTTGCTGACCAAAGCAGCTTTGTTAACTCCAATCAACTGAATAATACTAGCAATTTTATCGGTCGCACCCTCAATATTACGACTAGTCAAATCCTTCTTCAACGCACTCAAAATTTTAGTATCAAGCTTACATTTCTTAAAATAACTAGTCACAAAATTAAACTCAACATTCAAACTATCAGCCTTCAAATACAAATTAACCGTAGCCTGCTTCTGCTCATCCGTAAGCACCATAGTACGCTGAATCTGCTTCACTGTAGTAATTTGCTCTTCAAACCCCACTAAATATTCAGGAGTGTACTCCGCAAATCTAGTAACCAACTCTTCCCGGTCTCTTATAAAACTCGTTTTAATAAACAAAGCACCCGGAACATACTCTTCTTTCAAAAAATGTTTTGCACTACTCATAATTTATTACAAATTAAATTTAAAAATATTGTATTCATAACCTTTTAATATATAGATTAATCGGTCTAAATGTAGCAAACAATTAATTTCCCACCAAAAAATTTCTTACTATTTTTAACTAGATTTTTTCAAAAATAACAATGAAATTAATTTTTCTTAACACGTTTTCATGGCTAATTAAACAGAATAATCATCCAAAAACAAAGTCATTTTCCCAACCAATATCCATCAAAAAAGAAGACCAGCTGTGCAACCCAAAACCAAACCAGTGCTAATGGGTATTAACATCGTGCAAGTCTTCACTTACTTCGTGCAATGGCGCACTCACAAAGTGCATTTCAAAAAAAGCAAGATGTAAATCAGTTTTTCAAAGTGCATTTGGCTTTTTTCATAGTCCATTTCTAAAAAAGTATGGTGCATTTACATATTATGTTTGCCCTTTTAATACAATAGTTGCCCTTTGAATAAAACGATTGCCCTTTATATAAAACATCTGCCCTTTCAGAAAAAAAGTTGCCCTTTCAGAAAATTGGTCGAAGTTTCAGAAAAAAATACGCTCAAAGCCAATACTAAAAAACGTTTTGAATATTAAAACGATGCTGCACTAAATACCCTTCCACTTTAAACCCTAAATAACCTAGTGAATGCTAACAACCCCCTAATAGAACTACGAAATCAAATCTGTAGTTGCAATTATATCTTGTATCGCTATGTATAAAATATCTAAATCTTCCTGAGAATTGTAGCCGTTTATAGAATATCTCAAAAAATAATTTCCGTTTAAAGTCATTATAGGAATTTCTATTTTATACTTGTTAAAAAGCAAGTCCTTTAACCCAACGGGGTTTGAAGTGTTGATGGGAATACTTGCCATTTGACCTAAAAATTCATCTGAAATTGGGCAAATGGGCGGTGTCTTAAGCAAATCGCAAAACCGTTGATAATTAGCCAAAACTAGTTTTCTGCATTCTTTTGCTTTAGTTTTCCAGTCGTTTTCTTCTAGAAACTCAATTACTCTTGGTGTACATAAAAAAGCCGAAATCTCTCTCGTTCCTTGATATTCCTGATAATCTAAAAATTGACTTTCGCCTGGAACAACACTTTCATAGCCCCAACCTACGATTAGTGGATCAAGCATTTCCTGAAAACTTTTTTTTACATACAAGAAAGAACTTCCTTTGGGCGCCAACATCCATTTGTGCAAGGTTCCTGTATAAAAATCGGGATTTAATGCTGCAAGATCCAAATCCATTTGTCCAGGAACGTGAGCACCGTCAATGATGGTAATCAATCCCAATTCCCGTGCTTTATCGCAAATTTCTTTAACTGGAAAAATCAAAGCAGTGCAGCTTGAAATTTGGTTTAGAAAAATAATTTTGGTATTTGAAGTGTATCCACTCCAAAATTCTTCGAGAATTTGTTCCTTAGAAACCACTGGAAGCGTTATGTTTTGCCGAATGTATTTGGCTCCCGATTTTTTGCAATAGAAATTCCAAACTCTGTCCATCGCGCCATATTCATGGTTTGTGGTGAGTATTTCATCGCCTGCTGCCAGATGCAAACTTCTCATTATAGTATTTACAGCAAAAGTTGGATTGGGTGTAAAAAAGAAATCATCGGCACCACAACCGATATATTTTGCCAAGGCATCTTTAGCCGTTTTCAAATAGCCAGACATTTTCTTTTGAATAAAATAAACCGGTTCATTTTCTAATTCTAGTTGAAAACGTTGGTATTCCTCGAAAATGGGTTTCGGGCAAGCACCAAACGAACCGTGATTTAGGAAGGTAATATTGATATCTAAAAGGAATTGAGATTTCATTTGTTGATTTTTTGTAAATATAAAAATTCCCAAACAATATTTGGAAAATTATCGACTAGACGATATCGAAATTGGCAAACTAAAAGAAACTCTGACTTTTTTTCCATTTTGTTCAGCTGGAATCCACTTTGGTGAAAGTTCTAACACTCGGATTGCTTCTTTTCCAGTGCCATGTCCAATATCTCTTAGGACTTTTATCTCATTAATACTTCCGTCTTTTTCGATAACAAAACTCACATAAACTTTTCCGTTTAATCCACCTACATTTGGCGTTTTGTAATTTTTCCCAATAAATTTATAAAACTCCTCATACCCTCCGGGAAACTCTGGTTTGACATCAATTCCAGCGGTACTATATACATAATTATCAGAAAAATTTGCAGATTCTTGTGCAAAACCAATTTGGAAGGAGAAAATAATGATTGCAATAATTAGAATTTTTTTCATAATGATGATATAGTTTGACATTTATTTACTTAAGAATTATTTTTTGCTTAAACAACAACGGCATTTTTATTATTATGCTAAATGGATTACCAGCACGCTTTGCGGGTTCCCATTTCGGAGATTTATTCAAAACTCTTATAATTTCTGACGCCGCTTCAATGTTTGGAAATTCTAAAACTTTTATTTTTTTGACATCTCCAAATTCAGTAACCGTAAATGAAACTACAATTTTCCCCGCTTTAGTTACAGTAGAATAATTAAATTCTTGATGTATAAAATCATAAAATTTATTTAAATCCCCACCATTAAATTTAGGATTAGAAACATCTGGACTTGAAACAAGTTCCGTTTCCATTAACAGTTCTCCCTCCTGTGCTGAAACTAAATTAATTACAAAAAAAGCGATTGCTGCAAGTAGGCTTTTTTTCATATTTACGGAATATTCAAGTATTTATGTGTTTGCAATGACACGCGCCATTTCGGATTGTTCATTACATAATCAACAATCAGCGGTGTCATTTCTTCTTTTTTACTCCATTCAGGTTGCAAAAACAAAATAGCGTTGCTATTAACCAATGCAGCTTGTTCCTCTGCAAAAATGAAATCGTGTTTATTGAAAATAATGACTTTTAGTTCATGAGCTTGGTCATAAACTGTTTGCATTGGCAGTTTGTTCTTCTTTGGCGAAAGACAAATCCAATCCCAGCTTCCTGTAAGCTCATAAGCACCAGAAGTTTCTATATGGACTTTGAGGTTTTGGTCTTTTAACTTCTGCGTTAGTAAAGTCATATCCCAAGTGAGTGGCTCACCACCAGTTACAACAACAGTATCTGCGTATTTTTTTGCATTAGCAACAATCAAATCAATACTTGTGGGTGGATGCAATTCGGCATTCCAACTTTCCTTCACATCACACCAATGACAACCCACATCACATCCTCCAATTCTAATAAAATATGCAGCAGTTCCGGTGTGAAATCCTTCTCCTTGAATAGTATAAAATTCTTCCATCAAGGGAAGCATGGTTCCTTTGTTTACTTGTAATTGTATTTCTTTTGATAGCATTATTTAGATTTAAAGGGCAAAGATAGTGATTTTGGAATTTATGAATTGGCAAGTGCGATAAACGATAAGCAAAGAAAAAATAAAAAGGAAACGGAATGTGTTATAAAAAGGATTACTTATTTTCAAGAGCCAGGGTAACTAGCATTGACATAAGTCCAAAAAAAAAACCAATAGCTTTATAAATGCTATTGGTTTTAGACAAATCTTGAAAAGATTTCTATTTCAATTTCGCTAATGACTCTGTGGCATAAGCATTAGTTGGATCAGTAGCAAGAGTTTTATTAAAATATTCGATTGCTTTTACTTTATCCGTATTAGCATAACTTGCAGCAATATTATTATAGGACTCTATAACTTTTTTAGCAACAGCAGGCTTTGCCAATTCTTCGGCACCTTTTTCAATAACTTTAGTAACATACTCATCAAAATATTTTATAGTCATTGGATCATTGTCCATTAAACTATTTGCTCTTCCTCTATAAAAGTAGGCGTCCAAATAAGTTGGAGAGGCTATATTAACTTTTTCGAAGGCAAGGTCAGCTTTTTGCAAAGATGTTACATCTGGAGTTACTCCTCTCTTATTGTTGACGTTATACAAAGATAACCCGTAAGAAAGATTGTCATCTGCATAATTTTTATTGTCAGTACTTGATGTTCCAAATTCAAAAATAGTGGCAGCTTCTTTATACAATTTGGAAACATAAAACTTTTTACCAATTTCATTCAAATCTTCAATAATTAAAGAGTCAACTTCTATTGATTTTCTAATATCTGCCACACCAGAATCAAAAAGAGTTGAGTCTATAGACAATCCATCTGCACCCATTCCCTTTTTAAATTTTGCTTTTGCCAAATACAAATAATCTAGTGCAATCACTTTATTCACAGGATTTGAGATGAAATTTTCTAACGATTTAATAGCAACATCAAAATTCCCATTTTCAAAAGCCGAATATCCTAAATATCGAAAAATTCTAGGATTTACGTTATCCATTTCAACCATTTTATTGGCTTCCACTTCTAATGCTTTGTAATCTTTTACAAGAACCAAGAAATCAGCATGACGCATTCTAGAATTTAAAGAATAATCAGTAAGACTCATATATTTTTCATAATGTCCAATTGCTGCTTGCATATATTCTGGTGATTTTGAAGGTTTATTTCTTCCCCATTTGTAATACGTTTCAGCTAATTCTCGGTACACTGGTCCGTAGTCTGCATTTAAAGCAATAACTTCATTAAAAGATTTAATGGCTTCATCATAAGATTTTGCACCTTTCAATAAAACCCCCAACTGCATTTTTGCTCTTAACAAAGTTGGGTCAAATTGAAACGCATTTCTATAAGCTGCATAAGCTTCGTTTTGGCTTTTATCTCCATAAAAAGCATCCCCAAGTGCCAACTGAACCAATGCGTCGTTTGGATTAATAACTTTAGCTCTATTCAAATACTCAATTGCTTTTTTATAATTGGATTTACTTGAATTGGTATAAGCCCTTCCGATCGCAACCAATTCCTCAATATCTTTCTTCCTAGTATCTTTCAAAGCTAGAGTAAAATTTGCTTCGGCGGCGGCCGTATTTCCAGCTTCCAAATCTAATGCTCCTAAACCAATATAATTCAGCCTTCCACCTTCGGAAACTGCTAATCCCCTTTGAAAAGAAATTTTAGCAGAATCATTTACAGTCTGAATCAAGTACAGATTTCCAAGTATAAAATTGGCTTTTCCATCGGATGGATTGACTTTAATTAATAACTTCAAAATCGATTTTGCTTTTTCATATTGTTCAGCGTCAACTGCTTTCTTTGCTTGATTAATATCTTGGGCAAAACCAAGAGTAATTGATGATAAAAAAGCTATACTAAAATTTTTAAGTGTGTTCATCTCGTGTTGTATTTATTTAATTCTTCTCATTAATTACTTCATTCCTAATGTAGATTTTTCTCCCTGGCACTCTCACTGGTAATAATCCTGACTTCAAAATTATTCTTTGTCCAATATCTCCTGCCACAAAAGAGCCAAAACCCATTCCCAATCCTGAGTATCCTTGTGCATTTATGATATACAAATCGCGTGCCAAAGGATATTTGCCTTCTGCAATGTTATTTTGACTGGGCGTATAAAACTTATTGTCAGTTTGGCTTTTAATGCTTAATACGTTGATATTGTCAACAAATTTTTCCATAATCGGCATAGGCTGAGTTAACCAATTTAATCCTACCACTCCAATCATTCCTTCATTCTCAGCAACAAACTTAATAACATCTTCGTTCGTTTTGAAAGAGTAAATACCCTCTTTGGGAAATGTACTAATACCCGCAAGCTGATTTAAGTAACGAAACGTACTTGAATTGGGATTGTCAAAAACCAAACCCTTAATATTCGAAGTTCGTTCTCCCCGCAAGTAATCTATTACACTCTTTAACTCAATTAAAGTATCTTTATTAACTTTGTTTGAAATAAGAGCAATTGCATCGGTTGCAAATTTAGTTATTTTTGGCGTGATTTTTTTTTGCTTAAAGATTTTATTTTCGTTGACTGTTAAATTTCTAGTCAAAATTGCAATTCCAGCTTTCTCTTTGAACAATAATAAGATCAATTCAGCCTCCGATTTGGAAACTAAATTTATTTTAGCATCGTATTTACTTTCAAAAACAGCAACTTGATCATCCATTATTGGTGTTAAAGTTTCGTCAACTAAAACAGTTGCTGAACCTTTCAAAATAGATTCTTCACTGTTTTTTGATTGATTTGATTTATTACACATAACAAAGCAAAAACCAAGAATTGCTAACAACAATATCCTTTGTACTTTAATCATATTGCTCATTATTTGAGTTAAAAATTCTGAAAAATCTAATAAACGCATATACAATTAACAAAACGCCAAAAGAAATTCTGTAAATGGGTTCCATCAAAATAGGCAGGACTTTGGACATTGAAAAATAATTCCAAAAAATAAAAATTAAACCTAAAATAAAATACGCCACAAATATAGACATCCCCATAACAAAAAGAAACCGCTCTTTAAGCGATTTCTTTTTGAAGTTTTTGATGAAACTATCTAACATTATTCTTCGGATTGAATACTAATTGGCAAACTATAGGTACATCTTACCTTTTTTCCATTCTGTTCACCTGGAGACCATCTTGGACAACTCTTCAATACACGAATCGCCTCTTTACCAGTACCATAACCAATATCTCTTAATACTTTAATGTCTGTTAACGATCCGTCTTTTTCTACAACAAACGAAACATACACTTTCCCCTTAAGACCTTCTTCATCAGGAGTTTGGTAATTTTTACCGATAAAACTATAAAACTTTTCCATACCGCCAGGAAAATCAGGTTTAACCTCGATTCCCGCTGTATTATAAATGCTGTTATCCTCTTCTATTACAGCAGCAGGACCATTACCTACAGGCTCAACAGTTAACTCAGCATCTGGGTCACCTTTTATAGTTTCTTTACCAATGTTTTTATCAACAAGGTCTTTTACTACAGCAATCTCTTCAACAACTTCATCTGCTTTTGCAACCACTGGCTTCACAAATTTCACTTGATCCACTTTTGGTGGTGGCGGTGGCGGTGGCGGAAGATTTTCTTTTGGTTTCTCCTTTTTTGGAGGCATCTTTGCGGTTATTATTTTTTGGTCTAAAGTAGTGTCTTCTTGTGCATCAGGAATCATCCGCATGATTGTTGGTATGCTTACCAAAACTGCAAAAACAACAGTCCCAATAACAAAAGCCTTTGCAGTATTATTGGTTATTGATTTTCTCAAATCATAAGCACCATAACTTTTATTACGCCCTTCGAAGACTATTTCAAGCCATTGATTATTTAATAAATCTAATTTCATAAGTAGATATTTATTGATTTTTAAAGGT
>CAMCTL010000102.1 GCA_945878515.1 Flavobacterium psychrophilum | reverse complement strand
ACAGATGAAAATATCGTACAATTGGTTAAAACAATTCATCAAAATAGATTGGAAATCCGATGAAATTGCAGCATTATTGACAGATTTGGGACTTGAGGTTGAAATGGTTGATAGATTCGAATCAGTGAAAGGCGGTTTAGAAGGCATTGTTGTTGGTCAAGTTATGACTTGTATTCAACATCCAGATGCCGACAGATTGAAAGTAACTACAGTTGATTTGGGAGATGGTGTTCCTGTTCAGATTGTTTGTGGTGCACCAAATGTTGCAGTTGGTCAAAAAGTACCTGTTGCTACTATTGGTTGCACATTATATGACAAAGACGGACTGGCATTTCAGATAAAAAAAGGAAAAATTCGAGGCCAAGAAAGCAACGGAATGATTTGTGCCGAAGACGAATTGGGTCTTGGTGATAGCCATGACGGAATAATGATTTTGGATAACGCAGTCGTTGCTGGAACTTCTGCAGCCAGCGTTTTTAAAGTAGAAAAAGACGAAGTTTTCGAAATTGGTTTAACCCCAAATCGCGCTGATGCAATGAGCCATTTAGGAACAGCTCGGGATTTAAAAGCCGGTTTATTGCAAAGTGGTGTTAAAGTGGAATTGATTTCGCCGTCAGTGAGCAATTTTAGAGTTGAAAAAAGAATATTAAAAATTGACGTTAGTGTAGAAGAACCAATTCTAGCTCCGAGATATTGCGGTGTTACCATTTCTGGAATAACCATAAAACCTTCGCCAGCTTGGTTGCAAAACCGATTAAAATCCATTGGACTAAATCCAAAAAATAACATTGTCGATGTTACCAATTATGTGCTGCATGAATTAGGACAACCGCTTCATGCTTTTGATGCTTCAAAAATTCAAGGAAAAATCATTGTAAAAACGCTTCCTGCTGGAACTAAATTTACCACTCTTGATGATGTAGAAAGAAATTTACACGAGGAAGATTTAATGATTTGTGACGATCATAAACCTTTATGTATTGCAGGCGTTTTTGGAGGAAAAAATTCAGGGATTTCTGAAGATACAACAACTATTTTTTTAGAAAGTGCTTATTTCAATCCAGTTAGCATTCGAAAAAGTGCCAAAAGGCATCAATTAAACACCGATGCTTCATTTCGTTTTGAAAGAGGAATTGATCCTAACATAACAAAATATGCTTTGAAACGTGCTGCTTTACTAATTCAGGAAGTAGCTGGTGGCGAAGTTACAATGGATATTGTGGATATTTATCCTAAAAAAATCGAGGACTTTCCAGTGGTGTTGAATTTCGATAATGTGAAGAAAATTATTGGTCAAGAATTATCCAAGGAAATTATAAAAAACATTTTGGCGTCATTAGAAATCAAAGTAAATAGCGTCTCTGAAACTGGATTAGGATTGGTTATTCCGTCCTATCGCGTTGACGTTCAAAGAGAAATTGACGTTATTGAGGAGATTCTAAGAGTATATGGATACAACAATATCAAATTCTCGGATAAACTCAATGCGACGGTTTCTAATTCGCCTAGAACTGAAGATTATAAAGTTCAAAATGTTATTGGCTCTCAATTGAACTCTCAAGGATTTAATGAAATGATGGCCAATTCGTTGACTACTTCTTCCTACATTCAATTGTCGGAAATGTTGAAAGAGGAACACAATGTAATCATTTTGAATCCATTAAGTAATGATTTAGCTGTAATGCGCCAATCGTTATTGTTCTCTGGATTGGAAGCTTTATCATACAATATCAACCGTCGAAATTCAGATTTGAAATTTTTTGAGTTTGGGAAAACCTACCATAAATTTGAATCAGGCTACGAAGAACGAAAACATTTAACGATGTTCATTACTGGAAACCGAAATCAAGAAAATTGGGCATATACACAAAAACCAACCGATTTCTTCTTGTTAAAAGGATATGTTAATGCTGTTTTAGATAGACTAGGAATTAAAAAAACACAAAATCTACCAATGACTTCAGATGTTTTTTCAGAAGGAATTGTTATAGGTTTAGGCAATGATACGATTGTAGAATATGGAGTTGTAAAAAAATCTATTTTGAAACATTTCGATATCAAACAAGAAGTTTTGTTTGCCGATTTTAATTGGACTTTGATTTTAAAATTACTTTCCAATAAAATAAAATTCACCGAAATTCCTAAATATCCCGAAGTACGACGAGATTTATCGCTATTGCTTGATGAAAATGTATCTTTTGACGCTGTTTATTCCATTGCACGACAAACTGAGAAAACGCTCTTAAAAGACATTAATTTATTTGATGTGTACCAAGGAAAAAATCTTCCAGAAGGAAAGAAATCGTACACGGTTAGCTTCACAATTCAAGATAATACTAAAACCTTGAACGACGTTCAAATTGACAAAATTATGAGCAAATTGCAAAAGAATTTGGAAACGGAATTGGGCGCTAGTTTGAGGTAATTTTATTACCACATAATGCAAGTAAGATTAAATAAATTGCGCGGTTTTAAATTGTCTACAAATAAAAATGCCAATCCTGATTTTAGGGTTGGCATTTTTATTTCACATGCAATAATTCTAATTTTTTCAAACTAATTGGGAATGCAATTCCTAGTTAGCGGGAAATTAAATATAAAATTTTTTTCTTTTTTTATAAGATAGCTCACAATAGAAAATTTGCTACATTTACTACTATAAAAAGTATTTTGCTATTTCATCATTTAAAGTTAAAATTATGGAAATTAAAAATAAAGTAAGGAGTAAAAAATTAAATGCAAGAGTAGATTTAACCGCAATGGTTAGTGTATCATTTTTGTTGATTATTTTTTTTATGGTAACAAAGGAACTATCTAAACCCAATGCAATGTGCTTGGGATTGCCTGAAAAAAATCCTATTTGGGATGGCGTGATTCATTGCGGTGCTGGAACTGAGAATCGAACTCTGACGATATTACTTGGTGATAACGATAAAATGATTGTTTACAGTGGACTTTTAGGATATCCATTGGAAAGTCCTAAACAAGTAAAATATGGTACAGATGGAATCCGAAAAGAATTACTTAACAAAAACAAAGCTGTTCTGGAATACTCATCGAAATATGGAAGACCTAATAGAGGAGCAATTGTAATTATCAAACCAAGCAAAAAAAGCAATTATAAAAACTTGGTTGATATTCTTGATGAGATGGCAATCGTAGGAATACAAACTTATGTAATTATAAATGATTATACTCCTGAAGAATCAAGATTACTAGCTGTAAAGTAGTTTCCTTAATCAGTAAGTTGCACGATTTATCATTATACCAATCTCGGATCGATATTCAAATTGCAAAAGAATCTGGAAACAGAATTGGGTGCTAGTTTGAGGTAATTTTGGAACCATATAAGACAATTAAGGTAATTTAAGTTGCGCGGTTTTGAATTCTATAAAAATAAAATGCCAATCCTGATTTTAGGGTTGGCATTACTTTTATAAAACAATTACAGTATTAGCATTAGAATTCGAAGCATGTTTAAATTTTATAGAATGAGGCGTAACAGGTTTTTAAAACTTTTTAGGTCTTTAGAACATTATGATTTAAACGCTTGATTTTCATAAAGTATTATAATCTGCGTTTGGTGTAATAAACTTAGGTTTATTTCTCTTTTGAAATTTTTGCAGATGCATTAAATTTTTGGAAAAAATCAAAAAAAAACTGAATATCTCTATTCAGTTTTGTCGGGGTGGCAGGATTCGAACCTGCGGCCTCCTGCTCCCAAAGCAGGCGCGATAACCGAGCTACGCTACACCCCGAAAGCGAGTGCAAATGTACAACTATTTTTCACGTACGCAAACATTATTAAAATATGAAATAATTTATTTTTATTACATAAATTGTCGAGAGAAAACCAATGCTAAATTAGTTTCCAAATAATGCTATATTTACGATACAAAAAAATTAAAATCGCTTTTATTATGGAAGTTTTCTTAATGATACTATTTGTTGCTTTTTTGATCTATATCAAAAGTGCGATAAACGCAAAATTCGAAAGGCTTGAAGACAGAATAGACGAAAACTTAGACAAGAAATTTAAAGAACTGTATAAAAAAATAGCTGATTTACAAGGTTTTGAAAAATTTTCAGAAAGACCAATAGTTGCATCAGAAGTTGTAAAACCAAAAGTCCCTAATCAAGAATTCCCACCATCGGTAGTCATTGAAAAGAAGGAGCATTTGTCAGTCATTCCTATCGAAGAAAAAATAACAGAAGAAAAAACCGAAAAAATTATCTTTTCGATGGAAAATACTTCGGCTAAGCAATCACTGCAACCAACAGCCCGACCCAAAGTATATGTTCGTGAAGCACCAAGCAAAACTTTTTGGGAGAATTTCAGGGAAAATAATCCCGACTTAGAAAAATTTATTGGTGAGAACCTTATCAACAAAATTGGAATTTTAATTCTTGTTTTGGGAATCAGCTATTTTGTAAAATATGCCATAGATAAAGATTGGATTAACGAACCCGCTCGTGCAGGAATTGGCATGCTTTCTGGCACATTGATAATGGGAATTGCCCATAAATTACGAAAGAAATATGCAGCATTCAGTTCCGTTTTTGTGGCAGGTGCCATTGCGGTTTTCTATTTTACGATTGGGATTGCTTTCCATACTTACCACCTATTTGGACAGACGATTGCGTTTATAATTATGGTACTTATTACTGCCTTTAGTGCACTGATTTCGCTTTCTTATAACCGAAAAGAATTAGCAGTTTTGTCGCTAATTGGCGGTTTTGCAGTTCCTTTTATGATTAGCACTGGACAAGGAAATTACGTGGTATTATTTACATATATCCTCATTTTAAACATCGGAATACTGGCATTGGCCTATTATAAAAAATGGGGTATCATCAATATATTGTCTTATGTTTTTACTGTAATTCTATATGGCGGTTGGTTGTTCCAAGACATTCAAGAAAAAGCGCCACATTACTTGGGCGCATTGGTCTTCGGATTTGTTTTTTACTTAGTATTCATTGGAATAAATATTATCAATAATGTAAGAACCAAAGGCCTTTTTTCTCCGATAGAATTAGGCATTCTCGCAAGCAATACCTTCCTTTTTTATGGTGCTGGAATGATGATCTTAGAATCTTACCATCCAGAAATCAAAGGATTATTTACTGCTAGCTTAGGATTGTTGAACCTCACTTATGCTTGGTTTTTGTATAAAAAATTTGGTCTTGACAAAACTGCAGTTTACCTTTTGATTGGCTTAACACTAACTTTTATAACGTTGGCTGTTCCGATACAATTTGAAGGGAATTTCATTACCCTATTTTGGGCTGCAGAAGCGCCCACATTAATGTGGTTAGCCCAAAAATCAAAAATAAAATACTACCGATTTGCCTCGATTATTGTCCACTTTTTGATGATTGGAAGTTTGCTGATGGATTGGAATCAAATCTATTCATTGGCAATTAATTTAAATATAGTGTTCAATAATATCTGTTTGACTGGAACTTTGGCTGTAGCTTCTTTAATTTCAGTTTACTATTTATTGAAAAATGAACAGGAAGTACTCGAGCAATTTGGATTCATTTTTAATCCAAAAAAATATAGAAATTTAATCGGTGTTATTGGAATAATTCTTGGTTATTTTGTGGGCATTTTGGAAGTAAGTTTGCAAGCGAATTCTCGAATTATTGGAGTTAATTCTGCGATTACACTTCCTATTTTGTACCATTTACTGTTTAGTGCAGCACTTTTTCGTGGATTGTGCAAAGGAACAAACAAAGTTCGTCTGCAATTGGCTTCGATAATTGCCGCTATCAATATTGTCCTCTTTGCGTTTTGGTTTTCAAATTATCCGTTTTATGAGCACGAGCAATACATTTCAACTGGGTTTCATCAAAGAATTGGATTCTATTTGCATTATGTTTCGCTACTTATAGTACTATACTTTGGTTATAAACTATACCTAATAAATAAGGAAAACCCAGTTTTAGAATTGTTCAAAAAGAAAATTGCAATTTGGCTCGCAGCCTTTTTTATCATATATATTGCGAGCACTGAATTGATGCTTCACGGATTAATTCTTTCAAATCAACCTGTTACTACTCAAGAGATCCAGTCTAGCGAATTCTATAAAAATTACCAATCCAGTGAATTACCCTTTCTAAAGCAGCAAATTGCTTACGAATCAATTCAAACAATCAAAAACCAACTGATAAAAACAGCCTATCCAATTCTTTGGGGGATTTTCGCATTTGTGTTCTTGATTGTCGGAATCCGAAAACGCATCAAAAACCTGCGGATAATAGCCCTATCTTTATTGGGAATTACAATTCTTAAGTTATTTTTGTTCGACATTAGCAATGCTTCCGAAACAGGAAAAATTATTGCTTTCATCTTGTTGGGAATTCTAATCCTCATTATTTCATTTGTGTACCAGAAACTCAAAGTTTTAGTACAAGACGACAACAAACCGCAGGAAACCCATGAAACTGAATAATTTTTTACTTATACTATTTGTCGCAAATAGCATTTTAGCACAACACAAAACGTCGGCAAAAATCGAAATCGTTAAGAAAAGTGGTTTGCACAAAATTATTTTGCCTGCAGAAATTCGCTCGTCCTCTAAAGAAGAATTAGACGATTTTAGGATAGTAGATTCCAAAGGATTTGAAATTCCATATTTTATTCTTCAGGAAAATAACGAAGCAACTTCGAGTAGCTTTTCTGAATTTCAAATACTTTCGAAAACTAAAATTCCAAAAAGTAAAACAACTATCGTTTTTGAAAATCCGAAAGATTCCATTGAAGAAATCATACTGTCTATAGCCAATTCGGCTGTAACGAAATCCTATAGCATTAGTGGCAGTGACAACCAAGAAGAATGGTTTGGATTGATTAACAATTCGCAATTATACGGACTCGAAAACACAGAGACCAACAGTGTTTTCAAAACAATATCTTTGCCGCTGAGTTCCTATCGGTATCTAAAAATCGAATTTGATGATAAAAAAACACTACCAATAAATATTTTGAAAATTGGTTTATTTACCCACAAAAATAGCAGTCAGAACCTTGAAGAAGTTTTTGCAAGAAATACCAAAATTCTTCAAATTCCCGACCAGAAGAAAACCCGAATTTATATCAATTTCAATCGTGTACAAATCATAAACCAAATTAATTTTACGGTAACAAGTCCCAATTTGTATCGACGTAATGCAATAATTTTTGTAAACAAGAAAAAAACATCAAATCAAAAAGGCGCAATTTTCCCAGAAACATTTTCAAATTTTGAATTCAATTCTAAAACCAACAATAGGTTTTTGATTCCGCAACTTTTTGAAAAAGATTTTTTTATAGAAATAGACAATCGAGATAATCAACCATTAGACATTGCGAAAATGCAATTTTTCCAAAATCAGATTACAGTCATCGCCGATTTGAAAACCAATGAAAAATATACCATAAAAACAGGCAATCCAAAAATACAGCAACCCGACTATGATTTGGTGAATTTTAAAGACCACATCAATAGCAACCTGCCCGAAGCAAAAATTTACGACATAAAACACATTGCTGAAAAAGAAAAATTACCCAAAGACACCTCATTATGGCAACAATCTTGGTTTATGTGGCTTTGCATCGGCTTGGGCGGTTTAGTCATTGCTTTTTTTACAATCAATTTAGTAAAGGATATGAAGAATAATTCCTCAATCTAAATCAATAAATCCCTATTTTTGTTCCAAAAAAAACCATAACACGATTATATTATGCTGATTATAGGAATTGCAGGCGGAACAGGCTCTGGAAAAACAACCGTAGTTCATCAAATAATGAATGAATTACCCAATACTGAAGTAGGAATAATTTCTCAGGACTCCTATTATAAAGAGTCAACACTGGAGAGCTATGAAGAACGTTCTAAAATTAACTTTGATCATCCTCGAGCTATAGATTTTGATTTATTGGTAGCACATCTCAAGGAACTCAAAGCCGGAAACACCATTCATCAGCCTGTTTATTCTTTTGCCAAACATAATAGGACCGGAGATACCATCGTGACGCATCCCAGAAAAGTGATAATTGTCGAGGGAATATTAATCCTGTCTAATACTGAACTTCGCGAGTTGTTCGATATTAAAATATTTGTTCACGCAGATTCTGACGAACGACTAATTCGACGCTTAAAAAGAGACATTGCAGAAAGAGGTCGGGATATGGAAGAAGTTTTAAACCGATACCAAAACACGTTAAAACCAATGCATCAGCAATTCATAGAATCAACAAAAGCATTTGCCGATATTATCATTCCTAACGACAAGTACAACACTGTCGCCATCGATGTGGTTCGTGCTGTAATAAATCAGAGAATATTATAAATTTATTGTAATTTTATACAATGAAGTAATTTAATTTTTTTTCATTTTGGCGAAAATTTAAATCACTTCAATGAATTATTTGGGAGTCTTACTTGCGGCTAGTCTAAATCTCACCTAGAAAAATTGGAGTAATTTTTTCTACATTCAGCATTGGAGCAGTAGCTTCTTTGTTATTTCGGTGCCAAAACAAAATTATCAGTTATGAAAAACCCATATAAAGATAAACCTTGGTTTCAATTTTTAAGCAACAAATACGTTTGGATATTGCTTTCTTTTTTGATTTGGATTGTATTCTTAGACAACTATTCCTACTTTGGACATCGCGTTTTAGACAAGCAAATACAAGAACTTGAAGATAATAAGGAATACTATCAGCAAGAAATCAAGAAAGATCAAGAAAAGATTAAAAAATTAAACAATCCAGACGAAACTGAAAAATATGCTCGAGAAAAATATTTTATGAAAAAAGACAGTGAGGATATTTATATAGTGGAATTCGAAGGCGACACCATCGAGAAAAACATCAAAAAATAAACGTATCAAATAGAATAAAGAAAAATCTTTGAAAGTTATGAAAAATCTGTTTGATGATTTCTCTGCTGTATCTTCCAAACAATGGAAACAAAAAATTCAATTTGAACTTGATGGTGCTGATTATAATAAAACCCTAATTTGGAATTCACCCGAAGATATTCAAGTGAAACCATTTTATCATAAAGACGAATCTGTAGCAAGTTTTGATTTAAAAACAACAGCAACTCAATTCAGAATTTGCCAAAACATTTTCGTTCGTGACATCGAAAAATCAAATAAAAGAGCCATTGACAGTATTAATAGAGGCGCAGAAAGCCTGCGTTTTACGATAGAAGATGATAAAATAGATTTGTCAAAACTTTTGCAAAGTATTGATATAAATTCAACAAATATCTATTTCAACCTTTCTTTTCTTTCGACAGATTTTGTAAAAAAAATAGGCACTTTCGCTAAAGAAAAAAAAGCAAGCATATACTGCAACCTTGACCCTATTGCACAATTAGCCAAGGAAGGAAATTGGTTCGCAACCAAAGAAAAAACAAATTTCGACACAATAAACGAGTTATTGAAAGTTCCCACTTTGGGGGTTAGGGGGCTTATTAGTATCAACAGCAGTTTATATCAAAATTCTGGTGCAAACATGGTACAGCAAATTGCCTATAGTTTGGCCCATGCCAACGAATATTTCAATGGTTTAAGGACAATTAGCCAACCTATAGTTTTCGAAGTTTCAGTGGGAACAAATTACTTTTTCGAAATAGCAAAACTCAGAGCTTTAAGATTTCTTTTTAATCTAATTGCAAAAGAATACAACCATAATTTCGATTGTCATCTATTAGTTTCGCCTACAAAACGAAATAAAACGCTGTATGAATACAACATAAATATGCTGCGAACCACAACCGAATGTATGAGCGCTATTCTTGGTGGAGCGGATGCTATTGTTAATCTACCTTACGATGGTTTGTATCATAAAGACAATGAATTTAGCGATAGAATTTCCCGAAATCAGCTGCTTATTCTCAAGCACGAAAGCCATTTCGACAAAGTCAATAATCCTGCCGATGGAAGCTATTATATAGAAAGTCTGACCAATCAATTGTCAGAAAAGGCCTTAATATTATTCAAAGACATTGAAGCTAACGGCGGTTTCGTGAAGCAGCTCAAGGAAGGAATAATTAAAAGGAAAATTCAAGAAAGTGCCGACAAGGAACAAGAATTATTCAATTCAAATAAAGAAATTCTAGTTGGTACAAATCAACATATCAACAAAAAAGACACAATGAAAGACAATTTAGAATTGTTTCCTTTTGTAAAAATAAAACCGAGAAAGACTTTAATTTCACCCTTAATCGAGCAAAGATTGTCTGAAAAAATTGAAAAAGACCGATTATCTCAAGAAACTGAGCGATGAGAAAAAATCTCCAACATATAAAATTAGAAAAATCGGAAGCGGGAAGTAATAAGTTAGAAGAAACAAGTTTTATTACAGCCGAGGGCGTTTCAATAAAACCAACCTATTCCGAAAAAGACATCGAAAACCTCGAACAACTTGATTTTGGAGCTGGTTTTGCGCCAAATTTGCGTGGACCATATACTACAATGTACGTTCGGCGTCCTTGGACGATTCGTCAATATGCAGGATTTTCAACAGCCGAAGAAAGCAATGCTTTTTATCGAAGAAACTTGGCTGCTGGACAAAAAGGACTTTCGATAGCTTTTGATTTACCCACGCATCGCGGTTACGATTCCGACCATGAGCGTGTAGTTGGCGATGTTGGCAAAGCAGGTGTTGCCATCGATTCAGTTGAAGATATGAAAGCACTATTTGACCAGATTCCATTAGGTGAAATGTCAGTTTCTATGACTATGAATGGAGCTGTTTTGCCAATAATGGCGTTCTACATTGTCGCTGCCGAAGAACAAGGTATTCATCCAGAACAACTTTCAGGAACAATTCAAAACGACATTCTAAAAGAATTTATGGTGCGAAATACCTACATATATCCACCAACTCCTTCGATGAAAATAATTGCCGACATCTTTGAATTTACTAGCAAAAAAATGCCCAAATTCAACTCTATTTCTATTTCTGGTTACCACATGCAAGAAGCAGGAGCGACTGCCGATATTGAGTTGGCTTATACCCTTGCCGATGGTTTAGAATACATTCGACTTGGACTAGCAACTGGCATGAAAATAGACGACTTCGCTCCTCGCCTATCTTTTTTTTGGGGCATTGGAATGAACCATTTTATGGAAATTGCAAAAATGCGGGCTGCACGAATGATTTGGGCAAAACTTGTCAAACAATTCAATCCGAAAGATGATAAATCGTTAGCATTAAGAACCCATTGTCAAACATCAGGTTGGAGTTTGACCATGCAAGATCCATTCAACAATGTAGCACGAACCACTATCGAAGCAGCAGCAGCAGTTTTTGGCGGAACTCAATCTTTGCATACTAATGCACTCGATGAAGCCCTTGCTTTACCAACTGATTTTTCAGCACGAATAGCACGAAATACACAAATTTATCTACAAGAAGAAACTAAAATTACCAAAACAGTTGATCCGTGGGCAGGAAGTTTTTACGTTGAAAGTTTGACCAATGAAATAGTCCAAAAAGCTTGGAAACTTATTGAAGAAGTCGAAGAATTGGGCGGCATGACCAAAGCCATCGAATCTGGAATACCAAAACTTAGAATAGAAGAAGCCGCCGCGAGAAAACAAGCTAGAATAGACAGTGGTCAAGATATTATTGTAGGCGTCAACAAATACCGACTAGAAAAAGAAGACCCATTGCAGATTCTCGATGTCGACAACCAAATGGTGCGCAAACAGCAAATCGAGCAATTAGAAAAAATTAAAGCATCTCGTGATGCTACAAAAGTACAACTTTCACTCAAAAAACTAACCCTTTGTGCTCAAACTGGCGAAGGCAATCTACTAGAAATAGCCATTGAAGCAGCGCGAAACCGAGCCACATTAGGTGAAATTAGCGATGCCCTAGAAACCGTTTTTGGAAGATACAAAGCACAAATTAAATCCTTTAGTGGTGTGTATAGCGCAGCAATAAAAAACGACAAAAGCTTTGAAAAGGCTAAAGAATTAGCTAATAAATTTGCCCTAAAAGAAGGCCGTAGACCAAGAATTATGATTGCCAAATTGGGACAAGACGGACACGATCGAGGTGCCAAAGTTGTAGCAACTGGCTATGCCGATTTGGGTTTTGATGTAGATATTGGACCTTTGTTTCAAACTCCTGCAGAAGCCGCTAAACAAGCTGTAGAAAATGATGTTCATATTCTTGGCGTTTCGTCTCTAGCGGCGGGGCACAAAACACTAGTTCCTCAAGTTATTGCTGCACTTAAAAATCACGGTAGAGAAGATATAATGGTCATTGTAGGCGGAGTAATCCCTGTACAAGATTACCAGTTTTTATTTGATGCTGGAGCAGTTGCGGTTTTTGGCCCTGGCACTAAAATTAGCGATGCAGCAATTAGCATTTTGGAGATATTAATAAACTGAAGTTGTAGTTTTTCTGCTTTTAATATGCGTGCATACTAACC
>CAMCTL010000101.1 GCA_945878515.1 Flavobacterium psychrophilum | reverse complement strand
AGTAGTTATAGTAACTGGTGGTGCAAAAGGTATTGGTTTGGGAATTTGCAAACTGTTGGCTGCCGAAGGAGCAATTCCAGTTATAATTGGACGAAAAGAAGTCGATAACTTAAAAGCCATCAAAGAAATCGAAGATTTAGGATATACTGCTGTAAGTGTTCAAGCTGAACTTTCCCATCCAGAAGATTGCGAAAAAGCCATAACACAAGTTATAGCCAAATGTGGCCGAATTGATGGATTGGTTAATAATGCTGGCGCAAATGACGGCGTTGGTCTTGAATCAGGAAATTACAATGACTTTATGGCTTCGTTACATAAAAATTTAGTTCATTATTATTTAATGGCACACCATGCTTTACCAGAACTAAAAAAAACTGAAGGAAGTATTATTAATATCGGATCCAAAACCGCAGATACAGGACAAGGTGGTACGTCAGCTTATGCCGCTGCAAACGGCGGACGAAATGCATTAACCCGCGAATGGGCGGTCGAATTATTGCCATACTCCATTCGCGTAAATGCCTTAATAGTAGCCGAATGTCACACTCCATTATACGATAACTGGCTTCAGACTTTTGACAATCCATCCGAAAAATTAAGAAAAATTACAGATAAAATCCCATTTGAAAAACGAATGACAACCGTTGAAGAAATTGCCAATATGGTTGTTTTTCTCCTCTCTGAAAAATCGAGCCATACAACTGGACAAATAATTTATGTAGATGGCGGTTATACACATTTGGATAGGGCTTTGTAATTACTTGTTTGTAAAATTACGAGTATTAAAATATTTCTAAATTAGCAATCCGCTGAAAAAATCTACCTCGTTACTTCCTCAATCAAATAAAAAATAGACTTAAAATCGATGCCGCTCATTTTTTCTAATCCAATCTCACAAGTTCTACTCGTGGAATAACCCACTTTGCAACTAGAAGGAATTTGTTCTTTTAAATCTCTCAATCCATGTTCGTTAAGCTCAGGAATCAGGAAGCCTCTGTCTCCTGCAAAACCGCAGCAATTACTGTCAATCATTATTACTTGATGTGCACAAAGCTGAGACAAAGCCATAAGTTGTTCAATTTTTCCAATTTTTTTAACAGAACAAACCGGAAAAACCGTTACAGATTCTCTTTTGTTTTTTACTTTCAAAAGAGGCATTACAAAATCCAACATGAATTCAATCGGATCGACGATTTTCAACACATTGGACAATCCGGCTTTTGAATGGTAAAAACACGGACTCATGTCATACAAAATAGGGTATTTTCCGTTCTCAGAAGCTTTCAAAAGTGCTTTTTCCAACGCTTCAGATTTATCGTGATTGACTTCTACAAAACCTTTGCTTGAAAAAGGCATTCCGCAACAAAGCGAATCCAATGCTTCAGGATAGATTATTGAAAAACCAGCACGAACTAGTAATCGATGAGTCAATGCTGTCAGTTGCAAATCGTCTTCTTTTTGAAAACTATTTTTACCCATACTTCGATTGATGCAAGAAGGGAAATAAACTACTTTTAAATCGGAGATTGTACTCATTTATGGCAAAGGTTTTGTTGAATTTTTTTTTGCTCCTTTTGGCATTTCGGGAATCCATTTTGGCACTTTTTTAAAACTAATAAAATGCAATCCATTAGATAAAAATACCATTGTTTTAGTTCCAAGAACGGAATGTAAAAAGGAAACCATTTTCAAGCCTAATCTCGAAATAGCAGTTATTGCTGCAAAATGAGAACCTATATATGAGGCTATTTTTTTATTGTTCGCACTCACACCATTGGCACGCCAAGTTTTTACAAATTCGCCCGTATCAATATTCACAGGACAAGCCAACGCACAAAGTCCATCAGTAGCGCAGGTTTCGTCTAGTTGATAGGTAACATCTCTTCGGATTTCAGCCAAACGAATTGGATTTTCTTTGGTTGCTTCTAGTCGGCTGATTTCTCTTGCAATTACAATTCGTTGCCTTGGCGATAATGTAAAACCTTCGGAAACGCAATTTGGTTCACAAAAGCCACACTCAATGCATTTATCAATGATGGCGTGAGATTCTGGCATTGGCTTCAAATTCTTGAGATGCGCTTTTGGGTCGGGATTGATTAAAACATCGGGATTGATTTTATTGTGAGGATCAAAAATATTTTTAATACATTTCATTATTTCATAGGCGGCTGTTCCCCACTCTTTTTCTACAAAAGGCGCCATATTTCTGCCAGTTCCGTGTTCTGCTTTTAATGAACCATTAAATTGAACTACTATAATTTCAACCAATTCTGCCATTAGTCTTTCATAGCGATCAACTTCGACTTTGTTTGAAAAATCTTGCGAAAAAACCAAATGCAAATTGCCTTCTAAAGCGTGACCAAACAAAACGGCATCGTGGTATTCGTGTTTTTTAAATAATACTTTCATTGCCAGACAAGCATCGGCAAGTTGCGGCAATGGAACAGCAACATCTTCGATAATTACCGATGTTCCCTTTTTTCGCATTCCGCCAACTGTTGGCAACAAACCTTTTCTAGCTTTCCAATTGAAATAGTATTGTTTAGGATTGGATGTAAATTCGTATTCTGTATAAGTAGGAATGGATTCAATTTCCAATCGGATTTTTAGCTGTTTTAAGAGCATATTATCCAAATCATTATCACGACATTCGACCAATAATGCACAAGCCGATTCTGGCAAAATCTTGAAATAAACAGGTGCATCAGGATCATTTTCAACAGAGCGAATAGATTCTCTATCTAATAATTCTACTGCTGCCACTGGAGCCGATTTCAATAAAATTGTAGCATTACAAGCCTCTTGAATCGTATTGAAAATGATTAATGCACAAGATTTATTTTTTTCGTCAATTACCGTTTTGAATGTAACATTCGATATAAATGCCAAAGTTCCCTCTGATCCCACCATCAAATGTTTGATAATTTCTATTGGGTCTTGATAATCAACCAAAGCATTGATGCTGTAACCGGTAGTATTTTTTATTTTGAATTTATTTTTGATGAATAGATACAAAGTTTCATCTTTTTGAATGCTATCTCTAAGGCTTTCAATTTCTTGAATGATATTGGCATAATTGGTTTTAAAATTCGCAACACTTTCATCATCAGAAGTGTCTAAAACTGTTCCATCATTTAAAACTATTCTAATATCTGATATGGTTTGATAGGAATTTTGAGCTGTTCCGCAACACATTCCGCTGGCATTATTGGCAACAATTCCGCCAATCATAGCTGCCCCGATTGAAGCTGGATCGGGACCAATTTTTAATCCGTGCGGTGCTAAAAATTGGTTAACTTTTGAACCAATAATTCCAGGTTCTAATTTTATTTTTTGATTGTTTTCTAAGAGTTCAATGTTTTTCCAGCCTTGGGTTGCCACTACCAAAACCGAATCAGAAATGGCTTGCCCAGACAAACTTGTTCCCGCAGCGCGAAAAGTCAAAGCGATATCAAATATTTTAGCTTGTTTGATAATTTCAATTACTTCGGATTCGTTGTGCGCCAAGATGACAATTTTTGGAATCAATCTATAAAAACTAGCATCGGTTCCGTAAGCGAGTGTTTGCAGAGGGTTGTCTAAAATTCGTTTAGAATTAATAGACTTTGACAAAATATTTTTAAATTCTTGATAATTAGGAGCTAACATTAAGTTTGTTTTAAACTATTTTTAATTTATCCAAGACAATCGGTTCAGTTTTAAAATAAAAACAAAATTGTAGAAATAATTAATGGTAAAAATACTAAAAAACCCACGGGTAAAACCGTGGGCAATTTAAAAATGTTATGCTATCAAATGTCTAGCGATAATTCAAAACAATATTATTTTTCAGAACAATCCGTTTGAATAAATTTATATTTTACGTTTTCAAAATCTATTTTTTCGCCTTTAGCAAAATAAGAAGCACCCATATAAGTCACTATTTTTCCGTTGCCTAAAATAAGTTCGTTTTCCTTTTTAAGAAAAGCCATTGGATTTTTGAATACTACTTTTTCATTTGTTCCTTGAATAAAAGAGTAATCTACAAAGAGGGTGTCACCACGAAATTTACCTGAAATTTTACCAGTTTTTATAGGCATATCTAACAATTTCATCTCCATATTGCCCGATATTTTACCATCTTTTAAAGTGTTTATTTTTAAATCAATGGTGTCCTTTTCGAAACAAGAAATATAACATTGAACGCTAACGGGCTTTTCTTCTAAAATTTGTTCTTCATTACTATTTTGACTTTGCTTTCTATTGCAACTTACAAATCCAACAATAACAAACAGAGTACAAAAAAAGGTGATTTTTTTCATAAGATTTAGATTTTATTTTTTGTTGTTTAATACTCTAATATAATTCACCAATTTCCAGCGTTGATCTTCAGTTAGTAACTCATCATAAGAAGCCATTGGAGGTCTTCCCACGGTGATTCTCCAAAAAATTTCACCATCAGTATCGTAAAATAAATTTTCTAATGTTAAGAAATTAGCTGGTTTTTTTTCAAGACTTAATCCTGCCTCTCCATTCCCTTCGCCAGTAATTCCGTGACATAAAACACACATCTGACTGTAGATAACTTTCCCCTCGGCTGTTGCAGCTTTATTACCTAAAAACGGATTTTTTACACCCTTTGTATATTCTGGGACTTCCCAATTTTTTTGAGCAATAATACTGCTACTACCTAAAAACAATAATACGATAACGACTAAAAACAAATAATTAATTTTCATGGTGTCAAAGATTAAATTTACATAGTAAAGTTACTACGAAATTTTTAAAATAACACCATGGTTTTCACGAAATATTCAAAAATATTTGCTAAAATTACAAATATCACAAAAATAAAAAAATTTTAGATTGTAAAAAAATCAACAAAATTTGCTAAATATCAAATAGAATCCATTAAAAACCTACTCCTAGTTTCCATCTGAATCCTTTTTTAACCAAAAAACCGCAAAAATAACATCTTTGCGGTTCCAATTTTAATAGTCTATTTACAAAATATAATCTGTATTAATAAAATTCGATTCTTTGCTATTCAATAATTCTTGCAAGATCGCATTATTGTAGTCATTGTCTTTAGATGCGACAAAAGTTCGAATAGAAAAAGAACGCAAAGCATCAAAAATACTCAAAGTTCCGACTGCTGAGTCTTTACGACCCGTAAATGGATACAAATCAGGACCTCTTTGACAAGAACTATTCAAGTTAACTCTACAAACTAAATTTACTAAAGTATCAATAAGCGGCGCTATGGTTTTAATGTCCTGACCGAACAAACTAACTTGTTGACCGTAGTTGGACTCTGCCATATCATTTAATGGTTCTTGAATATCTTTAAAGGTTAAGATAGGTATAATTGGACCAAATTGCTCTTCGTGATATAATCGCATTTCTTTATTTACCGGAAACAAAACCGCTGGGAAAATAAAGTTATCAAAATGTTCTCCACCTTTAGCATTGATTACTTTTGCGCCATTGCTGGTAGCATCATCAATCAATTCTTGAATATACGCAGGTTTTTCTTTCTCTGGTAATGGAGTTAGCGAAACCGATTTGTCCCAAGGATTTCCAAAAACAAGTGCATCTACTTTAGCAGCAAAACGTTTGTTGAATTCCTGTACAATTGATTCGTGAACGTACAAAACTTTCAAAGCCGTACAACGCTGACCATTGAAAGACAAAGTTCCTGTGATGCATTCTTGAATAGCCAAATCTAGGTCAGCATCGGGCAAAATTATTGCAGGATTTTTGGCCTCTAATCCCAAAACCAAACGCAATCTATTTTTATTTGGATGCTGATCTTGCAAAGCAATGGCTGATTTACTGTTTCCAATCAAAGCTAAAATATCAACTTTACCTGATTTCATTATTGGCGAGGCTACTTCTCTACCTCTACCATAAACTATATTAATTGAACCTTTTGGAAAACTGTTTTTAAATGCTTCTAATAAAGGTGAAATTAATAAAACACCGTGTTTTGCAGGTTTAAAAATTACTGGATTACCCATTATTAATGCAGGAATCAACAAAGAAAAAGTTTCATTCAACGGATAATTGTAAGGTCCTAAACACAAAACAACGCCAAGTGGTCCACGACGAATCATCGCATTTACACCTTGACTTTTTGTGAAATGAGCACTATTTCTATCTAATTGTTTGTAATGCTCAATAGTATCGTAAATATATTCTACTGTTCTATCAAATTCTTTTTCGGAATCGCCAAGAGTTTTTCCAATTTCCCACATCAAAAGTTTTACTACTTCGTTTCGAGTAGATTTCATCTGTGTGACAAATTTATCCATACACTTGATGCGATCGGCCACTTTCATTGTTGGCCACAAACCTTGTCCGTTATTATAAGCAGATGAAGCAGATTCAAGAGCTTCTAACGCTTCTATTTCTCCCATAAATGGAATGCTTCCCAGCAAAGTAGGCTCGTAATTATCCGTAGAAGAAATAGTCGAATATACTGGAGTCATTTCTCCAGTCCATTTTTTCAATTCTCCGTCAACCAAATAAGTATCTTGATTGAGTATGGTCTTAATTTGAAATTCTTCTGGTATCGTATTCATTATATTGTACATTTAATTAAAATCGATTTTAGTAACGTAAATTTTGGTAATTATAGTTTTATGGCTATTCCACTTCACCATTCCATTCTAAAAATCCGCCTAGCAAGTTATAGGCGTTTTCAAAACCAAGGCCTTTCATAACCTCACAAGCATTTGCGCTTCGGGCTCCTGAACGGCAATAAACAAAGTAATTTTTTGATTTGTCCAATGCTTCTAATTTGGAAATAAAACCTTGACCTTCGTAAATATCAATGTTTATAGCATTCGGAATCATTCCTTCATCGCACTCATTTTCTGTTCTTACATCCAAAATAATTGCGTTTGCGTCAGCTTCATATTGTGAAACCCAATCTTCTTGTGTCAAATTCATAATGATTTTTTTTGTAAACTTACAATGTTTTAACCAAACTAAAACGAACACATTTGTTAATTAGAAGATATTTTGCAGAAAACGATTTCGCGTAAAGATAAATTCTAAAATACTGATAAATCGACATATAAATCGCAAAAAATAATACATTTCAACATATATAACTGTATATATTTATTTTAAATTCATAATAATTCTTAATTTAAGCTATTAATAATCAACTAATATTGGTCAATTATTGGGCTATTTCGATATAATACAATTCAAATATTTTTATTTATAACCAAAAAAAATAGTAGCCGTCAGAATGTTTTAAAATTGAAATTAAGCCAGTAAATATTAATTTAACAAAACATTAACCTAACATTTGTATATACAAATAAATATAGTACTACATTTGTACCTACAAATTACATACATACAAATATGACAATTGAAGAAGAAATTAAAAGTACTGTTCCTTTGGATATTTCAAAAAAAATAATTCTGAATGTTTTGTACACACAAAATGTAGTTTCAGATAAAATGAATGAAATTTTGAAACCTTATGATTTATCTGGAGAACAATATAATGTTTTGCGGATTTTAAGAGGCCAAAAAGGAAATCCAGCAAATATGTGTGCAATTCAAGAACGAATGTTGGCTAAAACTAGTAATACAACTCGATTAGTAGATAAATTATTACTTAAAGAACTTGTTACACGAAATGTTTGTCCAGAAAACAGAAGAAAAATTGATGTTTTAGTTACTCAAAAAGGCCTCGATATACTAACCGAATTGGAACCTAAAATAAAAGAGCACGAAATTTCTTTTGCTAGAAATTTAACTGAAGCGGAGTTACAATTATTAAACCAATTATTAGAAAAATACAGAAATCTTTAAATTATTAACAAACACTATATGAGTACTTTTTTAGAAGACCAAAACTGGAGATACGCCACAAAAAAATTCGACCCCACCAAAAAAATCTCTACCGAAGATTTGAATACGCTCAAAGAAGCCATTCGGTTGAGTTCTTCTTCTTATGGATTGCAACCGTACAAAGTTTTTATCATTGAAAATCCTGAATTGAGAGCAAAAATTCAACCTGCAGCTTGGGGACAATCGCAAGTTATAGATGCTTCACATTTGATAGTTTTTGCCAATCAAAAAGAGGTATCCAATGATGATATTGATAGCTATTTAAAAAACATTTCAGAAACAAGAAATATTCCCGAAACCGCTTTGTCAGGATATGGCGGTTTTATGAAAGGTGCAATTGGAGCCAAATCATCTGAAGAAAAAGAAAATTGGACTTCCAAACAAACTTATTTAGCTTTGGCCAACTTGTTGAATGCCGCAGCTGAACTTAAAATTGATGTAACACCTATGGAAGGTTTTGTTCCAGAGCAAGTAAACGAAATTTTGGGATTCAATGAAATGGGCTTGAACGCATCTTTACTTGCACCAATTGGTTATAGAAGCGAAGAAGACGCTACCCAACACTTGAAAAAAGTAAGAAAATCAAACAATGAATTATTTATCACACTTTAATTATAAACAACAAAAACAATTTACATTATGAAAAATTTAAAATCAATTGCCTTAGCATTAGTAGTAGTATTAACTACAACAGCAGTATCTGCACAAACAAAAAACATCAACACAACCACTAGTACTATCGAATGGTTAGGAAAAAAAGTAACTGGAAAACATAACGGAACAGTAAATTTTAAAGACGGTGCGGTAGTTTTCAAAAAAAATAAGCTAGTAGGAGGAACATTTACCGTTGATATGACTTCTTTAACCGCTACTGATCTTTCTGGTGAATACCAAGGAAAATTGAATGGTCATTTGAAAGCAGATGATTTCTTCGGAACAGATAAATTCCCAACTGCTACTTTGGTTATTAAAAAAATTGGAGCCAAATCAGCTAATGTTTACAATGTAACCGCGGATTTAACTATTAAAGGAATTACAAAGCCAGTAACTTTCGATATGACTGTAAATGGAAATACAGCTTCAACAACATTTAATGTTGATCGTACAAAATATGATATTAAATACGGTTCAAAATCATTTTTCGACACCATTGGCGATAAAGCTATTTCTGACGAATTTGAATTGAAAGTTACCTTAAAATTCTAATTTCTATATTTCAATTAAAAATTTCGAACCCTGACAAGAAACTGTTGGGGTTTTGTTTGCAACAAAATCTTAAAAAATATTTTTAATTTTTAATGTTTGGATAATCAAATTTGATTTATATATTTGCAATATGAAAATGATATCAAACAATACTTGGTGGTGGAACAATTTACGTCAACAGTCGTGAACAAAGCTACTATAGTATAAAATATAAATACAAAAGGCTTGTCATCACGACAAGCCTTTTTTTTATGTAAATACGCAATTTATTGTATATCAATAAAATCAAATCAAATGAGAACATTTATTTTAAATACAAGTTACAAGCAAATCCTCGCAGATACAATTACACCGGTAAGTGTTTACCTGAAAATTAGAGATCAATTTCCAAATAGTTTACTTTTGGAAAGCAGTGATTATCACGGTAACGATAACAGTTTTTCCTATATCTGTTGCAACCCGATTGCGTCTATAAAAATCGAAAATGAAACCATTTTCAAGACCTTTCCAGACGGAAACTCTGAAATAATTTCTGTAGATTCCAAAACAGATATTCCACAAGTAATTCAAGAATTTTCGGGACAATTCCAGTCTGAGAAAAACGAGTTCAAATTCATCAACAACGGATTGTTTGGTTATATTTCGTACGATGCTGTTCGTTATTTCGAAAAAGTAAACATCGCCAAAAAAGAAAACAGCAATACCATTCCGGATGTGTATTATGCGGTTTACCAAAATATAATTGCTATCAACCATTTCAAAAATGAAGCCTATATTTTCTGTCACAGTTTAGATGGTAGAAACAACATTTCAGAAATTGAACAACTATTGCAATCCCGAAATATTGCTTCGTATAAATTCTCGAAAGATGGCGAAGGTTTTTCCAACTTGACCGATGAAGAATTCAAGCATAATGTGGCTTTAGCCAAAAAGCATTGTTACCGTGGTGATGTTTTCCAATTGGTTTTATCTAGACGATTTACCCAAGGTTTCAAAGGCGACGAATTCAATGTTTACAGAGCATTGAGAAGCATTAATCCATCCCCTTACCTATTCTTTTTCGATTACGGCGATTTCAAAATATTTGGTTCTTCGCCAGAAGCACAAATCATTGTCAAAAACCGCAAAGCCGAAATTCACCCAATCGCTGGAACATTCAGAAGAACTGGCGACGACGAAAAAGATGCCGTTCTAGCCAAAAATTTATCCGAAGATAAAAAAGAAAATAGTGAACATGTAATGTTGGTCGATTTGGCTCGAAACGATTTAAGCCGTCACGGGCATGGTGTGCAGGTGGAAAAATACAGAGAAGTTCAGTTTTTCTCTCATGTAATCCATTTGGTTTCAAAAGTGACAGGAATTTTACACGAAAAAGCAACCACAATGCAAGTCGTTGCCGATACTTTCCCAGCAGGAACCCTAAGCGGTGCTCCAAAACACAGAGCCATGCAATTGATAGAAGATTATGAAAAAACAAATCGCAATTTTTACGGAGGTGCCATTGGTTTTATGGATTTCAAAGGCAACTTCAATCACGCCATTATGATTCGAACTTTCTTGAGTAAAAATCACCAATTGCATTCTCAAGCTGGAGCTGGAATTGTAGCCGATTCAAACGAAGAAAGTGAAATGCAGGAAGTGTACAATAAATTATTAGCTTTGAATAAAGCGTTGGATTTGGCTGAAACAATTTAAAAATAAAAAAAGTTAAGCGTTAAATGTTAGGCGAAAATAGACCTAACCCTTAACCCTTAACATCTAACTTTAAACAAAATGAAAAAAATATTAGTTATAGACAATTACGATAGCTTTACGTATAACTTAGTGCATTATTTAGAAGATTTAGATTGTGAAGTTACCGTTTATAGAAACGATGAATTTGATATTGATGAAATCTCGGGTTTCGATAAAATATTACTTTCTCCTGGACCAGGAATTCCTGACGAAGCAGGTTTGTTGAAAGCTGTAATCGCTAAATATGCGCCAACTAAGAGCATTCTTGGTGTTTGCCTTGGTCAACAAGCCATCGGGGAAGTTTTTGGAGGAACGCTTTCTAACTTGGACAAAGTCTATCACGGTGTTTCCTCAATGGTAAAAACATCGGTTGATGATGAGCTACTTTTTGAAGGATTAGGAAACGAATTCGAAGTGGGACGTTACCATTCTTGGGTGGTCGATGCGAGTTTGCCCGATGTTTTAGAAGCCACTTCATTCGACGAAAACGGACAAGTAATGTCGTTGCGTCACAAAACATTTGATGTTAGTGGCGTACAATTTCATCCAGAAAGTGTACTAACACCAAACGGAAAGAAGATTTTAGAAAATTGGCTGAAAAATTAGTGTTCAGTTCTCAGTGTTTAGTGGTCAGTGGTAGTTTTTAATAAATCTTATCTTCAATTAACAAAAGAATAAATTAAAAAAACCGTAAAAATTAAAAATGACAACTAAATAACATAATAAATTAATTTTATTTAAAGCACTGATTAACAATATGTTTTAATTTAAAAAAAACCAAAAACGCTTCGAGGCAGTACCTCAAGGTGGGATCAAAATAGAATAAAAATGAAAAACATACTAAACAGACTCATCAATCACGAACAACTTTCGAAAGAAGAAGCCAAAAATGTATTGTTCAATATTTCCAACGGAAGTTATAATCCAAGCCAAATTGCTGCTTTTCTTACCGTTTATATGATGCGAAATATTAGCATTGATGAACTTTCGGGTTTTCGAGAAGCTTTGTTAGAATTGTGTGTTCGGGTGAATTTGTCCGCCTACAACACCATCGATTTATGCGGAACAGGTGGCGATGGAAAAGATACTTTCAACATATCCACTCTAGCCTCCTTTGTGGCTGCAGGAGCAGGAATAAAAGTAGCAAAACACGGCAATTATGGTGTTTCGTCTATTTCTGGATCAAGCAATGTAATGGAGAAGTTGGGTGTAAAATTCAGTAACGACAATGATTTCTTGGAAAAATGTATCGATAAAGCTGGTATTAGTATTTTGCACGCGCCGTTGTTCCATCCTGCAATGAAAAATGTAGGTCCTATCCGAAAAGAGTTAGGCGTAAGAACCTTCTTCAATATGTTGGGACCAATGATCAATCCATCCTTTCCAAAAAACCAATTGGTTGGCGTATACAATCTCGAATTAGCTAGAAAGTACGCGTATTTATATCAAAATACTGATCTCAATTTTACGATTTTACACTCATTAGACGGTTACGATGAAGTATCTTTGACCTGTCCAACCAAAACCATTACAAAAAAAATGGAAGGCGTATTGAATCCAGAAGATTTTGGCGTTCGACAACTATTGCAAATCGAAATTGAAGGCGGAAAAACCATCGAAGAATCGGCTGAAATGTTTATGAATATCATTTCTGGTCAAGGAACCGAAGCCCAAAATAATGTAGTTTGTGCCAATGCTGGAATGGCAATTGCAACAGTACA
>CAMCTL010000100.1 GCA_945878515.1 Flavobacterium psychrophilum | reverse complement strand
CCTTTCACTTTCGGATGGACAGTTGCCGAAGCAATATCAACTACACTAGCACCATTAATCTTAGTAATCTCAACTTCAACAGCTTGGTTTTTAGTCATTTCTATATTTCCGTACGTATGAGTCCAATTTCTAGTAAAAGATTGATAATTCAGTTTATTACTAGGGTTTGATGTAGTTGTACCAGCAAGCGGAAGATCATCTACAGCATCGTGAATATTAACGGTATAATGCGCAAAACATTCTCTCCACTGGTTAGCGGTTGCAGCTGAACGGACCTTAATTCTGTATTTAGGTGATGGTTCTAGCTTTTGTTGCGCAGGCAGATTGGGTATGCCACTGTAAACAATTAGCGTATCTTTACCTACAAATTCAGGAAGGGACTGTGCACTTACTTGGTTGAGTCCAAAGAAGACATAGAGTCCAGAAAAGATTAGAAAAAACGTTTTTATTACTAAGTTAGCATTATTACAATTGGGATAGTAGTTTTTTGATTGCATAGAGGAGATTTTGGGGTACTAAAATAGACAATAGCACTAATTAGTATGGAAGAAAAAGTTTCATTAATGCAGCTATTTTGTGTCAACCACCTATATACTTAGTTCACTGATAATTGTATAAAGAATACTGCGCAATGATGGATCTGTAAATAAAAAATACACCTTAAGCTTCGCTACATATAAGAAATTAAAAACAACATTTTCTGAAAAAATATAGTTACAATTTATAGCTTTAACAATTGGTACAATTGGCACCGTGTTTTTCCTTCAGCGTTATGATAGTGCTTAATAATTTTAATGTTTTAGAACTAATTTATTCTTACAAAATTACTTATACCAACTTCAAAAAATCAGTATATACTAACCAATAAACCTGTCAATAGACAGGTTTATTGGTTTAATCTTTATGTATTGCAATAATTTAAGTACATCTAGAAATGTCATTTTTATTTCACTGTGATTGTGACAGTAGCTGTATTTCTTTTATAATCAAATTCAGTTGCAGAAGAAGTTCTATCGTCAATATAACCATTTCCTGTATAAATTTTTTGCCCCACTTTAGTACCTAATATTGTTACCGTGTAAGTTCCAATTGCAGTAAATTTATGAGAATAAGTCAAATTATTTCTGTTCAAAGCCACACCTGTAGAAAATCCTCCTTCAGGAGCTAACAGAACACTTTTATTAGTAAAATAAGTAGTCACAAGACCGCCACAATCCAAATATGTTTTAAGTGTTGGCATTAATTGTCTCAACCGATTTGCAGCTGTATCCTTATAAAATGGTTTATCAACTAAAGCGGTTATGCCAGCAATTATAGCATTTGCATCAAGAATTGCTGTTGGATTTAAAACATTAAACGCATTAATTTCAGAAGTCAAAATAGGCGTCCAAATAGTTAATTGTGCTTGTGATAATACGTATTCCTCTTGATCTACTTTTTTCCCTTGTGTAATCATTAAATAACTTTTGGCGAAATCGTGTCCAGTATCGCCAGAATAAATCACATAGGTTTCAGCATTGCCAGAAATAGTGAAATTTACCGTTTCATTTACAGCTACTTCTGTTTTATCCGCTTTTACACTTACCCAAGTATCTAACTCATCTTTCACACATGAAGTGAAAGAAAAGAAAATGGTTAAAAGCATTATTGTAAAAATTGAATATTTAGTTTTCATATAAGTTTTTTTTGTAGAATTAATTGTATCCTGGATTATTTACACCAACGGAAGGGTTTGCTAAAATTTCATTATTAGGAATCGGCATTAGATTATGAAAATCTTGAACATTACCCGACAAGTTTGTCCAATCATTAATTTGCGTATTCCAATAATTTCTCCATCTAGTAGGAGTAATTGCAGGTACTTCAACTGGAATTGGATCCGTTTGCTTAGCCAAGAATTTAGCATTTAAACCAAGTAAAGTTGATTTTAGTTTACCCCAACGCACCAAATCAAACCATCTTTTACCTTCTGCCATTAATTCTCGAGAACGTTCAATAATTATATAATCTTTTAAGGCTTCTTGACTTGAAACCAAAGGATCGGCAAGTGTTAAATCGACAAAACCAGTCGATTTTTGAAGTGTCAATACACGCGGTAAAGCATCTTTATGAACTCCTCCTGCATTAACATTTCTGGCTCTACTTCTCAATCTGTTTAAGGCATCTATAGCCTCTTGTTTTGGGCCACTAGTCTCGTTTACAGCCTCTGCATAGATTAACAATACCTCCGCAAATCTAAATACAGGCCAATTCACGTCGTAGTCGTTGTATTTAAGCGCATAATTAGAATCATGCACTGGATATCGTCTAAACTTTCCAGCCGATACAGGAGTATTACTTATAGCACTTAGCCTGATAAACTTTCCAGTAGCTGCTTGAATTAAAATTCTCGCATTAGTCCATTGCAAACGAACACTATCTGCTCTATCATATAAAAATTGATGATAGGTATTCGCTCTAATTAAAGAAGTTGAACCTCCGGCAGTAAAATTATCAAAACCACTTGCATTAGATGGGATCCCCATATTTAAACCAATGCTACTTCCTACACCAAGTCCTGGACCTTTAAACTGTACATCAAAAATGATCTCATTGTTATTTTTATTATTTACCGTAAAAGCATCCGGAAAGTAATCACATAATGAATATCGGTTTGAATCAATTACTTCTTTAGAAAATTTAGCAGCCAATGCAAAATCGGCAAGACCTTGATCCCCTGTATTACCTCTTTTGGACATACTACCTCTAGTGAGGTAAACGCTTGCAAGTAACGTTTTAGCAGCATCTTGAGTTGCATGTCCTGCTAAACCTGGAGCCTTTACTTTAAGGTTAATCACTCCATACTCCAAATCTTTAATTATTTTTTCATAAATCGTGGCTACTGGAGTTCTTGGTATATCTAAATTATTCAATGAAGCAGTTTCTGTCTCTTTGTAAGGTACAGCTCCAAAGTATCGAATTAAATTGAAGTACAATAACGCTTTAATAAATTTAGCTTCGGCCACTAAATTATTTCTTTTGTTAACATCCATATCAATACCAGGTATTCTCGAAATGGCTAGATTAGCACGATTAATACCTACATAATGATCTCTCCATATCGGCAAAATTACATCTATATTGTCTCCCGTAAAAGAATAAGTGTTTATGCCTCCAAGTAATGCTTTAGGAGCTGCATTGGTTTCGTCTGTAGTTAAAAGGGATTGAGATTTACTATACACACCATCAAGTTGCAACGAACTATACACACCCACAATTGCCGATAGAGCATTAGCCTCAGATTGAAAAGAATTTTCAGGTGATGCTTGGGACAAAGGAACTTCTTCTAATATATTACTACACGCTACAAAACCCACAATCAGTAGTAAAGAACTTAAATATTTGATTATATTTTTCATATATTATTATTTTTTTTAAATTAAAAATTAATGGCTAGACCAAATGTAATAGTAAAGTTTCGTGGATAACTCCCCAAATCGACTCCTCCACCCACTTTACCAGCTGTTCCACCTATACCATTCACTTCAGGATCAAACCATGAATACCGTGTTAACATAAAGGGGTTATTTACTCTACCGAATAATCTAAATTTGTTCACATTTAAACGTTCAACAATAGATTTGTTCATGGCATAGCCTAAAGTAATATAATCACATTTTATAAATGATCCATCTTCTACATAAGCACTACGAAATAATGAGGTATATTGTCCGGCCCCATTTTCTCCGTGAAAAGTTCCAGTAGGATTGAATGCTCCACTGTAAGAGGAATTATACATAGCTAGAAGCGTATTATTATTACCAATATTTACCCTATCTAAATCTGAAAGATTACCATTGATAACGTCATTTCCATACGAAAAACGCAAAAAGAAACTGATGTCAAAACTTTTATAGGTAAACTCATTGTTTAATCCTCCGATAAATTCTGGAGTGGTGTTGGCAATGGGAACTTTATCAAAAGAATTTATCAAACCATCTCCGTTGACATCATAAATTTTGACTTGTCCGTTATTATTAACATCAGGAATTCCTACACCCACTTGCTTGGGACTATTTGCAGCTTCAGTCTGATTGTTGATAATCTGATCTTCTATATACCCATAATATACTCCTGTTGACTCGCCTACACGAACCAATATTTCGTTGTTGAATTTACTACCCCAAACATTAGCATCAAAATAAAACTCAGGTTTTCCTCCTAAATCCAATACTTTACTTCTATTTAATGAAAAAGTAAAATCAGATCTCCATTTAAAATCGTTATGATCAATATTTACTGAATTTACAGTTAATTCAAATCCTTTATTGCTAAATGAACCAATATTTTTCAAAGCAGTTTCAAATCCAGATGATAGAGGCAACTGAATGTCTAATAACAAATCGGTCGTTTTTTTGTAATATACTTCGGCAGTAACCGTCAAACGATTTTTGAAAAATCCTAAATCAATACCTACATTGTATTGTGCTGTAGTTTCCCATTTTAAGTCAGGATTCGCTACACTGCTTGGTACTTTTCCTGAATAAAAGGCATCATCAAAAACATAATTTCCTGGATTTAACAAACCTAATGCACTGTAGGCTGGTATTTGATTGTTACCTGTTACACCATAAGAAGCTCTTAATTTGAAGTTGTCAAAAATATTAGTGTTTTTGATAAATTCTTCTTCGGATAGTGTCCATCCTAATGCTAACGAAGGAAAATAACCCCATTTATTGTCTTTACCAAATTTGGAAGAACCATCCGCTCTCATAGAGGCCGTTAATAGGTATTTTTTGTTAAAACCATAAGATACGCGTCCTAAATAGGAAGACAATTTTTCTTTAGTTACGATGTTTACGGGAAAATCGGCAATCAAAGCACTAGATAAATCATAAAATCCATTCGTCTGATCACTAAAATTAGAAGCCCCAGCAGTAAAATTACCTCTTAAATTACCTGAATATTCCCCCACAGCAGTGGCATTAATATTGTGTTTTCCGAGAACTTTTCTATAATTTAATCGGGCTTCAGCCACTTGATTTAAAGTCTCTCCTTTTTGAAATTGTGCTATTCCATTTGCCAATCTTCCTTTACTAACAGTTGAAGGGAAAAATGCCTGAGAATTATTAAAAGCGCGATTAAAGCCGTAGCTGGTATAAAAAGTTAATTCTTTGGCGATTTTTGTTTCATAAAAAACATTGCCAATTATTCTTGAACTTTCTGTTTCATTTTTAACATCATTAAGAAAAGTAATAACATTCTCATTAGTTCCAGTATTAATTTCAGGATCAATATCAATTTGTCCTAGGGTAAAATCTAATGGTTGAAACGGATTGGTTGTAAACACCTTTTTGAAAATCCCGTCAGGAGTCTTTTCTAAACTTCTACCAATATTTTTTGAAAAGGCTAGTTTTATATTAGTACCAATTCTAGTACCATTACCTAAAGATTGAACTAAATTCGAATTTAAATTATATCTTTTAAAATTAGTATTTATAACAACCCCATCTTGATTAAGATAACTTCCTGAGAGTTGATATTGTAAACCGTCTTTACTTCCGCCTCCCATACTAAGGTCTAGCTTCCTTGTAGTAGCCGCCTGAGTAGCCTCTTTTGCCCAATCTGTTCCTTGTGCATTAGTATCCTTTTTAAGTTGCCAAAAAGGATTTATGCTCGCCGTAGTTCCATTTAGATAATCAATTTGGTCATAAGTTATACGTTGATCAATAAATTCAGATGGAGTGAGTACTCTCGGAAAATTTGTTGCAAAAGAAGTACCCGAACTAAATGTTGCGCTGATGTCTGCTTTTCCATCTTTCCCTAATTTTGTAGTAATAATAATTACCCCATTAGATCCTCTTGCACCATAGATTGCAGTCGCTGAGGCATCTTTTAAAACTTCAATCGACTTAATCTGACCAGGATCTAAATCGACCAATGGATTGGAGGATAAGTTTTCATCTGGAATAATAGGAAATCCATCAATTACATATAATGGCTGATTGCCACTAGTTAGTGAACTACCACCACGAATAATCGCCTTTACACCAGCACCTAATCCGTTATCGTTTTGGGTTATTTGCAAACCAGCAACACGACCTGCTAAAGCGGTTTGAACATCTAATGGATCACCTTTCTCAATACTCGATGCTCTCACCGAAGAAATCGCACCAGTTAAATCCTTTTTCTTTGCAGTTCCATAACCAATTACCACAACATCGTCTAAGGCAACATTCGCCTCTACAAGAACAATTTCAATAGAATTATCTTGAACCTTAACTTCTTTTTTAGTAAAGCCAATACTTGAAACAACTAAGACGTCATTAATTTTTGCTTTAATTTTAAAAGCGCCGTCAAAATCAGTGATAACCCCGTTTTTAGTTCCTTTTATAACCACATTTGCTTGCGAAACCGGCAAACCCTTGCCATCTTTAACGACTCCTTCTACCGTAGTCTGAGCGAACAATGATAAAGAAAACATTAAAAAAACAATTGTCAATAATTTAAATTTCATTTTTTTTTTGTTAATTAGTAAGTTGTTGTATTTGTGAATTGATGGAATAAAAAAAATAAATGCCGTAAAAAGAATAAATCTCAAAGAAGACACATTAAAATTTCATTATACTAAATAATTATTTGCAATATCAAAAATAAGCCTAAGGGAAGATTCACACCGATTCAAAAAGTTTCATTAATAGTGTCAATTTGTGTCAAACAATAGTACTATTCATCATTTTAAATTGTACAACTATAAATAATAGAAAATACATTTCTTTATTCAAGCCATAAATTAGAACAAAACCAATTATATCATCTTAAAAATAAATAGATAAAAATCTATCAATCAACTTATCTAAATAATTAATAAGGCAATGCAAAACGCGATCTAATTATTTTTAAATTTTACACCTTGCGGTATGCCAATATGAAAAATTATGGCATAAACTTAAAGATTTAAATTTTATCTGCAAGACACCGATGATTTATAATTTCAACTTTGGGTTTCCTTTATAGACGATATGCTTCCTTCGGAATTATTCTTTTACTATTTTTTTTGTAATTACGGAATTATTCTCTCGCATTTTCAGAAAATACATTCCGCTTTTCAAGCTGCTTAAATCAATACTATTGCTGGTTGGATTAACTATATTTAGTACCGTTTTTCCAATGATATTAAGTACAACAACCTCATCAACACTGGAAGAAGTACTCCAATTTACTACAGCATGGGTTGGATTAGGGTAAACAATCAACTCCTGCTTGTCCGTATTTATATCATTTACGCCCAATGCTCCACTGCGTCTTTTTGTAAATAGCCAATCCAAGGTATTGGGTTCCGGATCTGAATCTGATCCTGCATATTCTGTTTTATAATCATAAACCCTTTTTGTGACAACACCAGTAGTTGCATCAGTTTCGGTTACGGTCGCTTTTCCTGATGCGCCATAGGAACCTACCAAAAAATCTTCAGTACTATGACCCCGTTTAATGAAAGTCGTAAACTTCATTCTAGCATTTATTCCTTTCATATAATCGAACAACTCCACATCACTAGTATAAGGAATTACATTATCTGCATCTCCATGCATTGTCCATAAATTAAAATTCACTAATTTGTCCCTATTCGCAACTGAAATTTTATTGCCTTCGGCAGAAGTTGCGATTGCTGCAGCAAAATAATTGGGGTCATAAGAGATAAAATTATTAGTACCATGAGCTCCAGCAGACTGACCCATAACATATATCTGATTCGAATTAACGCTTGGAAGGTTAGCAATGATTTGCTTGGCCCCTGCTAAATGCTTCCGATTCCACATATCACTTGAACCATCGGCGAATTTAATAGCTTGCAAACAAATAATATAGGCTGGATGGGCTAACCGTATAGAATCCTTTGCAAATTGCCCATTTATGCCACGAAGATTATTTATGTTATAATCTTTAGCTGTAGTCATATTAAATCCGGACGCGCCGTGCAAAGTAATTACAACTGGATATTGCTTTGAAGCATCAAAATTAACAGGGCGCAATAATCGATAAGCCAATGCTTCATTAGTACCATTGTACACAAAATTATAAACATTAGGTTCATACGAGTCCACTACCCATTGCGGTTGATTCCATTGCGCCATAATCTCGTAAGGCATTGACAGGCAAACAATTGCTAAAAACAATGCTATGTATATTGTTTTTTTCATTTTTAAGGTGATTTTGTTAAAAATACTAAATTTGCACTGCGAAATTTATTCTGCGATCCGTTGTTTTTTGTACCAAAATATTTTTTTTGAATGACATTAGAAATTTGTAAAATTCAACCTGGTGATTCCTTCAATAATGACTTGATGTTATCACCATTATTCCTTTACTATTTTTTTTGTAATTACGGAATTATCACCTCGCATTTTTAGAAAATACATTCCGCTTTTCAAGCTACTTAAATCTACACTGTTTGTACTTGGATTTGATACTTTAAGTACCGTTTTTCCATTGACATTATAAACAATAACCTCGTCAATACTGGAAGAAATACTCCAATTTACCAAAGCATGGGTTGGATTGGGATAAATACTAAATGAATCACTATTAAAAGCAGTACTTCCCAAATTTGATTTACTTTTAGAAAATAGCCATTTTAAAGTATCGGGTTCAGGATCAGAATTGGTTCCTGCTAACTCCGTCTTGAAACCGTTTCTATAGGTACTAAAGATTTGTTCACTTGAAATCATTGAATCGCCGATGCTATGTCCAGCTTTCCAAAAAATAGTGAACTTCATTTTGGCATTTCTTGATTTCATATCGTTAAAAAAAGTAACACTACCAGGATACCTATTTTGTTCTACATCAGTTTCGCCAACCATGTGCCAAAGATTAAAATTGACAAGACTAGCCCTTTTTCCAGCAGGAATCTTATCGGAATTTGAAGCAGCGGAAATTGCTGCAGCAAAATAGGTCGGATCACTACTGATAAAATCGTGTGTACCGTTGCCTCCAGCAGATGTTCCCATAATATAAATTCTATCTAAGTCAACCGATGGCAAGGTAGATATAATACCCTTAATACCAACCAAGTCCTCAGGTTGCCAAAATAAATCTGATTTGCCTTGCGGTGCAAGAACATAGGCAGGATATGCTGATCGAATGACATCATCCGCTAATTGTTCATTATACTCTTGCAGGCTATAAATATTGTATCTGGGCGATTGTGGCAGCCTGAATGCTGTTCCGCCATGCAAGGTAACTATCACCGGGTATTTTTTACTTGCATCAAAGTTAATTGGACGCATTAGTCTGTAAGCGAGTTCTGTGGGACCTGCATTATAATTGTAAGTATAGTTGAAAGCTTCATACTTCGCAAGCACCCAGTCAGCAGGTTGTGCCAAATTTCTATAAGTAAGTAACAACATAAAAATTAAAGAAAGGAAAGCTATAGTAGATTTTGTCTTTTTCATTTTGCAATAATTAATTGATGAACTTGTTGGTATTACTTATCTTTTATGATTTTTTTTGTACAAACAGATTTGTCATTCTGATAAAAATTAATGAAATACAGCCCATTTGTAAGCGTACTGATATCAACATTATTTGCAGTGGGTTTCTTTATAGTCAAAAGGACTTTTCCATTGCTATCATTTACAGCTACTTGATCAATTGGTAATGAATTAGTCCAATTGACAAACGAATTTGTTGGATTAGGGTAAATTGTAAATAGAGCATTGTTATAATCAACTATTCCCAAATTATCGGCCTTACTTTTGGAAAATAGCCATTTTAGAGTATCGGTTTCAGAATCCGAATCCGTTCCGCCAAATTCAGTTTTGTAACCATTTTTTATCCTATCAGTTACAACATTACTAAAGGTGGAATATACTCCAATTATTAAATCCTCAGTGCTATGGCCATGCGCAAATAAGGTGGTGAATTTCATTTTGGCATTTTTTGGTTTCATCTCTATGTTAAAAAATGCATTGGTATTTACATATTTACTGGTAGTATCATTTTCGCCATGAATAGCCCAGATATTAAAATTTACAAATTTTGATATATCGTCTACATTAATCTTAGAAAAGTCAGCAGAACCTATAATTGCAGCTGCAAAATAATTGGGGTCTAAAGCAATAAAAACATTTGAACCATGTCCACCTGCTGATTGTCCCATAACATATATTCGGTTCATATCAACTGAAGGCAAAGCGGCTATAATTTGTTTGAGTCCTGTTAAATGCTTTCTACCCCACATATCTTTTTGTTTAGCCTGAGGGCAAATAACATAAGCGGGATATTGCGTACGTACGGCATCATCTGCCAATTGTCCATTACATTCACGAAGGCTATTGATATTATATACCTTTACTTGGTCTGGATCATTAAAACCACTAGCTCCATGCAAAGTAATAATTACTGGGTATTTCTTTGAGGCATCAAAATTAATGGGACGCAACAATCGATATGCTAAATCTTGATTAACACCATTAAGAGGGAACCAATAGGTAAAAGGCTCATATTTATCTATAACCCACTGTGGCTGTGGATCAGCAAATATTTTACTCGGAATTAACATAAGAAGAGCAAGTACAATATAACTACATTTTTTAAGTAATGATTTCATTTTATATCAAATATTAAGTTTAAATTTTCCACACAACAATCAAAAACTACAATTCTTTTAAATTGATTTGCTTTAATAGTTTCTATTATGAAAACCAGCATTCAAAAAAACGATAATTACTTGATATGTATCTTTACATTAAGTATCAATAATTAGGTGAATTTGTATCAGTAAGCAAGCAATATTTAATAATTTACATATTAAATTAGAATTTCTGATGAAATCTGAATTTTCGATTGATTTTATCCAACAAAAAAAAGATGCTCCAAACGGAACATCTCTTAAAATTAATTTCTTTAATGAAGACAATTAACGGTACAGCTATCGAATACTGTATTTCTTTACTCCATTATAAATTAAGTAGCTTGAAGCCCTATTTAATTTTGACATCCAAGTTACGTCCTTCACTTCTCACCCGAGCGAAATCACTGAAATTGATGATTTTTTTTCCGTCAATTATTAAATCTTTAATTACAATCCCGCGAATAAAATCATCTGGTGTTTCTGGTCGTACGCCGAAAATACTTTTCCAGTTTTGACCCATAGGAACTTGTATGTTATCGAAGGTAATATCTTGAACCCCTATCATTTTACTAAAACGTGAACCTGTCATCGGTGCAAACTGAAATAAAGGGTTAACGATGGTTTCAAAAGTGATATTCTGCATAACAATATCGGCTACATAACCGAAATTATTGAAGTTTTTATCATTATTGATACCGAGCCAAAATGCACCTCGCATAGGGTTATATTGGTCTGCCGATAAATTACTTACTCCATATTGTCCATAGCGTCCATCAATAACAGTTACGTTGCGGATAAGTGAGTGACCAAGAGTTTCTCCATCTTTTGGCATTGTGCGGACGAAGCAAAAAACGTTGGCATTATTCTGCTGCCAAGCAAACCAGCCGTCAATATCCAAACCCGTTTTGATGTAGGTACCGTCATCTTGCTCTATGCTAAAAAGGTTACGCCGTACCATTCCCCATTGGGAAGCATCGGTGTTTCCGTGGAAACCAAATAAAGTCTTAACATTAGACAATAGTGCGGGAGAACCAAAGAAGTTAGCAGAGTGAAAGTGTCTGCCAGTAAAAGTCAACCCTTCAAGAATGCCGTTCTTACCACTTCTATCCACTTGAATTATATAACCAGGCACATCTTCTTGTCCTTTAAACCAGTCCATCTGCTCGCCAGAAAGTATACCGCGGCCACGAATGGTAAAATTCTTAATTGCACCAATCATAGTACTTTTTCCTTTATTTGTTGCTTCTACGTAAACATAATCTTCTTTCTTCTGATAACCTTGTTTAAATGCCGGATAGTCAAATATTTTTTTATTATGGGTAACCATTTTAGTTCCATAATCAATATTAGAAACTTTGTCGCGATCGACACCTAGAATTGTTCCTGCAACATAAGCATCTCCAGGTATGTAAATGGTCTGATCACTAAAAACTGGAAAGAAAAAGCCGATGTTATGATACCCTGAGGTAAAATTAATCACTCTAAATTTAGCGAGTTTTTTACGGTTTTCAACTATTTTAAAATCATCAGTATTTTTTATAGTTAGTACAGCTGGATCAGTAGGATCGGGTGCCGGGTCTTCTGGTGGATTTCCAAAAACAAACAGTGGACGAATCCAGTCACCATTAACAATAATCGCCAAATAGTGTGGGGATTGCAATGTAAAAGTGAAGCTACGTTGGTCGGCGGAATAGATTGGCTTAATGTTTAATTGAGATGGCATAACCAATACATCTTTAACGTCTGGACAACGTTCCTTCATCGTTACCGTCACTTCAACTGCTCCACGATGAGTGAAATTAGCAAAATGCTCCGTCAACATTGGTGGAGGATTTACCAAACGGTTTCCTGTGCTCATCAATGTACCTATGTTTTCATATACTGGTACTTTTGAACTTTTTGTACCACTGCTTTTTTGGGATACGCTTAACTCATAATCCGGCGAATGAAG
>CAMCTL010000099.1 GCA_945878515.1 Flavobacterium psychrophilum | reverse complement strand
CAACAAAAAGCACCTGAAATTGTTGTTTGTATTTAACAATTCAATAAAAAGTACTCGTTCGAGATAGGAGGCAAAAACAAAACCAGGAAACAAATTATCGATATTCCCGATTCCTATGTTGCCAAAGATATGATTGAAATAGGGTATGGGACTATAATTCCAGTTTGGCTGTTTGGGTTAATGTATTAGTCTCGGTTGTTGCTCTCGTTTGTGGGCACAGAATGCACCCGAGCTTTTGCGAACTGACGAAGTAATTCTGCGCTAGCGATTTTGGATATCCGAGCGATCGAGTTTCCCAATAAAAAACTAAAATAAAAACAGCCCAAAACCAATTTGATTACTTTTGCAGCACAAAATTAAGTGGCAATGCCAATAAAGGAATCCCAAGATGAAAAATAAGTTAAAAATACAGATTTGGTCGGACATTATGTGCCCGTTCTGTTATATCGGAAAAAGAAGAATCGAAGAGGCTTTAGGTCAATTCGAACATAAAGAAGCTGTTGCCATCGAATGGAAAAGCTTTGAGTTGGATGCTAGTTTCATTCCATCTGCTGATGATAATTTAATTGAGCACTTAGCCGAAAAATACCGAAAAGATACTGATTGGGCTCAAACTATGGTCGACAATATGACCCAAAATGCTAAACTAGCCGGACTGGATTTTCATTTTGAGAAAGCGGTTTTGGCTAATTCCCACAACGCCCACCGATTGTTGCATTTAGCCAAAAAAAATAATCTCGCCAACGAATTAAAAGAATTGCTGTTCAAAGCTTATCTAACAGATGGCAAAGATCTGAATAGTTTGAATACTTTGAGTGAATTGGGAATTGCTGTGGGACTCCAAGCTGATGCTGTTGCGCAAGTTTTGCATTCTAATAACTACAGCGAAGAAGTAAAACAAGACATTCAAGAGGCCAATACGTTGGGTGTTCAGGGTGTTCCTTTTTTTGTTTTCGACAATAAATACGCCATTTCCGGTGCACAACCCACAACGGCTTTTTTACAAACTTTGGAAAAAGTGTGGCAAGAAGGACAATTTGACTCGAAAGTACAGCTATTGAACACGGCCACCGACAATAGTTGTGATATCAATGGGTGTGATTAGGTAAGGGTGCTGATAATACCTTGGGTTTTTGGTTTAAATATATGGTATTGTTTAAGTTGCTTTGCGAAGTCTTTGTAGGTGCCCATTACTAAATACCGTTTCGACGGTACATTTTTTTTTGTCGCATTTCGGACTAGCTACGTTGGAAGACTTCGCCTAGTTGAAACATTTTCAGAAAAAATAGTCAGATATTAAAATATTATTGTAAATTTACAATCGTATAAATGTAATTATGCAATTATGAGTATGAAAACAACTGATAAAAATTTGGGTAGACCTAAAAGTACAATCGGTAGAGTATCAAGAAAAGTTGCTAAAGAGTCCTGTCTGACAAAATTTTCACCCTCTTGGGTTGTTTTGAATGGTAAAGATGCACCTGGCTACAAAATGGATTTAATAGGTAGAATTCGAGAAGGTGTAAAAAAAACAGATTGGAAGCAATTATTGCACTACACTGGATCTACTGAAAAAGAATTTGAGCATATATTACCAGCCTCTATTAGTAGTATGCAAAAGAAAACGGTTTACAGTAAGGAAACGTCTGAAAGGATATACGAATTGGCACGATTATTTGGATTGGGGTATGAAGTTTTTGATTCTAAAGAAGATTTTAAAAAATGGTTAATGACTCCATCAAGGACTCTTGGAAACAAAATCCCTTTTGAATTATTGGATAGCAGTTTTGGTTTTGAAATGGTAGAAAATGAAATTGTCAGGATTCAGTATAATGTTTACAGTTAATGATTGTTTACAGGATTGCCAATAGCAAATATAAAGATGCAACACTTTCGGGAATAGGCGCTGAAAAAGTAGGTGGGAGATGGAATGAAGTTGGAACACGTGCTGTCTATTGTTCAGAAAATATTTCTTTAGCCTTGCTCGAGTATTATGTCCATTCTGAAAATACAGCGTTTTTACCCAAAGAAATAGTGGTTGCAAAAATTGAATTTCCAGATGATTTTAGTATAGAAGAATTAAAGGAAATTCCAGAAGGATGGAACCAGTATCCTTATTCATCGAAAACCACAGAGGTCTTTACGAAGTTATCAAAAGACAGAAATATATTTGCATTACGAGTTCCTTCGGCCATTGTTGGATTAGAATCAAATATTATTCTGAATCCACTATATAAAGATTTTGGTAAAGTAGAAGTTATTGAATTTATCAATTTGCCTATCGATGAAAGACTCAAAAGTGATAAACACAAATAATAAAAATTTATTTTCAATTTTTTAAGTTAGTGAATTTGCTACCATTGGGTAAAATTTCTGCCGCCAAGCCCAAGCTTTGTTCAGGTTTTCGAGAAGTGTACCGTTATTATATGCCGTTACAACTTTTTTGCTGTTTTTGCTGTTTATTGCGATAGCTATGAAGTCGTGAAACTGCGCAGCGCTATTACAATTATATTTTACAGTTACGACAAATTTATACTTCGTAAAGCGGGGGATGGTTCATTAAGTTAAGGAAAAAAGCCCTTTTTTTGTCATTCCGAGGAACGAGGAATCTCATTAGTTGCTCCCCAATCGTGCCCAGTCCAATTATAAATTTATTTGCTTTTTGTTTGTATTAATGAGTGAGATGCTCGCGATAGCGGTGGAAAATAGGGTATGGGACTATAATTCCAGTTTGGTTGTTTGGTTTTATGTATTAGTTTTGAAATGCCACACGAAAGGATTCGTGCAGCGTGGGATTAAGTAAATTGGCAACCAAACGAAATGATTGAGTTAGTCGAATTTACTTCATCAGTCGCTACGTTCGCATCATTTTGTGTTGCAGCGGTATGTTATGTCTGCTCTCGTTTGTGGGCACAGCATGCACCCGAGCTTTTGCGAACTGACGAAGTAATTCTGTGCTAGCGATTGTGGATATCCGAGCGATCGGGTTGTACCAACCACACGAAAGGATTCGTGCGGCAGCTGGGGGACTATAATTCCAGTTTGGTTGTTTGGGATTATGTATTAGTTTTGAAATGCCACACGAAAGGATTCGGCAGCGTGGGGATGCTTTTGGAAATTATTATTCATATTGGATTTGGTTTTCAAAAATGTATCACTTGTGTTGCCTAGCTAAGAATGCTGCAAACTATTATAAGCTAATGTTTTTAGTGAAGAATTCTTAGTATTAGCATTTTCAATTAGTAAATTATCTAAATGTCGATTTGAAAATTTTAAATTGAATTGGGTTTCTATTTCAATTTTCAATGCATAACATTTACAAAAGAATTTTGCGTATTCAGTATCAACATTTTCTAATTTGATAAGAGGTTTTAAATCAACTGGAACTTTTGAAATGAAATTACTTAAAGCTTGTACTGCTCGAGTATCGTATATAAAGAACAATTCTGGCAAATGGAAATGCAAATATTTTGAAACCAATGAACGTTTGTTAAGTTCTGTAATTTCATTAATTACTTTGGTCAAATAATAATGAGTTTCTAAAGCGAATTTTAGATTGTCAGTTTCTAATAATTCAAAACTTTTCAGTTGAGTCAAATATCTGTCTATCTCAGAGTTGCGGAATGCTGGAGCAACGGCATCAATGTAAAAATTATCATTAATGTCATTATTTTTTGTTTTTCGCCTTTCAATAGCAGCAGCATAAATTCTACCAATAAATAAAATTTTTGCTAAAATATGTTCATCATTAATGTGCTCAAAATTTTCTCTGCACATTTTGTAAAGAATTTCGTTTCCAAAGTGCCATACATTGCTTTGCATCGCTTTTTCAATTTCTTCTAATGATAATTCTTTCATTTTTGCATTAATTATAAAATTATAATTGTGCCCGCCATCGATACGTTCGTGCTCGGAGGAGATTCTTATTTTATTACTGTTTCCCCTTTTTTATTAGTTTTGATTTTATATTTATAGTAAGGAAAAATCCATAGAGCTGAATCTAGTTTTTTTGTATTTAACAAGGAAACAGTATATGAATCTTTTTTATACTCAATATTTGTGTCAATTTCATAATTTTTCTTTATCAAGCCTAAAAGAGTATTTTTTGCTTTTAATTCCGTTTTTATTTGCTTTATTTCCTCAATTGAAGAATCATATAGGCTATCCAATTTAGAAATTTTTCGATAAGAAATTGAACCTTTTTTTTCTCGGCTTATAACTTTGTCTTTTTCCAATTGGTTTAATATTTTATTTAGTCTTTCGATTTTTAAGCTATCTCCAGTAATTTTACTTTTTATGGAAATATTTTCATTTTCGTAACTATTAGTGATTTCAATTAATTTTTCTAAAGTAATTGGTTTTCCATAGTGTATTATACCATCGATAGTTTGTGAACCATTACCTTTAAGTGAATCAATTTCAATTTGTGATTTTCTAATTAAATCTATTAATTCTGAATTTTTAAATAATATTCTTTTTTGAATACTATCATTTTCTTTTTTACTAAAGTATATTTCACTCGAAAATTCTTTACATTGAAAATAAAAGTATAAGGCGATTGTTGAAACAATGCTAAAAGCAAAGACAAGAATAAGTATAAAAAGATTTTTTTGGTTATTTTTCATTTTCGTACTTGTTAATCAATTTGCTTAAATCATTACCTAATTTTGTTTTTGGGTCTATATTTAGATAGTATTTTGTTCCCTCTTGTTTAGAAAGTGTTATTTCTTTTATTTCTAAATCTTGCTGATGAGCTTTGTTTAAAAGTTCTATTTTATCTTCGTAACGGTCTTTTATATTTTGATATTTGTCTTCGTATAAAAAAGTTAGAAACCAATAACTAGTGGCAATACCCGCAAAAAAACATCCCATACAAGCCTTAACAGGATGCTCTTCAAATATCTCTTGAAAGTTAAATACACTTTTTGTTTCAGTCATTTATTTTTTTATATCTATTTTCGTGATTTCGGAGAATTTCGCAAAAATTTCCAGCACTACAGCGGGTTTGTAACAATATTAAGCTCTGTTTTCGGATTTGCCGAATCATCCCAAATACAAATCGAACTTTCTATTAAGCCAATTGTCCTCATCCGTTGCAGTAATTATAGGGTAATATATTTATTTTCGTTCAATATTTTTTAATTTGTCAATTAACTCTAATGTTCGTTCAATAATTTTAGGGTCATAATCTGATGCTGATTGATTTGAAAAGTTATTAGTTTGATTATTTATATTCCAATCTCTAAATATTTCTTTAATTTCCTCTGGATTTATTCTATCATTAAAAACTTGTAAATAAAATTTTCCAAATGAAATTGCGTGAATTCTGTCAGCAATTTTTAATGATTCGCTCATATATGATTTAGCAAGCGTAAAAGAATATTTAGAAGATGCAATTAATAGTATAATTATAAAAATACTTTTTAAAGCGTAAAAAGTTGTTAAACTCCAATTTTCTTGTCCTTTAAAAACATCAAGTGTAATAGTTGAAAACCATAATGCAACTGCAATTCCGCTGATAAGCGAAATAAAACCTAGTACATACCAAAAAAGAGCTGTTCTACGTTGATATTTTTCTCGACGATTTAAATCTAATATAGTTTCTGCAATATATGAAGGAGCAGTTTTGGCAATTTTTTCCTTAATTTCTAATGCTGTTTCATCAGTTGCAATTTTTTTACCTACAAATGAATTTATTGCATCATTAATTTTTTTTACAATTTGAGAAATTTCTGTTTCAGAAAGTTTATCCTTTAAAGTAATAAAATTTATACTTAATAAACTTTCAGGCAAATTGTCAAAATTGACATCTGCGGTAACAATTGGAATTAAAAGCTTATCATTTTTATGACTTGTATAATTTCTTAATTGTATAAGTTCGTTTAAAAAATTATTTGATTTTAAAGAATATTGCGTAATAATTGGAATTATTATATCAGAACTTAGGATCGCTTTTTTAAAAGAATATTCTTGCTCTTTTCCATAATCAGTTTCTTCATCAAATATATTGTGTCCAATTTCTTTTAGTCTATAACTTAATTCATAATATAAACTCAAGTTTTTATCCTTTTCTATTTTCTGACCAAGAAGATAAATTTTTGCCATTTGTTACTTTAAATTATTAAATTCTGTATTTCTAATATATCTCCCAACTCGTTTATATGTTTGATAAAATCATTCGAAGCGACTCAATTTCCGCTAGATACATCAATGTTTAATTCTTCTCAAATATATAAATTAATACCGAAAACACTGATAAATTCCTATAAAATTTTATATCGTTTTCAAAACTAACTCATTTCAATGCAGCAACCTTACGATAAACCGTAAAATGGTGTTTTTTTGAAAAAAATTATTAATCTTGTCACAAAAATGGTAAATATTTGTGACAAAATATGTTTTGAATGCAAAAAGTTAGAAATGGAATAATCTGTTGTGATATAAAGATTTAGGCGCAGTTTTTTGTCGCACATTTTGGCAATATTTGCGACAAAAATTAAATTGTTTTCGAAATTTATTCTTGGTTTTTAAATTCTCTGTTTTGTCACAAATACAACCATTTTTTGTGACAAATTGTTTTAGAATTATGTCTTTTCGAGTTATTCTTTTGAATCAGGGATTTTATTGGAAATCGCAAATATGTTAGTTGCACAATTCCCTAGCCCAGATGGAAATGGAAACCCTTTTGAAAAAGAAATTCTTTTTTTTCTTGTCATTGCAGAGCGACTAAAAGAAGCTCCTGCAAGGGCTTAGAAAAAATGAATTTATTGAAAAAGGTTGCAATGAACAGCTGGATTAAGCTCCTGAGAAATACATTATTTAGAATTATTTAGATTTGAAAACGACTATTTTTTCCAAAAAAAAATGCGCTGGATTAGAGCGCATTTTCATTGAATTCGGATTTTTTACAATTCTAAACCATAAGCCAAACGAACCGCAACTTGGCCAACACCGTCACTGAGCGTTCCATTATTGTTTACTCTTGCAAAGTTGTTGTAGTGCTCATAACGCAAAGAAATATCGATGTACTTTGTTGCGTATCCGATGCTTGGCGCCAAAAGTAACGAGGTTTTGCTGTAGCCATTTGTCACTGCAAACGCAGCTCCTGCTTCGCCCATTACATAAAATTGATCATTCCAAACGAACGCTTTAAAACCTGCTTTTGCAGGAATAAATCCCAAATCGGATCCAGCGGCTTTGTCAACAAATAGATTTGTAAATCCTGTTGTTAAGGTAACTGAATATCTTTTTGAAAGATCGTACTGCAGTCTCGCATCGGCTCCTAAAGATAATTTGTATGGATTGTGGACTGCATATCCGACATTCGCACCAATTCCTAATCGAAATCCTTGGTCATAATTTGTAGCTGGTTTTGTGTCTTGTGCTTCTAAATTATTAGCAAACATGATTGAGATGGCTAACAGTAATACAATTCTAATTTTTTCTGTAATTTTCATTTTTTTAGTTTTAATGTTATGTTTTTTATAACGGTGCAAAAGTATATTACCAAGCTTTTACGATTATTACAGAATTACCTCTGTTTATTATATAATTTTTGGATTTTTAGTGAAAAAACGACCTTAATTATTAAAATTGTAATACTGTAATCGGTTTGTTCTAATTACCTTTGCCAAAAAATATAAAGTGAATTTTTCTCAATACACAAAAGAGTTTTCCTATAATTTGCAATTGGCTTATCCTGTTATATTGGGAATGCTTGGGCATACCTTGATAGGAATTGTTGATAATTTTATGGTCGGAAATTTGGGTTCTACCGAGTTGGCAGCTGTTTCCTTGGGCAATAGTTTTATTTTTATTGGCATGTCATTGGGAATTGGATTTTCGACAGCAATTACGCCCTTGATTGCCGAAGCCGATGCAGAAAAAGATGAAAAGAAAATCCGAACTACTTTTCATCATGGCTTGTTATTGTGTACGATTTTAGGAATTGCCATTTTCATTTTGATCGTTTTGGCAAAGCCAATAATGAGATTAATGAACCAACCCGAAGCTGTGGTCGAATTGGCTGCACCTTATATTGATTGGGTAGCTTTTTCGTTGATTCCGGTTATTGTTTTTCAAGGATACAAACAGTTTGCCGACGGATTATCGGAAACCAAATATTCGATGTATGCTATTTATTTGGCGAATGTGGTTCACATTTTCTTTAACTATGTTTTGATTTATGGGGTTTGGGGTTTTCCAAAATTGGGAATTTTAGGAGCGGCATTGGGAACTGTGATTTCTAGGATTATGATGGTGGTTTTTTTACACTATATTTTGAAACAAAATCCGGCTTTCAGAAACTATTTCAAGAATTTTACTTTCAAGGAAATTAAGAAATCTATTTTGAAAAAAATAATCAATTTGGGTTTGCCTTCTGCAATGCAAATGTTGTTTGAAGTGACATTGTTTACAGCGGCTATTTGGCTTTCGGGTTCGCTTGGAAAAAACAGTCAAGCGGCAAATCAAATTGCATTGACGCTGGCTTCCTCTACTTTTATGGTGGCCATGGGTTTTAGTGTGGCTGCGATGATTCGAGTGAGTAATGCCAAAGGAATGAGAGATTACAAGCAATTGATCACTGTGGCGCGTTCGATATTTTTATTGGCCATTATGGTCGAGATTTTCTTTGGACTTGTTTTCGTAATATCGCATCAATTTCTTCCGCATTTGTTTTTAAATATGTCCGATGTTTCTCAGCAATTGGACAATGAGGAAATCATATTTATTGCATCAAAATTGCTTTTGGTGGCGGCAGTATTTCAAATTTCAGATGGTATTCAAGTCGTGGTTTTGGGTGCTTTAAGAGGTTTACAAGATGTCAAAATCCCGATGTACATTACTTTTGTGGCTTATTGGATTGTGGGATTTCCGACTTCGTATTATTTAGGAACGCAAACCAATTTGGGTACAACAGGAATCTGGATTGGGCTTTTGGCAGGACTAACAGCGGCAGCTATTTTTTTGTATATTCGCTTTGCGAGATTGACAAAGAAAATGGTGATGGAAGACGTTTGAAATCTGTAACTATCATTATAAATACGCGTCTAAACATTGAACAAATTAAATTTTAAAAGATGATACTATTAATAATTATCGGGATTATTTTGCTGATTTTGAGTTTTGCTTTAAAAAGCAATGTCGCAAATCCGCTGTCCAAGTTTACGAATGCATTCAAATTGGTTGGGATTTTGCTTATTGTTTTAGCCATCTTTTCCTCAATGTTCAAACAAATTGATGCTGGTAAAGTTGGTGTGAAATCGCTTTATGGAAGCGTTCAGCCTGATGTTTTGGAAAGTGGAATGCATTTGATCAACCCGCTTTTGGATGTAACTGACTTTGATATTCAAACTCAAAATTATACGATGTCGGCCATTCATAACGAAGGAGCTCAGGAAGGTGATGATGCTATTCGTGTTTTGTCTAATGATGGACTGGAAGTAGTGATAGATTTGACGGTTTTGTATAAAATTACGCCTGCAGATGCTCCCAAAATTTTCAAACAAATTGGTGTCAATTATACCGATAAAATTGTTCGTCCTGTAACCAGAACGCGAATTCGTGACAACGCTGTTTATTATGATGCGGTGGCTTTGTATTCGACTAAAAGGAACGAATTTCAACAACGAATTTTCAAAAGTATTGAAGAAGATTTTAAAGCTAGAGGTTTAATTTTAGAGCAATTATTGATTAGAAACATCAATCTCCCTGCGTCGGTAAAAACGACTATAGAAAGTAAAATTAATGCAGAACAAGATGCTCAAAAAATGACTTTTATTCTCCAAAAAGAAAAACAAGAAGCTGAGAGAAAAAGGGTAGAAGCCCAAGGTATAGCTGATTACCAAAGGATTATTTCGACAGGATTGACCGACAAACAATTGCAATACGAACAAATTAAAGCACAAAAAGAAATCGCTACTTCACCAAATACTAAAATTATTTTTATGGGAAAAGGAAGTGCGCCGGTAATTTTGTCTGATAAATAAAAATAAATTCCAATATTGAAATTCCAAATTCCAATGGGAATCTAAAATCTAAAATCAAAAATCTAAAATTAAAAAATGGATTTACCAAAATTTTTACTAGGCGACAACACTGATTTTCCTGATGATATTTTTATCATTCACCTTGATTATCCTCGATTTATTATCAATTTAAAAGATGATGAAGTGGAATTTATGGAAGAAGCCGAAGATCTTGACGAAGGCGAACTCAATGCCGAAATGGAAGGACTTATCGTTCTTGCGAATGAGTTTTATGATAGAGAAATGGAACGTTACGAGAAAGAGTAAAACTATTTCTTTGTTTTTTTATACTGATGCAAATAATCGCCTTTGGGTTTGCCTAAATCAAAAGAACTCCATTTGGTTAAAAGCCTAGTCTTTGTTCTGGCTTCGTCTGGCTTCATATTTTCATATTCAATTCTGTAAATTGCCGAATACATTTCTGCTCTACCAACGCCGTGATAACAATGAATTAGAACTGGATAATTTTCTTTATTATCCATAATGGAGAAAAATAAATCTAAATTTTTCTGATTTGGAACTTGATCTGATCCATTGTTGAAATAATTTACGCCTTTTATTTTAGCAATTGCCTCTTTTTCGGCGGTGAGTTCCTCTGGAATTTCTGGGTTGTTTACATCATCGCCAGTTCCCGGAAAACGCAAATCGACAACCGATTTTATATTGTATTTTTTGATGTAATCTTCCAATTCCTCTGGTGGGATTACGCCTGATTTATATACTTTCCCTTCGGTAATGGTTTCAAAATTGTGATTGATGTTATGATCATAAACATATTTCCCAACTCCAAGTAAGACAATTACGGCTACAATAATTGCAATTTTTTTATTCAATTTCATTTTACTTTCATTTTAAAATAAATTATTAGCAGTCTTTTATCGTAATTATTTCATTCAATAGAGAATGAAGGTTGGTTTAGACTGCAAATGTAAATAGTATTAGGATATTTTCCTGTAATTTTAATGCAAATTGTGTTTTCTTTAATTTCAAAAAGCAAATCTTTATCATTTGAAATTACTTTTATTACTACAACTAAAGGAAATTACAATATCGCCTTAGATTTTATCGTTTAAATACTTTTCTAACAGATTTTGAGCGGCTACAAAAGGTGATATTTCATTGTTTTGCACCGCTTTTTTAGTCGAATCTAAAAGTTTAACAATTTCTGGATGGTTGTAGAAAGCAGTTTTCAATTTTTCGTTAATGGTTTCCAACATCCAATATTGGTTTTGCTCCGCTCTTTTTGTAAAGAAATAGTCATTGCCTTTTGTAAGTTCCAAAAACTTCTCAACTGTTTCCCAAACCTCAGGAATTCCATCGTGCGTTATTGCGCTGCAAGTAGAAATTGTTGGTGTCCAACCCGATATTTTGGCAGGAAACAAATGTAATGCTTGACGAAATTCGGCTTTTGCATCATTTGCTTTCTTAATATTATCGCCATCTGCTTTATTGATAATTATGGCATCGGCCATTTCCATAATACCACGTTTGATGCCTTGCAATTCGTCGCCAGCACCAGAGATTTTCAAAAGTAAAAAGAAATCAACCATACTGTGAACTGCAGTTTCACTTTGACCAACGCCCACAGTTTCAATAAGAATGGTGTCAAATCCTGCAGCTTCGCAAAGAATTATGGTTTCTCTTGTTTTTCGAGCAACACCACCCAAAGTCGCACCAGATGCCGATGGTCTAATGTAGGCATTCGAGTCTTTCACCAATTCTTCCATTCGGGTTTTATCACCTAAAATACTGCCGTGCGAAATGGTGCTGCTTGGATCAACAGCAAGTACAGCTATTTTTTTTCCTATCGATGTCAAATGTTTGCCAACTGCTTCAATAAAAGTACTTTTTCCTACTCCGGGAATACCCGTAATTCCTATTCTTATCGATTGGTTAGCAAAGTGCAGACAAGCATTGATTATTTCAGTGGCCTTTGCCAAATGGTTTTCATTTGTACTTTCGACCAATGTAATGGCTCGGCTTAAATCAGCAATATTTCCAGAAAGAATTCCGTCAATTAATTCTTTTGGAGAAGGTTGTTTTTTTCTAAATCGTTGAATTTGTTCCACAGCATTTGTGCCGATGATTGCTGTGTGCGAAACTCCATCTTTTTCTTGCAGTGCGGAATGTTTTGTTTTTTTGTTTTCCAAAACTTAAAATCGTTTAAGTAAAATTAGTGAAATTTATCTTAATTTCGATTTCATGCTATCCAACTAGATTGTTTATTTTGGCATATTGCAATAAAATAATGGTTTTTGCATCTTTTATCTCGCCAGTGGCAATTTTAGTGTACGCTTCTTCAAAGGGCATTTCTATTACTTCAATTTCTTCTTGCTCGTGTTCTAATCCTCCACCTTCGCTAACTTTCATTGAAGCGTCATATTCGCCAATGAATAAATGTAAAATCTCTGTTACGGCTCCTGGAGAAACAAAAGTTTCCAGTATTTTTTGAACTGATTTGATGCGGTATCCGGTTTCCTCTTCCGTTTCACGGATAATGCATTGTTCGGGTTGATCTTCGTCCAGCAACCCTGCGCAAACTTCAATCATCATTCCCGTTTTGTTCCCGTTAAGGTAGGCTGGAAGTCTAAATTGTCTTGTAAGAATAATTGTTTTTTGTTCCCGATTGTAAAGTAAAATTCCAGCTCCATTTCCTCTGTCATACACTTCTCTTTTTTGGGTAATCCAAACACCATCTTTCCTTAAAAAATCGAAGGTGACATTGTTTAG
>CAMCTL010000098.1 GCA_945878515.1 Flavobacterium psychrophilum | reverse complement strand
CGGTTTAAAACTTCTGCTCGAAGCAAAACATTGGCATTGTCGGTATCTTCAATATGGTATGGGCGACGATACGAACCTGGGTAAAACAATACATCTTCTTGCCCAATCATTTGCTCCAAATCGTTCAAATAATAAGCGGCTTCTTCTTTGTCATTTAAGATAACTAAAAAAGGCTTCTCGGATTTTTTGAAAACCGATTGTACCACAAAAGAAAGCGACGAACCTATCAATCCATTCAACTGGATTTTCTGTTCCGCTTTTTGCAAACTATCGCCAATTTGCTTGATTTTTGGCGAATTATCGTAAATGGAATATAGAATTTTTTTACTCAATGCTAGAAAAATTTAATTGGGCAGTGTATTGGGTATTGCTCTTGTCGTATCTAACATTCTCAATAATTCAGATTCTCCTTCTTCAAGCGGAATTTTGCTTTTTTGAACAATTTTATCCATTTGGTTTTGCAAAGCAACCAATTGAATGTTGATTTCGGGAATTAAAGCAATTACTTTTTGTTCGGGAATGTCTTTCAGATGGATGTACAAATCAAGCATTTGAACCTTGGTTATCAAAATGGCAATTCTAGCTTTTATTTGAGGTTTGTCGAATTCTAAAGGGATAAGATTATTCAAAGCCATTGCTTTCGAGGAAAGCTCCGTAGATTTTTTTTGAAAAGCGCCGATAGTTTTCTTTGGCTTTTGGTCTAATTCAGTCAGAAACGATCGCCAATCGTTCCAGGTTTGTGTTGATGATATGGAAGTTTCATTGATGGGTTTCGCATTAAAAACCCAAGCTTTTTCGATAATCTCAAAGATTAACTCTTTCTTTTTAATGTCTTTTATAGATGCTTCTTGACGTTTTTCATTGTCATCTTTACAAGATAAAAAAACCAAAATCATCAAAAAGATATAGATAAATTTAAATTTCATTAGTATAAATTAAGTCGCAAAGTTACGAAGTAAATTTACAATAAGGAATTTGTTCATTCTAAACACAATCTAATATTCGGGACTAGCATCTTTCAATAGAAAAAATCGAATGAAAACAATACCATTTAGAAATATAAAATAGTTTTTTATTGTTATCCTCACCCCGACCCTCTCCATAGGAGAGTGAGTAAAAATTGGATTATTTTATATTTCTAAATGGTATAAGATTATTATGAAAATTACACAGAATTCTATTTGTCTGTAGAAAAAAAGATGTTAATGATGTAGATGCTGCTATATTTGAAGTATAAAAATTGTTTTAAAAAATTGCTTCTTTGATTTTTCTTCGAATTGATGCTTTGTAATCTTTAGGATAGGATCTGTTTCCCATAAAAACATCGGTCATCGCTTCGGCCAAAGACTGCCCATATCTTTTAATAAAAAGGTTTCGTAGTTTATTTCGTTCATAGAATAATTTAGACAAAGTTACCCCTGTTCTAATTTCTGGTAAAATGCTGTTTTCCAGTTTTTCTTGGTACAGTTTTGAAGCTCCAACAGCGTCGAGTTTACTTTCTATAATTGATTGAGCTGCTAAAATTCCACTTAAGATTGCGTTTGATATGCCCTCGGCGGTAATTGGATCGGCAAATCCGGCAGAGTCGCCAATTAAAAAAACATTTTTTTGAACAAAAGTATCGGTTCTTGGAGAAACAGGAATCACAAAACCGTGAGCTTCTTCGCTCACAATGTCATTAATTCCGAGAGCTTTAAGATAATCTCTGTAGTGTTTTTTTAAATCGATTTTTTGTTTTGTTTTTACAAATATTCCCACACCAATAGACAAATGGTTCTTTTTTGGAAAACACCAGCCGTAACCAAATGGGACTTCGTCAATATCAAAACGTACATTTTTTGAGAGTCTTTCAAAATCCGCTGGAGGGACTTCTACTTCGTATTCAAGCGCAGGAATGATAGTTCTAGTTTCTTGCCATCCTGCCATTTTAGCTATTGGACTTAAAGCGCCATCACCAGCAATAATAAATTTTGCATTTACATCTCCTTCAGAGGTATGTATGGTTTGGATTTCTCCGAAAGTAATTGCCAATACTTTATGATTTTGCAAAAGAGTAACTCCTTTTTCTCTGGCTTTTTCTACAATTAAGTTATCAAAAGCATCTCGCATAATCATACTTACGATGGGTTGATTTCTTTTAGTAGTAAATTTGATTTTTGTTTTTGCAAAATAAGTGTCTACCTCATAAAACTCCTGATCTATTGCAGACGATACGTCAAATGGAATGCTATTTCTGCCACGAAAAACCAATCCACCACCACAAGTCTTATATCTAGGCAAAATTTCTTTCTCGATTATGACTGCTGATATACCTGCAGAGGCTAATTCTAATGCTGCAGAAGCACCAGATGGTCCGCTTCCGATTATCGCTACATCAAATGATTTCATTTTTTTTCTTCAAAACTAAATTATTAATCACTAAAAACAAATTTTTAGGTTCAATTTACTAGTTAATTATTTGACTTTTTTTCATAAATATTATCTGCCTGTTTCACATCGGCCATTAATCCGCTTGGATCAATCTTTATTCTCTTGATTTTGGCTATACTTTGTAAAATGGTAAATTCATACGTTGGATATGCCCAAGTCCAATCATTCAATACCGTGCTCTTTATAGTGGGATTTGGATTTTCTTTCTCAAAACTCATCATTCGCAACGGAATATAAAAACTTTCTTTTGTGCCGTCGGTATATTCCACTAAAATATCCATTGGCATTGGCATTCGACCGATTCTTTCTAAAAGAATTTTAGTAGCACTTCCTTCCTCTTTTACTTCCTTAATTCCATAATCAATGGTGTTTGTTGTTTTTGTCCAATCTGTTAAATACCAATCCAGATTAGCTCCAGAAATACGTTCCGCAGTTCTCTTTATGTCATTTGGTGTTGGGTGTTTGAACTTGAAATCCTGATAATATTTTTTCAAAGTTTTCATCAAATTTTCTTTTCCAAGTAAATAACTTAATTGCGCCAAGAAAATTTCCCCTTTGCTGTAAGCCGAAATGCCGTACGACCTATTCTCCTCATAGCGGTCTGAATGTGTGGTTTGGGGCAACTCTTTTCCAGATGTTACTAAAAAATAATAAGCTTTATACGCCCCTTCAAATGGGTTTTCACTCTTACTTTCGGAGATTTCGTTGAGTGCCAAATCCTCAATATAGGAGGTAAATCCTTCATCCATCCACGAATGTTTGCTTTCATTAGTGGCCAAAATGTGCTGAAACCAAGAATGTCCCAACTCATGAGTGGCAACACCCAAAAGTCCTTCCATTGATCCTTCGCCAAGAATCAAAGTGCACATGGCATATTCCATTCCGCCATCGCCACCTTGAATAAATGAATATTGTTTATAAGGATAATCACCAACGGTCTTGTTGTAAAAATCCATCACTTTTGTCATTTTGGGTTGTAATGCTTTCCAATTGCTGATAATTTTTGGATTGTTTTTATACAGAAAATGCAGATCAACATCGTTGGGTCCTTTGATAACATCGTGAATATAATTCTTATCGGCAGCCCAAGTAAAATCGTGTACCATTGGCGCATAAAAATGCCAAGTTAAAGTTTTAGTGTTTTTTGGGTACACAACATTAATTCCAGCGTCTTGATAACCGTAGCCTATTTCGTTTTTGTTTTGCAAATAGCCCGAACCACCTAAAACATAATCCTTGTCGATAGTTATTTTTACATCAAAATTGCCCCAAACTCCGTGAAATTCTCTAGCAATATAAGGATCTGCGTGCCAACCTTCAAAATCGAATTCGGCTATTTTTGGATACCACTGCGCCATCGACAATTCGATTCCTTCGGCATTGTTTCTACCAGATCGCCGAATTTGAATTGGAACTTGTCCGTCAAAATCTAAGGTAAAAGTCGTTTTTGAATTGGGCAAAATGGGTTTTGCCAAAGTCACTTCGAGAATTGTTCCCACAGTTTTTGCATTAGCAGCCACACCATCTTGTTTGAAATTTGAAATGTTTAAATACCCAATTTCATCGGGTTTCAAGGTTTTGATTCGGCTTTCTTTCAATTTAGTGACCATTCTGCCGTCTGGATCTTTGATGGTTTGCAATCGAGCATCCATTTCGCTTCCTGGCTGAAACGCATTGTTGTACAAATGATAAAAAACACGTTTTAAAGTATCCGGCGAATTATTGGTGTAAACCAATTCTTGTTTGCCTTTGTATTGGTAATTTTTGGTGTTCATTGAAACGTCCATTTTGTAATCGACTTGTTGTTGCCAATAGCTGGCGCTTTGCGCTACAATACTTTCGATACTCAAAAAGAAAATCGTAATTAAGAATAGTTTTTTCATATATAGATATTTATTGTTTTTTATCGGTCATGTGTAATTGCTTCGCCTGTTCGTTTCACTCGGGTCGCATATCTTCATTGGTGTTTATCTCATCGGTTACTATTTATTTTGGTATTCGATGATTTTCAATTGCGACCAATTTTAGGTCATGCTCATTTCATAATAAAAAAAATAGAAAATGGAAGCGTTTTACCACTTCCATTTAAAAATTAAACTTAGGTTTTTGTTACTTCGACATTTTTTCAGCCATCAACAAAGCATTGTACGCATTGACTATTTTTCCTGATTTGGACAAAGTGGTAAACGATCGTAAATCGCTTGGTTTTCCACCAACCACAACATTTGTAGTTATTGCCACTCCAGAATCCATCAAAATGTGTTTCACTTGCTTGGCTGATAATTTTGGATAATACGAACGGATCAATGCAGCAACCCCAGCCACATTTGGAGAAGCCATTGAGGTTCCTTGTAATAATTTATAAGTATTACTAGGTGTTGTGGCATAAATTTTTACTCCTGGAGCAAAAACATCTACATTTAGTTTTCCGTAGTTTGAAAATCTTGCCACAACTTTATCGCCATACTCATAGTTTAAGGCTCCAATGGTAATTAAATTGTCTGCAAATTCAGTTTTTTTATCATCGGAATCGTTTGGATAATTATCTTCTGTATCAATATCTTTTGCATCATTCCCAGCAGCGTGAACAATTAGAACATCTTTCTTTTCTGCATATTTTATTGCATCATAAACCCATTGTTTTTGTGGTGAAAAGCTTTTTCCAAAACTTCCGTTAATCACTTTTGCACCATTATCAACCGCATAACGAATACCAAGAGCAATGTCTTTGTCATACTCGTCGCCATCTGGAACAGCACGAACGGTAAGGATTTCGACATTATTTGCAATTCCGTCTCCACCAATTTTATTGTTTCTTACTTGAGCAACAATTCCAGCGACGTGAGTTCCGTGAAGCGCTTCCTCTTTATCTGGTCCAATTACATTATTATTTCCGTATTTTGTATCAGTAATGTCCTCTGGGTTATCGCCTAAAATTTTTCTGTAATTTGTTTTTAAGTTATCGCCATTTATTACGCTAATGTAGCCATCAAGTTCTTTTTGTACTTCCGCTTTAAATTCTGTCACGTTCATTCCAAAAGAATGTATCCTTTGAAATCTCATTTTACTTTTAGAAATCTCAGCATCCTCGGAAGTGATTGCATTCACTTCTTCAATTGTAAAATCTTTTTTACCGAAATGCTTTTCTAAGATTTCTTGAGCTTTTGTTGCATCTGCTGACATTTCCTGCAATTGATTTCTTCCTTTTGTCGATGTTTCAATTTTTTTGTCATTAATGGCTTTTGCTTTTAGATAAGTAGCGTCATCAACAAGGCTTTTTTTAATAAGAATCCTTTCGTATTCTAAATTTTCTTTGGTAATATCGCCAAGAAAGTTCCAACCGTGAATGTCATCTACGTATCCGTTTTTGTCGTCGTCTATACCGTTTGCAGGAATCTCTTTTTTGTTGGTCCAAACCACCGCTTTTAAATCTTCGTGTTCGATATCAACACCTGAATCTACAATACCAACGATTACTTTTTTACCTACTTTATTTTTCAATAATTCAGTGTATGCTTTATCAACGCTCATTCCGGGAATGGTATCTTTTACAACATCTAAATGGCTCCAGCGGTTGAGATCAGCTTCTTTTAATAGTGTTTTTCTAATCACATTTGTTGGTGCTTGAATCATCAAAGCACTATTATTTGCTGCGTTTTTTGAAGCTCCGCAACCCGCTAATAACATAACCGCAAAGGCGGAAAAGAAAATAGATTTAAAATTATTCATAGATGTTTTTTAAGAAAGTTAAGATTTGATGTAAAAATATCAATTTTGTTAGATATCAGAACAAAATTAACATTATTTAAGGATTTGCTCGCATCTAAAAACATTTTTTAATCGAACACCTTTTTCGGTTTTTTCTACAGTGATGATTTCGTTGTGTGCATCGTGCTCTAAGAAAAGATAGTAATTGTTTTCGGCAGCAGTATTCAGGAATTTTGACTTTTCGGGCATTGTCAATAATGGTCTTGTATCATAACCCATAACATAAGGCAAAGGCAAATGTCCTACTGTTGGTAGCAAATCGGCCATAAAACAAATGGTTTTATCTTGGTATTGAATGTGTGGAATCATCATTTTCTCGGTGTGACCGTTGACAAAGAAAACGCCAAAATCAAGTTCCGAATTTTCTACAAAATCACCTTCGGGAATTTTTAAAAAATTCAATTGTCCGCTTTCTTGAATAGGTAAAATATTTTCGGATAAAAATGATGCTTTTTCTCGTGCATTAGGGCTTGTTGCCCATTCCCAATGATTTTTATTGGTCCAATATTTGGCATTTTTAAAAGCTATTTCATAGCCGGTTTTATCTGCTTTCAAGTTGACACTTCCGCCACAGTGGTCAAAATGCAAATGCGTCAAAAAAACATCAGTAATATCATCGCGATGAAAACCATATTTTGCCAAAGATTTATCTAAAGAATGTGTTCCCCAAAGCGAATAATAGCCAAAAAACTTCTCGGATTGTTTGTTGCCCATTCCATTGTCAATCAAAATCAAGCGATTGCCGTCTTCGATAAGCAAACATCTTGCAGCAAGATCAATCAAATTGTTGTTATCCGCTGGATTTGTCTTATTCCAAATTGTTTTTGGCACTACGCCAAACATTGCTCCACCGTCGAGTTTAAAATTACCGGTTTCTATGGGGTATAGCTTCATATTTTATTTTTTGTAATCAATTAGGAAACAAAGTTACCGAATACATTTACTTATATAATTAAGCCAAATCAACTTTTTCTATCCAGCAATAGTTATAAAAATGTTATGATGTTTGACTTCAAGCCTAAATTGTAATATCTTTGTGCTTTATTTAGAAAAATTATAAATAACGTTATGATACAAGTATCTGAATCAGCTAGTAAAAAAATTGTCGATATGATGAAGGACGATGGTTTTGACGCCACTCAAGATTATGTTCGAGTTGGCGTAAAATCTGGAGGTTGCTCAGGATTGTCGTATGATTTAACTTTTGACAAGCAAATAGGTGAAAACGATAAAGTTTTCGAAGATAATAATGTAAAAATTGCTGTAGAAAAAAAATCATTTCTCTATTTAGCGGGAACTATACTAGAATTTTCTGGTGGATTAAACGGAAAAGGATTTGTTTTTAATAATCCTAACGCAAGTAGAACTTGTGGTTGCGGAGAGAGTTTTTCGCTTTAAGCAAATTTCAAAAATAAAAAGATTTAAACCATTAAGAAATTAAGTTTATTAAGCCTTAATGAACTTTAATTTCTTAATGGTTTTAAAAAAAATAATATGTCAAAATACACAGAAGACGATTTAAAAATAGAACTCGAAACCAAAGAGTACGAGTACGGATTTTATACCGATTTAGAATCGGAAACTTTTCCTATAGGTTTAAATGAAGATATCGTTCGAGCCATCTCTAAGAAAAAAGAAGAACCGCAATGGATGACCGACTGGCGCATTGAGGCTTTTCGTGCTTGGGAACAAATGATAGAACCTGAATGGGCAAATGTACAATATGATAAACCCGATTTTCAGGCTATTTCCTATTATTCTGCACCAAAAGCAATCGATCCCAATAAAACTTTAGACGATGTCGATCCTGAACTTTTAGAAATGTACAAAAAGTTAGGAATCTCAGTCGATGAGCAAAAAATGATGAACAACGTTGCTATGGATATTGTAGTAGATTCGGTTTCGGTAGCGACTACATTCAAGAAAACATTGGGCGAAAAAGGAATCATTTTTATGAGTATTTCCGAAGCAATTAAAGAACATCCGGAATTGGTCCGAAAATATCTTGGTACTGTTATTCCACAAAAAGACAACTTTTACGCAGCATTAAATTCGGCAGTTTTCTCAGATGGAAGTTTTTGTTACATTCCAAAAGGGGTTCATTGTCCAATGGAATTATCGACTTACTTCCGTATTAATCAAGCGGGAACTGGACAATTCGAAAGAACACTGCTAATTGCAGATGAAGGCAGTTATGTAAGTTATCTAGAAGGCTGTACAGCTCCAAGCCGTGACGAAAATCAATTGCACGCTGCTTGTGTTGAATTGATTGCTTTAGATGGTGCCGAAATTAAATATTCGACCGTACAAAACTGGTATCCTGGAAACAAGGAAGGAAAAGGCGGTGTTTTCAATTTTGTAACCAAGAGAGGTTTGTGTGAAAAAAATGCAAAAATATCCTGGACACAAGTCGAAACCGGTTCTGCAATTACTTGGAAATATCCATCGGTTATTTTAAAAGGAGATAATTCTGTGGGTGAATTTTACTCCATCGCCGTAACCAATAATTTCCAGCAAGCTGATACAGGAACCAAAATGATTCACCTTGGCAAAAACACGAAATCAACTATTATTTCCAAAGGAATCTCTGCAGGAAAATCGCACAATAGTTATAGAGGATTGGTAAAAGTAGGTCCAAATGCAGAAAACGCAAGGAACTTTTCGCAATGCGATTCGCTTTTGATGGGAAATAATTGCAGTGCGAATACTTTTCCATATATCGAAAGCAAAAATCCATCGGCAAAAATCGAACACGAGGCCACGACGAGTAAAATTGGCGAAGACCAAGTTTTCTATTGCAACCAACGTGGCATTCCAACCGAGAAAGCTATTGCTTTAATCGTAAACGGTTTCAGCAAAGACGTTTTGAACAAATTACCAATGGAATTTGCTGTTGAAGCACAGAAATTATTGGAAATTTCGTTAGAAGGAAGTGTGGGATAAAACATCATTTGTATGATTATTTCTTTCGATTTAGATGATACTTTAATTCCGACATCAACTAAATTTGCAGTTGAAAAACAGAACTTTTTACAAAAGATTTTTAAAATCGAAAAATTAAGAATTGGAAGTTTAGAATTATTTAAAGAACTAAAAAAAAGAAAATATGATGTTTATATTTACACCGCTTCATATAGAAGTAAACTAAGAATAAAAACGATGTTTCTTTCTTACGGTATAAGTATTAAAAGTATAATTAATCAACAAGAACATAACAAATTTGTAAAAATTGTTTGCTCAAAATATCCGCCAAAATTTAATATTGACATACATATCGATGACTCTATTGGAGTTCAAATGGAAGGAGAAAGATATAATTTTAAAACCATAATTGTTTCAAAAGAAAACGAGTTTTGGAATTTACAGATTGTTGAAGAATTAGCTAAAATAGAAAATTAATTTTTATGATTTTAAATTATGGATATAGTTTTAAAAAACGTCAAGAAAAAAGATTTACCCGCTTTGAAATCATTGGCAAAATCATTAGGTTTTGAAATCGAAAAAGAAGAAAAACCATATAATCCAGAATTTGTAAAAGAAATTTTGGAGGCTGCAAAAGAAGTAAGAGAAGGTAAACGAATTAGAATGACAATGGAAGAATTGAAAGAATTATGCAAATAGATTTTTCGAGCAAAGCCAAAGCTGATTTAGATTTTTGGATTAAATCGGGCAATAAATCGGTATTGAATAAAATATATTCTTTAATTGAAGATATTCAATTACATCCTTTTGAAGGCATTGGCAAACCAGAACCTTTAAAATATAATTTATCAGGTTATTGGTCAAGGAGAATTAATCAGGAACATCGAATTATTTACGAAATTATAGACGAAAATACTGTAAATATTCTAAGTATTATATCATTAAAAGGTCATTACGAATAAACAAAAAAAAAATGTTATCAATAAAAAATTTACACGCGTCCATTGGAGATAAAGAAATCCTTAAAGGAATCAACCTTGAAGTAAAAGCAGGAGAAATTCACGCCATTATGGGACCAAACGGTGCCGGGAAAAGCACACTTTCTGCAGTTATTGCTGGAAACGAAAATTACGAAGTTACTGAAGGCGAAATCTCGTTGGATGGAGAAGATCTTTCGGAATTGGCTCCAGAAGAAAGAGCGCACAAAGGCGTTTTCCTTTCTTTCCAATATCCTGTCGAAATTCCCGGAGTTTCAGTAACAAACTTTATGAGAACGGCAATCAACGAAACGCGCAAAGCCAACAAATTAGAAGAAATGCCGGCTAACGAAATGCTGAAATTCATTCGTGAAAAATCAGAATTATTGGAAATTGACCGTAAATTTTTGTCTCGTTCTTTAAACGAAGGATTTTCAGGTGGAGAGAAAAAGCGGAACGAAATTTTTCAAATGGCTATGCTCGAACCAAAACTCGCCATACTTGATGAAACCGATTCTGGATTAGATATTGATGCTTTGCGTATAGTTGCCAATGGTGTCAACAAACTGAAAAGCGACAAAAATGCAATATTAGTTATTACACACTACCAAAGATTATTGGATTATATCGTTCCTGATTTTGTTCACGTATTGCACAACGGAAAAATTGTAAAATCTGGAGGAAAAGAGTTGGCTCACGAACTAGAAGAAAAAGGATACGACTGGATTAAACAAGAACAAGAATCATAAAAATTTGTTTAAAGTTTAAAGTTTAAAGTTGTTCTTGGCAACTTTAAACTTTTAAACCTTAAACTTTAAACAATTAATAAAAATGTTAAAAGAAAAATTACTATCGTCTTTTATGGCATTCGAAGAGAAAATCGATGTTCATTCTGAACTTCACGATGTACGAACTAAGGCTATAAAAAACTTTGAAAATAAAGGTTTCCCAACCAAAAAAGAGGAATCTTGGAAATACACTTCGCTAAATGCCATTTTAAAAAATGACTTTAGCGTGTTTCCAAAACACGAAAACGCAATAGAATTCAAGGACGTAAAAAAATATTTCATCCATGAAATCGATACCTACAAATTGGTATTTATCGATGGCGCTTTTAATTCCCATTTGTCTTCTACAACCCACGAAGGAATTGATGTTTGCTTGATGTCATCAGCATTGAACAAGCCAAAATACAAAATGGTTATTGACACCTATTTTAACCAAATTGCCAGTAAAGAGGAGAGTTTGACTTCTTTAAATACGGCTTTCGCCAATGAAGGAGCCTATATCAATATACCGAAAAGTACCGTGGCTCTGAAACCAATAGAAATTATGTATTTCTCTACGGGAAACGAAGCTGCACTTTTGGTTCAACCAAGAAATTTAATAATTGTTGGCGAAAACTCACACGTTCAAATCATCGAAAGACACCAAAGTTTGAACGAAAACCCGGTTTTGACCAATTCGGTTACCGAGATTTTTGCACAAAAACGAGCTATTGTCGATTATTATAAAGTACAAAACGACAATAACGAAGCCAATTTAATTGACAACACTTACGTTTCTCAAAAACAAGAAAGTCACGTTTCGGTTCAAACTTTCTCTTTTGGTGGAAATTTGACTAGAAACAATTTGAATTTCTATCATTTTGGAGAACGATTGACAAGCACACTAAACGGCATTACAATTATTGGCGACAAGCAACATGTGGATCATTACACTTTGGTGCATCACTCATCGCCAAATTGCGAAAGCTTCCAAGATTACAAAGGAATTTTTTCCGAGAGTTCTACTGGAGTTTTTAACGGAAAGATTTTTGTAGAAAAAGAAGCACAAAAAACCAACGCTTTCCAAAAAAGCAACAATATTTTGTTGGGCAACAAATCAACAATAAATGCGAAACCACAACTAGAGATTTTTGCGGATGATGTAAAATGTTCTCACGGCTGTACTATTGGTCAGTTAGACGAGACCGCACTATTTTACATGCAACAACGTGGAATCCCTAAGAAAGAAGCCAAAGCATTATTGATGTACGCTTTCTCAAATGCGGTTATAGAAAACATTAAAATCCCAGAATTGAAACAAAGAATAACTAAAATCATTGCCGACAAATTAGGCGTGAAAATAGGGTTTGATTTGTAAATTTTCAGTGCCTAATCCTGCTATCCATTTCAAGCTTTTTGGCACTACAGCATTTTTCTAAAAACAATAAAGGAGCTTCCGTTGGTCGCTCTTTTTTGTTTAGAAAAATTGCAGTATTGCTACAAAAGGCTTTCCATTTCTATCAGGGGCAAAAAACCAACAAAGGAAAAAATTGTTATCTTTGAATATTAAAATCAAGGACTTATGACTACTGTAACCGACATCAATACTTTAGATCTTACAAAATCCTACACATATGCGGATTATCTTACTTGGGATTTTCAAGAAAGATTAGAGATTCTGAAAGGAAAAATTTTCAAAATGAGTCCTGCTCCAAGTAGAAAGCATCAGGAAGTTTCTTTTCAACTATCTCTGGCTGTTGGTAATTTTTTCAAGAAAACCCCTTGCAATGTTTATGTTGCTCCATTTGATGTGCGCTTAATTAACTATAAAAAAAGCACTTCCGACAGAGAGATTTCGACCGTATTCCAACCCGATATTTGTGTAATTTGTGATAAGGACAAACTAGACGACAGAGGCTGTCTTGGCGCTCCGGATTTAATTATTGAAATCCTTTCGCCTGGAAACTC
>CAMCTL010000097.1 GCA_945878515.1 Flavobacterium psychrophilum | reverse complement strand
GTAATATTCAAATCTAAGAATATACTGCGATGTTTGATATAATATAAATCATACTGCAGTTTTATCAAACTATCTTCTATCGATTCACCATAAGAATAATTAACTTGAGCCCAGCCTGTAAGCCCAGGTTTAATAACGTGGCGAGTTTGATAAAAAGGCATAATTGCAGAAATTTCATCAACAAAAAACGGTCTTTCTGGCCTTGGACCAATTACTCCCATTTGACCTTTCAAAATATTGACGAATTGGGGAAATTCATCAATTCTAGTTTTTCTCAAAAATTTCCCAAAAGGTGTAATCCTTACATCATTTGAATTTGAAAAAACCGCGCCAGCTTTCTCAGCGTTGTCTAACATTGTACGAAATTTTAGTATTTGGAATGTTTTACCATGTTTACCTATTCTCTCTTGTGTGTAAAATAGTTTTCCTCGATTTCCGAAAACATTTCCAATAAGGATAAAAGGAATTAATAGCACTCCAAAAAATAATCCAATAATAGAAATGAAAGTTTCCATTATCTTGACAACCAGCAAATAAAGCTGATTATTATTGCTACGATTAAATGGGAAATACTTGTAGAAGTCTCTACTTATAAGCTGAATGGGAATGCGTTGTGCTTTGTCTTCGTATACTTTACTATACTCTCGAATAGTATTTCCAGTTTCTAACAAATGAAGCAACTGAATATACAAATCTGCTGTAATTTCTTCAGAATTTTGAGAAGCGACAACAATTTCAAATAATTTATTTTTTTTAATAAATGAAGCTAAATCATCGATCTGTACCTGTTTTACACGTTTATAATCAATAACTTCGTTGTTAGATGTGCTGGAATCTACATAGGCCATAATTCTATAATGAGGATCTGAATTCTCTAGATCAGCAATTAATTCTTCAACTTGATTACTATTGCAAACAATTAGAACATTTTGTACAAACCGACTCGAGGCCAAGAATTTAACGTAAAAAATTCTCCACAGAATCAAAGTAAAAAGTACCGTAAAATAAAATATTAAAATTTCAAATCTATTTGCAGGTAGCTCAGCTGAAAAATAAGGAGTTAATAAATAAAATAAAACCGCAGTTGAGGCCGTTAAAATCGTACTCTTTAATACTTTAAATTGATTACTTGCAACTTGCAAATTATACATTTCGAAAATTGCTCCACAACCATTTAAATACAAAATAAAAACCAGCGTATAATAATAGTATTTTGTTGAAGTCTCTAAATAATGTGATTCTAAAAAATGACCGGTAAAATTTAAGGCTAAAACAACAAAAAAAACGTCAAAAATTCTGAGAATAATTTTTCTTTCTGAGACTTCGAAATGTATTTTGTTATTCTTATTCATCAATACAATACTAAATGTTAATTACAATTATTGCAAACTTAAACAATCATCTAAAAAAAACTATAAAAAACCGATAAAAAACTAGTAAAAATCGACGATATACCACGTAAATCTTTGCGCTTCATATTTTTGACTTTTAAACAATATCAATCGTTCAATTGGACTTGATTTTTTTAGAGTTGGAACCTAAACTTACATTTAATAACGATAAGGAGTAAACAAATGCTGGCGCTGCTGTTCTCATTGCCGCATGATTTATTGTTAAAAACCAAAAGACAACGAAACATAATAAATACATGTTGAACTTATTTTCTACAAACAATGATAAAGGTGTTAAAAATAAAATTAACAAACCTATAATCCCCAAAGTGCCGTGTTCGGCAAGCATTCTTGTGATCTCGTCATGAGAAAGAGTGCCATCACCTGTTTCAGCTTGTCTAACCTCAACACCCTTACCTACGCCTACTCCAAAAAGTGGATTTGCCAAAAAAATATCTATTTCACCTTTTGCAAGATCCTCTCTACCTGTAAAACTACTTTCTTTTTCTCTTCCAGTGGCATCTTGATTAGCATACCGTTTATCAATAAGTCCGCTAGTTTGAAAAGAAGAGTAGCCCCAAGTCACAATCATAGTTAAAATTAGCAGTACAATTAAATAATTTAATTTCACTCGTCCATTAAAATTAGATTTCATGTACAAAAATAAAATTAATAAAATAATCATTAATAAACCAGTAATCATGCCTCCTCTCGAAAATGTTATGATGCCACGATAACTTATATTAAGTGCAACTATCAAATTGATGATAACTGTATATTTTGTTTTGGATTCCAAAATTATTCTTGAAACAAAAATAAACATACCTAGTCCAAGAATAGTAGCAACCTGATTAGGTCCAAACCCTCCCGACGTTGCAAAATTCGACTGGGTACTTGTTACAATATCCCTAATGTTTGGCGTATAAAAAGTTAAGTAGGTCATGCAGGTTACAATTGGCAAACCCATAGCAAGAAGTATTGAATTCATCTCATCAATAGGAATCTTTCGCCTAAAGGTATAGACGGAGGCAAAGGCTAAACAAATAGGACCTGAAATATTAAATGCAATTGCATTTTTAATATCTGTGTCATAATTTAAAACAAAAGTGGAAATTACAACGCCTGGAATCAATAACAATATAAAAATAAAATAAGGAGTAGCATTTTTTGAAAATCCGCTAAAGTACATCCCAATAAGAATAAAAACCATCACTGCATACTTGGAAACCTCGTATAAAGGATTTCCGCCAGTCATCCTTAAAAAAACCTCACTTCCAACTATATAGGCAGCGGCTATCAAGGCCTCATTATTTTTGTTTTGTGTCTTGATAATATATAACGGGCCTATAATAAATATAGCAAAACCATATATTTTTGAAAAAAAAGGAAACAAGAATACTAAGAACCCAATTGCCACATGAAAAAGAACTATTTGAAAATAGAATATGTCGTCTTTAGTCATAGTATTTATTTTTAAAGCAAATTGTATTTTGAAATTAGCAATTGAATGCCTTTCTCTAATGAGTATTCATTCAAAACTAATTTATTCAAATTTATTGCAAAAACTTCTCTTTGAACACTATCTAAAGTTATTTTTTGAAGTTGTTTTTGAATTTCATTATTAATCAATGGGTCAAATAAAAGCCCACTAAAATTATCTTTAACAATTTCTGAGCAATAACCAACGTTAGTTGAAACTACTGCTAATTTAGCTAAACCATATTCAAGGAGGCTAACAGGGAAACCCTCATCGGTTGAACATAATACTCCGATTGTAGCTTGTAATAAAATATTTTGAATGTCATTTTGCGAATCATACAAAAAAATACTGTTCTGTAAGGCATTATTCTTTATGAAGTTTTTTAGGTCGTTAGAATATTCATCATTATAATCTTTACCTACTAAATGCAAACTCCACCCAAAATCGTATAATTTTATTTCATTAAAAGCACTTAACAATGCAAAATGATTTTTTGGGTTTTTAAGATTTGCTAAACAAATTATTCGTTTGTTGGAATTTCCCTTTAATAAGGTTAGGTCGGAATGGTTAACATCCGATACTGCAAAGTTAGGAACATAAGATACGTTACTTATCATTAATTTTATTCTTACCCAATTTTCTAATTGGTGATTAACAACAAATACATAAGAGAAAAAAAATGAACTGAAAAAAAGGGCTAAATTTTCTTTTCTTTCTTGGTTGACCCTTGCACCATAATGTTCATGCCAAATAATTTTAACTTTAGGGTAAATCAACTTTAGTAAAATTGCTATGAAAAAAGACGTACTATGTGCGTGAATGATTTCAACCTTATTTTCGATTATAAATTTTCGCAGTGCAAAAATGGCTTTTAAATCAATTGTTCCCTTTTTGTTCAAATATAAATAAGAAACATTTTTGCTTATTTGATTAAAAAGCGGCCCTTCTTTTCGAGTTGCTACTAAACCTGAAAACTCAACTTCCTTGGCAAGAGCATTGGCATAATTTACAGCCATTCGTTCAGCTCCGCCAGCGTCAAGAGAATCTATAATTTGGAGAATTCTCATCTAGACACTAGTTTTTTAATTTCTGTTTCGAAAAAATCCATTGTATATTTTCTGGACCAATCACTCGCTTTTTGACTCATCATGTTATAACGAATTTTTTCATGTAAAAGAACTTCAATTTGTTGTACATCATCAAGTAAATTGAATTCTAGCAAAACACCTCTGCTACCATAATCGAGCATAAACGGCACACAGGAAACTTTTGTAGCCACAGGAACACAACCCCAAAACATTCCTTCAGCAATAGCTTTTGGCCAACCCTCACTTTCGGACGGCAACATAGTAAAATGACTGTTCTCAAATGCTTGAGTAACCACTTCTTGCGTTTGATTCCCTCTTAAAAAAACGATATTGTCTAAGTGATTTTTACTTATATAATCTTCTAAAATTTTCCGTTCAGCGCCTTCTCCAAATAATTCTAATGTAACGTTATAACCTTTACTAAATAACATTTCAATCATTTGAACGGCATATAGCGGATTTTTTCCTGAAACCAAAGCGCCTACAAAAACAAAACAAACTTGACTTTTTAAATCTTTTGGTATAATAGGAGATTTGTCAGATTCGTTGTATGTTGCTGTAAAAAATGGTTTAATGTTTTTAGAACTTTTTTCCCATTCGCCATATACCAAAACTTGCATGTTTCGAGTTAAAAAAGTGGAACTTAAAATCCATTTTTGTAATCTGTAAGACATAGGTTGCCTTGATTTTAAATCCCAATTTCCAGCATATTTAGCTGTTTTAGGTTTATTAGGAAAGAAAATTTGAATTAAACATCCAATTAAACCAATATTTCCTGGACATCTCAAATGAATGTGATCTGCTTTTTTCATCGTCAAAAAAATCTTCCAACTTACTTTTGGAATACATAACATTGTCTTCAAAACTGCCTTCGGATTCAAAATGTCAAAGCTTTCGATAGCAACAAAATCAATATCTACATGTTTATAACAAATATCTATAGGACTTTTCTTTGCATTTGAACTCGGGGCAACAATCAGTAATTTATCAACAAATTTTGACCATATATTCATTTCCCTGACATAAGGACCATAAGCAAAATAATGATTCTGTTCGAGTATGTGCGGAACATGAGTGATAATGGCAAAAGTCATGATAATTTGTTATTGCAATACAATTATAATGCGGTAAATGTATTGCTAAATCTATAAATTATCAACTTAAGATTTTAAATTTTATTTCTAAAATCATTTTGGAAGTTTACTTTAAATTTATAACACAATCCAAAAAATTATAAAAAAAACCACTACTATTCAAATAAGAAACAAATGTTAACATAATAGATTTTCAGAAACCATAATTAATCGTATTTTTACCGTTCAAAATTTAGAAAACAAATGGGCAAAATTATTGCGATTGCTAATCAAAAAGGCGGTGTTGGAAAGACGACGACAACAGTAAATCTAGCCGCATCTTTGGGTGTTTTAGAAAAAAAAGTACTATTAATAGATGCTGATCCTCAAGCGAATGCTAGTTCAGGTTTGGGTCTGGATGTGAATACGGTAGAAATTGGAACCTATCAAATTATTGAACATAGCCAAACTCCACTACAAGCTATTGTAAAATGTACTGCTCCAAACGTTGATGTGATTCCTTCTCACATTGACCTAGTGGCGATAGAAATCGAATTGGTCGATAAACCTGAAAGAGAATATATGCTCAAAAAAGCATTGGAAACCATTAAAGACGATTATGACTATATCCTTATTGATTGTGCTCCGTCACTTGGATTACTGACTCTAAATGCTTTAACTGCAGCTGATTCTGTAATTATTCCAATTCAGTGCGAATATTTTGCACTAGAAGGATTAGGGAAATTATTAAATACAATAAAAAGTATTCAAAAAATCCACAATCCAGAGTTAGATATCGAAGGGCTTCTTTTGACCATGTTTGATTCGCGATTGCGTTTGTCCAATCAAGTGGTCGAAGAGGTTCAAAAACATTTTAACGATATGGTTTTTGACACAATTATTCAAAGAAATGTAAAACTGAGTGAAGCACCAAGTTTTGGCGAAAGCATTATTAACTATGACGCTACGAGTAAAGGAGCTGATAATTATCTGCAATTGGCGCACGAAATTATAAAGAAAAACAGCAAATAATTTTTATGGCACAAGCATTAAAAAAACAAGCATTAGGAAGAGGATTATCGGCATTATTAAAAGATCCAGAAAACGACATAAACTCTGTAAACGATAAAAATGCAGATAAAGTAGTTGGCAATATTATAGAACTCGAAATAGAGGCTATTGAAATCAATCCTTTTCAACCGAGAAGTAATTTTAACGAAGAATCATTAAGAGAATTAGCTAGTTCTATCAAAGAATTAGGTGTAATTCAACCCATTACTGTTCGGAAATTAGACTTCAACAAATATCAATTAATTTCGGGAGAACGCCGTCTTCGTGCTTCAACTTTAGTAGGATTGACAACTGTTCCCGCTTACATAAGAATTGCAAACGACAACGAATCTTTAATAATGGCATTGGTTGAAAACATTCAACGCCATGATTTAGATCCTATAGAAATTGCGCTTTCATACCAACGATTGATAGACGAAATTCAGTTGACACAAGAGCAAATGAGCGAACGTGTTGGAAAAAAACGATCAACGATTGCCAATTATTTGCGACTTCTGAAATTAGACCCAGTTATTCAAACTGGAATTAGAGACGGATTTATCAGTATGGGTCACGGTCGAGCGATAATCAATATTGAAAATCAAGACATTCAAGCTGATATTTACCAAAAAATTGTAAGTCAAAATTTATCGGTTCGAGAAACAGAAACTTTGGTCAAAAACTACCAAGAAAGTTTAAAGCCAACTAGCGACGAAGCCGAACAAAGCGGAGCTGCAACCCCAAAAAAAACAACCTCGTTTGAAATTAAAGAAGATCATAAAAACACTTTTAATTCATACTTCGGAACAAAAGTGGAAGTTAAAGTAGCAGGAAATGGCAAAGGTAAAATCACGATTCCGTTTCATTCTGAAGAGGATTTCAACAGAATTATCAAACTAATCAATGACTAGTGCATAAAATCTTGTTCATCGTACTTTGTCTTTTTGCATTTGGAAACATGGATGTTTTTGCACAAAAGACAACCGAAGCTACTTTAATTGCAAAAGACACTTTGAAGTCGGTTGATATTGACCCATTAACACCAGCAAAAGCTGCTTTTTACTCGGCGATTCTTCCAGGTTTAGGTCAAGCGTACAACAAAAAATATTGGAAAATCCCTTTGGTTTACGGAGCGATTGGAACAAGTTTGTATTTTTATATTGACAGTAAAAACAAGTACAATCAAGTAAGAGATGCCTACAAAAGAAGATTGGAAGGTTACAATGACGATCAATTTAGTTATTATGACAACGCCAAACTTATAACTGCTCAAAAGTTTTATCAACGAAATAAAGATTTTTCGGCTTTGTTTGTAGTTGGATTTTATGTGCTAAATATAATTGATGCTAACGTTGATGCGGCTTTGATACAATTTAATGTCAATGAAAATTTATCTTTAAGACCAGATGTTTATCGCAATGATGTAACAAATAAAGCAAATTTTGGACTTACACTTAATTATAATTTTTAAATCCCTGCACGAACGCTAGCGAACTGGCTATGCAAACCTCGGAAAGGGAAATATATAATAAAATATACAATGAAAATTGCACTTTTAGGATACGGAAAAATGGGTCAAACCATCGAGAGAATTGCACTTGAAAGAGGACACGAAATTGTTCTAAAAAAAGACGAATTCAATACTTATGAAGGACTTTCGGATGCTGATGTTGCCATAGATTTTAGCATTCCATCGGTTGCGGTAGAAAACATTTCAAATTGTTTTTATGCTAAGGTTCCTGTGATTTCTGGAACAACCGGTTGGCTAGACCGTTATGATGAAATGGTGGCACTTTGCGCAGCACAAAACGGCGCATTTATATCCAGTTCTAATTTTAGTTTGGGTGTCAATCTTTTCTTTGAACTCAATGAATATTTAGCAAAAATGATGTCAAAGTTTAGTTCTTATAAAGTAGAAATGGAGGAAATTCATCATACGCAAAAACTTGACGCTCCAAGCGGAACCGCTATTTCATTGGCAAAAGGTGTGATAGAAAATAGCGATTATACCAATTGGACACTAGAAGATGCAGAAGAAAATTTAATTCACATCGAAGCCATAAGAACGGAAAACGTTCCTGGAACACATACCGTGACTTACAATTCCGAGGTTGACACAATAGAAATAAAACACACCGCGCACAATCGTGATGGTTTTGCCCTTGGTGCAGTAATTGCCGCCGAATGGATTGTTGGAAAACATGGAATATTTACAATGAAGAACGTATTAGAATTAAATTCCAAATAAAAAACTCCAAATTCCAAATAAAAAAATTCCAAAATTAGTCTCATCACCTTTTACATTTAAAATTTCAATAGAAATCTAAAATCTAACCCGAGCGTCAGCGAACTGGCGCAGCAAATCTAAAATCTAAAATATTATGACAGCATATCAATGGTTTGTATTTTTCTTAATCGTACAAATAATTCACTTTTTAGGCACTTGGAAACTCTATGAAGCGGCAGGAAGAAAACGTTGGGAAGCCGCAATTCCTGTATACAATTCCATCGTTTTAATGAAAATTATTGGTAGACCAACATGGTGGACGGTACTACTTTTTATTCCAGTGATTAACTTAATAATGTTTCCTGTAATTTGGGTAGAAACCTTGAGAAGCTTCGGAAAACGTTCTTCGTTAGACACCTTTTTAGGAATTGTTACTTGTGGATTCTATATTTTTTATATCAATTACACCCAAAAATTAAATTACATTTCCGACCGAAGCTTGAACCCAGAAAACAAAGCGGCAGATACAGTTAGTTCCTTACTTTTTGCAGTAATTGTGGCCACATTTGTACATACCTATTTTATTCAACCATACACTATTCCAACTTCATCTTTAGAAAAATCATTATTAATAGGTGATTTTTTATTTGTTAGTAAAATGAACTACGGAGCTAGAGTTCCAATGACAACTGTGGCTTTGCCAATGGTACACGACTCAATTCCACTGACCAAAATAAAATCATATTCGAATTTTCCGCAATTGCCTTATTTTAGATTGCCTTCTTTTCAAAAAATTGAAAAAAATGACATTGTAGTATTCAACTGGCCGGTCGATACGGTTTATAAATTTTTTGATAAATCAGGGAGAAAAGCGGTGCTTAAACCCATTGACAAAAAATCCAATTATGTGAAGAGATGTCAGGGAACTCCTGGCGATGTCTTAGAAATTAAAGACGGATTTGTTTACATAGACGGAAAACCTTTGGTGCTACCAGAAAGAGCAAAATCTCAATATGAACACACTGTTTATGCTGCAAACGGAGTTTCGAGCGAAGTTTTGATAAATACTGGTTCAACTGAATTTAATAGAGTTTATATTTTAAAACCGAATAGTGAAGAACAAATCAATGCTGTTCAGCCCTATGTATTAAATGCTACGCAAAACCAAGACAAATCATTTAAGGTTTTGACCGGTTTTAAAGGAATTCCGTTAAAGGTTATTGAAAGTTGTGGAATTTTTGCTCAAGAAGTTTACGAAGCCAAAAATGATGCAAACCTTACTTTGAAATCTGCAGCGGAATTAAGAAAAAATGCCGCGATAGATTCGGTTGTTCGATTTATTGCAAAAAAAACAGCCAATTTCGACAAAGGAATTTTTCCGCACAACACAAATTGGACTGTGGATAATTTTGGACCAATTACCATTCCTGAAGTAGGGAAAACAGTACAGTTGAACCAACAAAACCTGCCACTTTACAAAAGGATAATTGAAAATTACGAAGGCAACAAATTAGAAAACAACGGACAAACCATAAAAATAAATGGTGAAGTTGCCAATTCATATACTTTCAAACAAAATTATTATTGGATGATGGGAGACAACCGTCATCGCTCCGAAGACAGCCGTTATTGGGGCTTTGTTCCCGAAGATCACATTGTTGGAAAACCTGTATTTATTTGGATGAGTTGGGACACTAACGGAAAAGGGTTGAATAAAATTCGCTGGGAACGCTTGTTTACAACCGTTGGCGGCGATGGTCAACCACAATCTTATTTTCAATTTTTCTTGATTGCCTTAGTAGCCTATTTTGTTGGAGAATATTTTTGGAAGAAAAGAAAAACGAATAAAGTATAAATGATTAAAAGTTTAAAAGTTTAAGATTGTTTAAAGGTTTAAGGTTGTTTAACCGCAAAAATGAATTAGAACTTAAACCATTTTAAACCATATTGAACTAATTCAAAATGAATATTTTAATACATCCAACTTATTTCCCTTCGATTAGTCACTTTGTGGCGATGGTGCAATCTGACAATATTGTATTTGAAATGGAAGATAATTTCCAAAAGCAAACCAATAGGAATCGAACTTATATTTACAGTCCCAATGGCGTTCAGTTGTTGAACGTTCCTGTAAAACATTCGAAAGAACTTCACCAAAAAACCAAAGACATCAAAATTGAAAATGATTTCAGTTGGCAAAAACAGCACTTTAAATCCCTTGAAGCTGGTTATAGAAGTTCTCCTTTCTTTGAGTTTTTTGAAGATGAAATACACCCAATTTTCGAAAAAAAACACCATTTCTTGATGGATTTGAATTTTGAAGCGATGGAGCTGCTATCAAAATGCTTACGATTGAAATTGGATTACGAATCGACTTTAGAATATTTTCATGAAGTAGATACTAATACAGTTCGTGATTTCAGAACCTTAGTTGACGGAAAAAAAGACAAATCACAATTTGAAAGCTACAAACAAGTTTTTGATAACAAACACGGATTTTTGAACAATTTAAGCATTTTGGATTTGTTGTTTAATGAAGGAAAATATGCTTTGGATTATTTGAAAAGTCAGCAATTATTTTTCTTATAAAGTTTTTTTCTCATTAAAAAAAAACATTTTGCATCCATTTGATTCTAAATTGATTAGTTATAATCATTGAGATAATCCCATTTGATTCTCCAAAAAATAATATTACGTTCATTTTGTGACCAATTTATATGATAAAATTGTTTGAATACAAAGTTGCGCCTATTTTTTAGGTACAACTTCTGGCACGGATAGGTTTAATAGTCTTTAGCGCATATCGGGCGGTACGAAGGGAACTTTTTTATGTGAGCCATTTGTTCACAGCTGAAATTGTCGATATTGATGTAAGACTTACAAAAGCAGAATTAACTATTGATGGTGAAATATTAAGCTTTACAGAAAAAGATAACTCATATATAGTTTTTGATTCAAAAAATGGCGTGTTTACAATGTATCTTCAAACCAAAAGCCAACTAAAAAAAGACTTTCCAAATAGTAAATTTTTAAAGTTTTGGGCAATTCCAAAAACATTTAAGACGTTGATTGAAGAAAGCACCGATGGAAAATATGAATTTAAAGCTAAAATGTATTCAACAGAACCAAGAAAAAGTAAAGGTTCGCCAACACCAGAAATTGAAATGATTTGTGAATTGGAATATGAAATATAATAATAACTACTTGTACCATCCATTTCAAAAAATGCCGAAAAATCCGCTAAAATCAAGCTTTTCTTTCGCAAGAAATTTTATCTTAATGGAAAATGAACGTTTACGAAGTTTACAACCTCAACAAGGAACGAAACTTCAAATAACCCCTCACCCCAACTCCACCCTTACATTATACAAATTGGAACTCAAAATAGATTCAATAGATTCAAAATCGGCGGTGTTATTTTCTGAATCTCTTTGTTTTTTTAAAGTTATATGTTTCAGACAATCTTTAAATCTTCTCACATCGTCAGGGTTCGAAAGTACTAAACCCGGAACCATAGCATTTTTACCTTCTTTGTCTTTGGAAACCATCGTAAAATAAGAAGAATTGCAATGTTTGACAACGCCAGTTTGAATGTTTTCAGCTTCTACGCGAATGCCTATAATCATAGAACTTTTACCAACATAATTGACGCTGGCGGTCAAAGTAACCAGTTCGCCAACCTCAATAGGATTCAAAAAATTGACCGTATCAACAGAAGCGGTTACACAATAATTTCCCGAAAATTTGGAGGCACAAGCAAACGCAATTTGATCAAGTAGTGACAAAATAAAACCACCGTGAATTTTGCCTCTAAAATTACTATGCGAAGGCAACATCAGTTGAGAAATACTAATATGAGAAGAACTTACCGTTTTGAAAATAGTGTTCATAGTTGGGTTTTGAAATTCAATTTCTTAGAAATTATAAGTTGATTAAATGATTTTGAAACTTTTAACCACATAGATTTTATTGTAAAAACATAGTCCATGATTTTTTAGAACGCTTTGCTTTTTCATAGTCTTCATAGACTATGTGCAAAAATGAATTTTTCTATGTAACCTTTAAATCGCTATTTTTCTATGTTCATTAAAATTAAAACTATGTGGTTTAAAATTTTTACTTACTCGTTCACAAAAAAATCATTTAAAACTGTGAAATTAAACTTTTTCCAGATAATTTATAAATTTATTTTTTGGCGATTCACAGAGCGAACAACAGTAATCTTCAGGTAAGTTTTGGAACAAAACCCCTTTTTCAATTCCCTGAGTAACATCGCCATATTCTGAATTGTATTGCGTTAAACATTCTGAACATTGATGAATATCGGTTTCTTGAATTTCTTTTTTGGCTGCTGGTGCGTTTACTTCGAGCACTGTATTGCCTAAATTTTCAAAGTATTTTTTACTCAATTCAATCAAAATCGTCGGCAATTCTTGCTTGTCCACATCCTGAGCTAAAACAATATATTCTTTGGTATTCGGATCAAAATTCTTAGCGTACAATACGTTATAAGTCGCTCTAATTTTAATGGATTCCAAAGCTTTTGGCGTTTCATTTTTTTCGACTACAATCGAAGTAAAATAATGTCCATCGCGATTGTATTCTGATATTCCAAAGGTAAGTCCGTATGTACTAATGTCATATTGATCTAGGGTTCGAACCAAAAATGTTTTGAGGTTCAAAGCCCATTCCGTAGCCA
>CAMCTL010000096.1 GCA_945878515.1 Flavobacterium psychrophilum | reverse complement strand
CTTTATAGTATCCCATTAAAACTTACTGAATTACAACAAATTCCTTTAAGAAGTTTTGTTGCCACTGCATTTCCTAAAATGTCTAAAGCAAGCTTACATCATAAAATAGATGAAGTAAAAGATTTGTTTTACTCCTATACTGGTGCACTTACCTATTTATTTGTATTTATAAGTTTGTTCACCTTTGTTTTTGCGGAGTTTTTTGTGTTTTTACTATCAGGAAATCAATACTTAAAAACAGATCCAATTACCGGATTTAATGTCATAGATATTGTTCGTGTTTTCTCAATTTACGGACTTTTATTGCCCATAGATAGAATGACCGGTATCGGTCTTGACAGTATAAACAAGCCAAATATTAATGCTTTAAAAGTGTTTTTTATGGTTCTTGCCAATGTCATCGGAGACCTTATCGCAATTTTTATATTCAAATCATTATTACTGGTTGCTGTTGCATCCATACTATTTACATTAGTTGGTATTTGGCTGGGAATGTACTTTTTAAATAAAGAATTGACATTATCATTTAGAGAAATTTTTTCAAGTGGGCTAAAATTCTATTCTGTACTTTTTAATAAAGCAACCAATAACCGCTATGAGGGTTATTTAAAAACAAATCAAAAAGTTAAGTAAATGACAAGCATCAATATAAACCCTTTTGATGAAAATTCTGGCTCAGGTGCTATAACTAAACCGAAGGCTTTGCTGTTATTATTCTCAGCAGCTGTGTTTTTTGCTGTTATACTTGCTAAATTAGAAATGGCCGGTCTCGGGATTTTATTTGCACTTATATTTGGTGGCTTATATTTATATAAATTATTTAATAATCCAATATTAGGTTTTTTTACAGCAATAGGACTTAATTTTATAGTACTTGGCGCAACTCGCTATATTCCTGGACTACCATTAGGTTTCGGTATAGATGGCATTATTATTTTGACCTACTTAGCTCTATTTTTTTCCAAATTCAAAGAAAGAATCGATTGGTCGCCAGCCAATAAAAACATTACCTATTTAGCAGCATTTTGGTTGCTGTATTGCATATTTCAATTGGTAAATCCAGAAGCACAAAGCAAAGAAGCATGGATTGCAGGCAGAGGTATTGGATTTTATTTCTTTTTGTTTATTCCGCTAACATTCATGCTTATTAATACGCATAAAAAAATGGATATGTTCCTTTACGTTTGGGGCGTCTTTGCAATATTGGCTACAATTAAGGGAATGATTCAATTGTTTGTTGGCGTAGATGAAGCGGAACAGGCGTGGCTGAATGGCGGGGCAGCACAAACTCATATATTATTCGGAAAATTAAGAATTTTTTCTTTCATGAGCGATGCAGGACAATTCGGTGCAAACCAAGGGCTTGCAGGTGTAGTTGGCATTCTTTACTCCATGTCTAAAAAAGGGTTACCAAAAGTATTTTTTCTAACAATGGGTATACTGGGACTTTATGGAATGCTAATATCGGGCACACGAGGGTCAATAAGTGTACCCTTTGCAGGTTTTATGACCTATTTTATTTTGAGTAAAAATGTACGGGTTGTAGTTATAGGATTTACGCTAGTCATTATGATGTTTGTTTTTTTTAAATTTACTATGATCGCTAATGGAAATGACCAAATAAGAAGAATGAGATCAGCTTTTGACCCCAACGAACCATCACTGCAAGTAAGACTTAATAATCAAAAAATTCTCAAAGGTTATTTGGCATCAAGACCATTTGGCGGTGGTATTGGCCATGCAGGCGATAAAGCGCAACGATTTTTGCCAAACGCATTTCTTTCTCATGTGGCCACAGACAGTTGGTATGTTATGATATGGGCCGAGCTTGGCATCGTTGGTTTAACGATTCATTTGTGTATTTTGTTCTTTGTTGTCGGAAAAGCTTCATACAAGGTCATGTTTAAAATTCGAGATCCAATAGCAAAACAAAAACTTAGTGCCTTAATTGCAGGAATGTTGGGAATAATGGCAGCATCTTACGGAAATGCTATATTTGGAGGCATGCCAACGGCTTTATTGATGTATGCAACAATGGCAATAATCTCGAATCCTGAGACTTTCGATTCGCCTATTGAGAAAGAAGAAGTACAATTAATTAAAGTTTAGAAATCATAGTCAATAACCAAGATAAACAACACAATTCTAACCTCTTATAATAAATATTATGAACTACAGAAACATTACTGATTTGAATAATGTTATTCTCAAAAGATTAAATATTATTCCCCGTGATTTCGACTTAATCGTAGGAGTGCCAAGAAGTGGTATGCTTCCAGCCAATTTACTGTCTTTATATTTAAACCGACCATATACTGACATTCACTCCTTTTTGAATGGCCATATTTATAAGGCTGGAGCACGAAGCCAATTCTTTGATATTTCGGAATTTAAAAAAATATTGGTCGTAGATGACAGTATCGCATCTGGTTCCGCAATGGTAGAAGTAAAAGAGAGTTTAAAACATCTGGAATCAAAATTCGACTTAAAATATTGTGCCGTTTATATCATCCCTGGAAAAGAAAAAATGGTAGATTATTTTTTCGAAATTGTCCCATTGCCAAGGTATTTTCAATGGAACATTTTGAACCATACCACTTTAGAAAAAGCCTGTTTTGATATTGATGGTGTTTTATGCGCTGATCCGTTACCAGAACAAAATGACGATGGTCCTAAATACATTGATTTTATTTTAAATGCTCCTCCGCTATTTATTCCTGGAAGTAAAATTGGAACCGTTGTAACCTCTCGTTTAGAAAAATACCGAAAAGAAACCGAAACTTGGTTGAAGGCAAACAACATCAAATACAATGATCTTGTAATGTTGGACTTACCCGATATGGCCGCCCGTCAACGAGCCAATAATCACGGAGATCATAAGGCCAAAGCGTATATGTCTAAACCTTATGTTTTGTTTATAGAAAGTGAATACCATCAAGCTGTGGAAATCAATAGAATATCCAAAAAACCGGTTTTATGTACAGCAAATTTTGAAATGATTTTTGAATCAGAATCTTTAATGTACAATCTAAAAAGCGGAAAACACTTTCCATTTTTACGGAAATATGCTCTAAAAGTAAGAGACAAAATTCGGAAGTTAAAAAAATAGTAACTTAGAAATTATTCGCCAATGACTTGCTTTGTAAAATGTTTTAAAAAAAATTAAATTAGTGTATTATGGTAGTATTTAATCTAATACAAATTGTTTTACTAACCCTGCTCGGTTTAGCAACATTGTATATTTTAGTGTTTTCGATAGCAAGTTTATTTTATAAGCAAAAACAATATGTAGATAATGGGAATTTAAAAAAAATAGCCGTTTTGATTCCCGGTTACAAAGAAGACGAAGTAATAATAGAAGTTGCCAATTCAGCATTAGAACAAGATTATCCAGCGCATCTCTATGATGTTGTTATTATTGCTGATTCTTTTCAAAAAGAAACAATTTCAGAATTAAAAACTTTACCTATAAAAGTAATTGAAGTAAGTTTTGATAAAAGCACAAAATCCAAAGCATTGAACAAAGCAATGGCAACACTAGATCATGATTATGATATTGCTGTGGTGCTAGATGCTGATAATTTGATGGCAAAAGATTTTTTAAAGAAAGTGAAAGCAGCTTTTGAACACGGTTTTATTGCGGTACAAGGTCATAGAACAGCAAAAAACACAAACAATTCGTGGGCAGTTCTAGATGCTATTAGTGAAGAAATAAACAATAATATTTTTAGAAAAGGGCATCGGGTTTTGGGCTTGTCATCGGCCATTATTGGTTCGGGAATGGCATTTAAATATGCTTATTTTAAATCCCTGATGGCAACAGTTACGGCAGTTGGCGGCTTTGATAAAGAAATTGAACTGAAAATGCTAAAAGAAGGACATAAAATTGTCTATCTCAACGATGCTGTGGTTTTTGATGAAAAAATACAAAAATCTGAGGTCTTTGGTAACCAGCGGCGCCGATGGCTGTCGGCTCAGTTGCACTACTTTAGAAAAGACATTTTAAATGCTACTAAACATTTATTACTGAAAGGAAACATTGACTATTTTGACAAGGCAATTCAGTTTATCCAACCACCAAGAGTTTTATTATTAGGTGCGGTCATACTTAGCAGTTTTAGTTTTGTGGCAGCCAATTATTTTTTAGAAAATCAAATTCCGTTTTCAAATTATTGGATTATTTTATTGATATCATGTGTGTTATCTTTTGTTTTTTCGGTTCCAATATCATTTTATAATGCTACCACTTTAAAGGCTTTAGTTAGTCTGCCAAAAGGAATGTTTATGATGTTGTTGTCTTTATTAAAAATTAAAGGTGCTAATAAAACTTTTATTCATACACAACATACTTCCAGCGCAAAAAAACCAAGTTAGAATCAAATCGGTACAAAGTAGCGTAAAATGTCAAAATGAAATCACCCAAAACAGACCATAAATTAGAAAAACTAGAAGCACTGCGAGGCTTTAGCGCATTGTATGTGCTGCTTTTTCATTTGCTTCCACAAAAAATCTATTTATATGGCATTAACGTTGGAATCCTTTTTAGATTTGGTTCAGAAGCGGTGATTCTATTTTTTATTCTAAGTGGATTTGTTATTAAATATTCTTGGGAAAAATCAGAAGATAAATCTTTCCGAAATTATTTTGGTCGTCGGTTTTTAAGGATTTATATACCTCTGATCTTTATTTTTTTAATGGGCTATATATTACAATGTAGCCATCAAGGAAATTTAGCCGATCCAGATTGGACGAACCTAATAGGAAATATTTTTATGCTCCAAGACGTGATCTCTCAAAAACCAAATGTAATTGCTGCCGCATATATGGGTAATGGTTTACTTTGGTATTTATCCTATGAATGGTGGTTCTACATGATTTTTTTCCCACTTTCTAAGTATATAGATAACAAAAAAATTAATTTTTGGGTACAAATTATTGTTACTAGTGGCACCGTCTCCTATCTTATATATCCTTTTATAATAAATCGCATATTGATGTATTTTGGAATTTGGTGGATTGGAGTAAAATTTGCTGAAATTTATTTAAACGGGGAATCCTATACTTTTAAAGCGATAAGTTCTTATGGCTATTTTCTAGCAACTGTTATCGCATTATTAGGACTAAATTTATATTTAAATTTCTCCTACACAAAAATTTACAGCTATCCTTTTGTAGCCTATCCTTTTGTAGAACTAAGACATTTTGTGTTTGCCTTTTTGGTGCTGTATGGCGCAATCATCTGGAATAAATACAACTGGTTTGGTTTTAATACAATTTTCGGGCTGTTTAAACATCTAGCGCCTATTTCTTATGTAATTTATATTTCGCACCACTACCTAGTTATTGAAGCAACCTACTTAAGATTTATTAATAATAAAATAATTGAATATACAATATACATTATTATGATGTTATTATTTTCAAACTTATTAGAAGCTGTAATATATCCTAAAATTAAAAATCGCCTGATGGTTTACTTTTTGAATCCCTCATTAAAAAAACAACATTATGAAAATAGGTATTGAAGGTCAACGACTTTTTCGCAAGAAAAAGCATGGTATGGATATGGTTGCTTTGGAATTGATAAGAAACTTACAACTTATTGATACCGAAAATGAGTATTTCATCTTCGTAAAACCGGATGAAGACAATACCGTTTTAAAGGAAACCCCGAATTTTAAAATTATTCAACTTGATGGCGGTTCCTATCCCATGTGGGAACAAATAGCATTGCCAAAGGCTGCCAAAAAATACGGTTGCGAAATTTTGCATTGCACCAGTAATACAGCTCCTATTTTTAACGATATTCCTTTGATTACCATACTGCACGACATCATATATATGGAGAGCAGTTATTATAAAATATTGACCGGAAGTGCAACTCCCTATCAAAAATTTGGAAATGCCTATCGAAAATTAATTGTGCCTTGGGTAGTCAAAAAAAGCGACAAAATAGTTACCGTTTCGCATTTCGAAAAAAATAGGATTGGGGAATTTTTTGGGATGAAAGACGACAACCGTCTCACCGCAATTTATAATGGCGTTAGCACACATTTTAAACCAATTACAGACGAATCCGAGTTAAAAAGAGTCAAAGAAAAGTATCATTTACCGGATCATTTTTTCTTTTTCCTTGGCAATACCGATCCTAAAAAAAACACCATTGGCACCTTAAAAGCGTTTTCAGATTTCTTAAAACAAAGCAAATCCGATTACAAATTAGTGATGCTAGATTACGATTTAAACGAACTCGAAAAATTATTAATCGAAATTGGCGACAAAGACCTCATCAAAAAAATTGTATTAACCGGATATGTAATTAATACGGATTTACCGGCCATTTATTCTTTATGCACCATTTTTCTTTACCCATCTTTACGCGAAAGTTTTGGCATTCCAATGCTTGAAGCAATGGGTTGTGGTGTGCCTGTAATCACCTCCAATACTTCGTCAATGCCAGAAGTTGCAGGTGATGCCGCTCACATTATCAATCCGTATAATCCAGAAGAAATCACGCAGGCTATTATCAAAATTCTTGCCGATGCAGAATATTATGAAACACTCTGCAAAAAAGGAATAGAGCGAAATAAACTGTTTTCTTGGAAAAATATGGCAGAGCAAGTTCTTGTATTGTATAATGAAATAAAAGCACAACATCATGATTAAAGGCAAAGATATTATTGTAGTAGGAATACAGGCTTGGGATATAGAAATAGGAAGTAATTGTAAAAATATTGCTTTGGAATTCGCCAAAAACAATCGTGTGCTTTATGTGAATCCTCCAATGATGCGATCTACCGAGCGTAACGACAAACACAAAGAAAGCATCCAAAAAAGGATACGAATTAAAGAAGGTATAGAACCCGATTTAGTAAAGTTAGGGCCCAACTTATGGAATTTATATCCAAAAAATACGATTGATTCTATTAATTGGATTCCGTTCCATTCTATATTTAAAATTTTAAACAAAAGAAATTCACGACGGTTTGCCAATGATATTCTGACTGCGGTTTCCCAATTAAATTTTAAAGACGTTATACTATTTAATGACAGTTCGATGTTTTTAGGACAGCATTTAGGAGCGTTTTTGCAACCAAAAGTGTATGTTTATTATATGCGCGATTATCTTGTAAAAGTACCCTATTGGCAAAAACATGGTGAGCGTTTAGAACCTGAAATTATCAAAAAAGCCGATGTATTGACTACCAATTCTGAATTTTTCTCCGACTTTGGTTTGCAGTACAATCCGAATAGTTTTATGGTAGGCCAAGGATGTGATGTTTCGCATTTTAGTGACGAAAATGATGCTATAAAAATCCCAAATGAATTCAAAGACATTCCAAAACCTGTAATTGGTTATGTGGGTTCTTTAACCACATTGCGACTCGATATTGAACTGATTGAACACATAGCAAATCAAAGAAAAAACTGGAGTGTTGTACTAGTGGGTCCAGAAGACACTGACTTCAAAAATTCTAATTTGCACAATTTATCCAATGTTTATTTTTTAGGACGCAAGGATGAATCTGAGTTGCCTGCCTATGTTAAAGGGTTTGATATAGCAATAAATCCGCAGTTGACAAACGACCTCACGATTGGAAATTATCCCCGAAAAATTGATGAATATTTAGCCATGGGAAAACCCATAATTGCTACCCAAACCAAAGGAATGGAAATGTTTAAAGAATGCGTTTATTTAGGTGCTAAAAAGGAAGATTATATCAGTTTAACCGAAAAAGCTTTGACTGAAAATTCAGAGGAACTCATTGCTAAAAGAATACTTTTTGCCAAAAGTCATACTTGGGAAAACAATGTAAAAGCTATTTACGATGCCATTATAACCTCAACCAAAAACCGAATACAATGGGATTAAAAGAAAAAATAAAATCGAATGAAACCATAAAAAAATGGGTTCACTGGTCCATTCTTATTCCAAAACAAACCCGTCCAAGACTTTGGATCAAATGGTTTGTGAATCCTTTTTATCATAAAAAAGGAAAAGGTGCTCGTATTAGACCCAGAACTCGAATGGACGTTGTGCCTTGGAATAAATTTGAATTGGGAATCGATTCTACAATCGAAGATTTTTCAGCAATAAACAATGGCGTTGGCCCGGTGATCATTGGAGATCGAACTAAAATTGGTTTAAGCAATACCATTATTGGTCCAGTTACGATAGGAAATGATGTTAGACTAGCTCAAAATATAACACTATCTGGCTTAAATCACAATTACGAAGATGTAAGTCTTCCTATTCACGTCCAGGGCGTTTCAACAGCTCCAATTATGGTTGAAGATGATTGCTGGATTGGAGCAAACGTTGTTGCTGTTGCGGGCGTTACCATTGGCAAACATTCTATTGTGGCTGCAGGAAGCATCGTTACCAAAAATATTCCTCCGTTTTCAGTTGCTGTGGGCAATCCGGCAAGGGTTATAAAAACATACAATCCTGAAACAAAGACTTGGGAAAAAGTATAAAAGGCAATTATAAAGCTACGGTTAATACATGAAAGTACAAAAAGATACAACTATAGAAACGCTTAGAGGAGCGGTTATTATTTTGGTAGTTATTGGACATGTCATCGGCTCGGAATCAGATGGCGGAATGAAAGTTAGCGATGATTCTATTTTAAGGTATCTATATTACACCTTTATTGATCCTATACAAATGCCGCTTTTTACGGTCATAGCTGGCTGGGTTTATGCCCTTAAACCAGTTGGTTACGAAAAAATAAATAAGTTTATATTAAAAAAAGTAATGCGAATTCTCGTTCCAATGCTCGTTGTTGGAATGAGTTATTTTTTAGTTCAATATTTTACACCCGGAACAAATAACAAAGGAAATCTTGTAGATATTTGGAAATTACTAGTGTTTCCTTACACTTTATATTGGTATTTATATTCGCTGTTTATTGTTTTCATTATTATAGCGTTTATCGATTCCCTCAATAAAATGAATACTACAAGAGATTGGATCATTGTTTTTAGTGCATCACTAATTATTCTGTTGCTTAGAGATTTGTTTATTTCTTATGAACAACCCAATTATTTCAGTTATAAAGGAGCAATATACTTAATGCCCTGTTTTATTTTAGGAGTAGGGCTAAACCGATTCAAAGGCTTTATTCAAAATAAATTTTTCGCCTATTTTATTCCTTTAATTTTTGTAATAAGCATTTGTATCCAACAATTATCATGGTTTAAAGTTATTGATTATCTGGTAAATAAGGAAACAATTATTGGGTTGATCATTGGACTTACAGGAACTATGATGCTACTATGGTATAGCTTTAAAGCAAATTGGTTAATATGGTTTGGAGGCTATGCGTACTCTATCTATTTATTTCACGCTTTTGGAACAGCAGGCGGAAGAATTACCATGAAGAGATTTTCGGTTGATTCATCGGCTTTAATTTTTACAGCGTCATTAGCAGCAGGTTTATTGTTGCCAATTCTGATAGAAAAAATACTATATAAATCAAAAATAACAAGGATACTTTTTCTTGGCAAAACATAACGCACGATTGCTGTTTTAAAAAATATCACAAACCAACTAAAATAACCAAATATGCTACAATTAAAAATTATTTTTTGGGTTCTACTTTTCATAATCGTTTATACTTATGTGGGTTATGGTATTTTATTGTACCTAATTATTAAAATCCGTCGGGTATTTAAAATGGGCAAAAAACCAAATCCTAATCCTGATTATGAGCCAGAAGTTACTTTATTTATAGCCGCTTATAATGAGAAGGATTTTGTCGACGCTAAAATGAAAAATTCGTTGGAACTAGAATATCCAAAAGAAAAATTAAATATCATTTGGGTTACCGATGGTTCAGATGATGGCACACCAGATTTACTGCGAAAATATCCCAATACAACTGTTCATCATCTAAACGAAAGAAATGGAAAAATTGGTGCAATGAACCGTGGAATGGCATTTGTCAAAACTCCTATTGTAATTTTTAGTGATGCCAATACTGGACTTGGTAAAGAATCCATACGACGTATTGTGAATCTATTTGCTTCGCCAAAAGTAGGTTGTGTTTCTGGCGAAAAAAGAATCATCAGTAAAGAAACTGATGTAGCCTCCGGCGCTGGTGAAGGTTTGTATTGGAAATACGAATCTACTCTGAAAAAATGGGATGCTGAACTATATTCCGTTGTGGGAGCAGCGGGCGAATTGTTTGCTATTAGAACCGAATTATACCGTCATGTGGAGCCTGATACTTTGCTGGATGATTTTATAATTTCGTTGAGAGTTGCACAAGATGGCTATACCATTCAATATGATCCTGATGCGTATGCTATAGAAACGGCTTCTGCCAATGTAAAAGAAGAATTAAAACGAAAAATCCGAATTTCTGCAGGAGGAATTCAAGCCATTGTGCGGTTGCGCTCTTTACTTAACATTTTTAAATACGGTACGCTCTCGTTTCAATACATTTCGCATCGCGTACTGCGTTGGACTTTAACACCGCTTTGTTTGCTAATTTTGATTCCGTTATTGTCTCTTTTGGGTTATAATGAAGGGATTTTCAGTTTTGGGCTTTACTCCATCATGTCTTGGTTACAACTGCTTTTCTACGGTGCGGCTTTAACCGGTTGGTTCTTGGAAAATCGGGAAACAAGAATAAAAATCCTATTTGTTCCTTACTACTTTTTTATTATGAATTTATCAGTTGTTTTAGGTTTTTTCCGCTACATGAAAAAATCGCAATCGGTAAACTGGGAAAGAGCCAAACGGGCTAGCTAAATTCGAAAAAGAAATACCATTATTCAAATATAAAAACTAATACAGATGAATAGAAGATCGGCCATTAAAGGAATTTTAGCAGTAGCAGGACTTGGTTATGCTTCTGTAATTGGTGTAAAATATTTCATTGGACAATCCAACAAAGAAAGAGGAAAATTAAAAACCCAAGCACTACTAATCGCAGAACTGGCAGACGTCATTATACCGCCAACGAGTACTCCCGGCGCTAGACAAGCTCTGGTACATGACTATATAATTAGTTATATTGAAGACTGTTCTTCCATGAAAGAATACAATAATTTCGTAAATGGATTAACTGAGTTGCAGGAAAATTGTGTTAGCGATTATAGTAATAATTTTGAAAACTGTACAGCCATTCAAAAAAATAAAATAATCGAAGCGTTGGACAGCGAATCGGGTTCTACAGGAATTTTATCTAAAATTAGCAATAAATTACAAGGACGCTCTTTTTATGATATTTTAAAATCTTTAACCATCGAAGGCTATTGTACCTCAGAAATGGGCGCAACACAACACCTTGTTTACCAACTAATACCTGGCAAATACAATGCGATTACGCAATTAAGTAAAAATCAAAAATCGTGGGCAACAAAATAATTTAGACTATGGAAAATCAAACACCAAAAAACACCTTTGATGCCATAGTGGTTGGCTCAGGAATCAGCGGAGGTTGGGCTGCCAAAGAGCTCACCGAAGGAGGTTTAAAAACTTTACTATTAGAACGAGGTCGAAATGTGCAGCACATTATCGATTATACAACAGCTTTAAAAAGTCCTTGGGATTTTAAAAATAGAGGTCATTTATGCGACAAAGATTTAGAAGAAAGACCCGTTCAAAGCAGTCATTGCGATGATACCAATAAACATTTTTTTGTCAACGATAAGGAAAATCCATACACTCAAGTTAATCCTTATAAATGGATTAGAGGCTATCAGGTTGGTGGTCGTTCCTTAACTTGGGGACGCCAATGTTATCGTCTTTCTGATTTGGATTTTGAAGCCAATAAAAAAGATGGACACGGCGTTGATTGGCCTATTCGATACAATGATTTAGCCAAATGGTATGATTATGTTGAAGAATATGTAGGCATTAGCGGCCGTGCCGAATCATTGCCACACTTGCCCGATGGCATATTCTTACCGCCAATTCCAATGAACGCTGTAGAATTGCATTTGCAAGAAAAAGTAAGTTCCGCCTATTCAGATCGCGTTATAATTAATGGTAGAATCGCAAATTTAACCGAAGCCAAAAACGGCAGAGGTCCATGTCAATATCGCAATTTATGCAGTCGAGGTTGTCCGTTTTCTGGTTATTTTAGCAGTAATTCATCAACATTGTTGGATGCTCAGGAAACTGGTAATTTAACCCTTCGAGCAGATTCTATTGTAAAAGAAGTAATCTACGATGAAAAACAAAAAAAAGCAATTGGTGTTGTGGTCATTGATGCTGTAACTAAAGTTGAAACTAGTTATTATGCCAAAATCATCTTCTTAAATGCCTCAGCCATAGCAACAGCTGCCATTTTATTGAATTCTGTTTCGCCTTCTTTTCCTAATGGACTGGGCAACTCTAGTTTGCAAGTTGGGCATAATCTAATGGATCATGTTGTAAATGAAGGTTCTTATGGAACTTTTGATGGTTTACAAGACAAATATTATGAAGGCAGATCTCCAGGGACATTTTACATACCAAGATTCCAAAATTTAGAAACTAAATCTGAAAAAACCGAGTTTTTAAGAGGCTACGGCATTCAAGGCAAAGGCGATAGAGAAAATTGGCAATCGGTAGATACAAATGGTTTTGGAGCTTCTTTGAAAGAACAATTGGCAACTCCAGGAAAATGGGAAATTGCCTTAGGCGGACGAGGAGAATCACTACCCAATTACGACAATAAAATTACACTAGATCCTGAAAATGTCGATCAATGGGGACTTCCCATAATAAAGGTTGACTTTAAATATAGAGAAAATGAATTGGCAATGCTGGAGCACATGACCAAAGCCAGCGAGGAAATGCTAACCAAAGCGGGTTTTAAAAATGTTGGAAGCTATAGAACGTATCCTGATCCAGGCTCAGCAGTGCACGAAATGGGAACTGCGAGAATGGGACTTGATCCTAAAACTTCGGTTTTGAATCAATACAATCAAATGCACGATGTAAAAAATGTATTTATTACCGATGGCAGTTTTATGGCCTCTTCAGGCTGTCAAAATCCATCCTTAACTTATATGGCAGTTACGGCAAGAGCCTGTGAATATGC
>CAMCTL010000095.1 GCA_945878515.1 Flavobacterium psychrophilum | reverse complement strand
CCCACGTAAGTACAAAAAGTATTCAACAAATAAAAAGTCCGTTTGACGATTTATAAGGAAAAAATATTATATTTGAAAATAAATAAAGCGAAACAAACCTTCGCCAATCTACCCGATTTTGGGTGTATATACGAAGGTTTGTTTCGCCTATAAGCTAGTTGCCAGCAATGCTCGGGCGAAACTGCAAAATTGAAATATCGAAAATATTTTGTAGATTTACAACTGTAAAATTTTTAATATAATTATGGCAGAAAAATTTAAAATAGCGAGTTTGTTTTCTGGTTGTGGAGGATTAGACCTTGGCTTTATTCAAGCAGGTTTTGAAGTGATTTGGGCAAATGACTTTTTTAAAGAAGCAGTTGAAACTTATAAAAATAATATTGGAGACCATATAGTTTATGGAGATATTACCAAAATTCCAAGTGACCAAATACCTAACAACTTTGATATTTTACTTGGTGGATTTCCTTGTCAAGGCTTTTCAATTGCAAATTCTAAACGAAGTATGGAAGACGAAAGAAACTTCTTGTATAAAGAATTACTTCGTTTGATTACAGATAAGAAACCTAAATTTTTTGTTGCTGAAAATGTAAAAGGTTTACTTTCTATGCAGAAAGGTAAAGTTTTTGAAATGATATTAGAGGATTTTAAATCTTTAGGTTATACAGTTGATTATCGAGTTTTAAAAGCATCTGATTATGGTGTTCCTCAAAATCGTGAAAGAGTTGTAATTATTGGAAATCGATTAGGTTTAGAAAATTTATTTCCCGATAAAACACACGGTTTAGCAAATGATTTATTTAGCAACACAACAAAACCTTATGTTGCTGTAAAAAATGTAGTTGGTCATTTATTAAACGTAAGACCAAGAGAAAAATCTTTTGAACTTGATGGCAAAATAATTCATAATCACGTAGCAAGAACAAATGTACACGACACATTTTGGGGAAGAAAGCATAAAGTAAACCAATTTGATATTTGTGATTATTTGAAAGAGTGGCGTAATAAAAGTGGTTGGAGTACTAAAAAGATTGATGAACACTTTGGCTATGCACATACAGCAGGACATTGGTTCAGAAAAGATAATGGCTCTGGTAGTATTCCAAATCCAAAAGATTGGTGGGAATTAAAAAAGATTTTAGGTTTTGATGATAAATATGATAAAGCAGTAACTGAATTGGAATTAAAACCAATTTCTTTTGAGCAATCGTTAAGAATAAATAATTGGGAAACACCAAGCGATACTATAACCGCAACAGGTCCAGAAATTCATCCTAATCGTGAAAGAAGAATGTCAGTCAGAGAATGTGCAATATTTCAAACTTTTCCTGACGATTTTGTTTTTACAGGAAGTTTAGGAAATATGTACAAACAAATTGGTAATGCAGTTCCAGTTTTATTAGGAAAAAAAATAGCAGAAGTAATAAAAATGCAATTAGAATATTATGAGCAAACAGAACAGCCAAAACAAGTTAGAGAAAATAGAACAGTTAGAGAGAAAGTACTTAAATAAGTATTTTCATTTTCTAAAATTTGCAGAAGATGAATTATTGTTCGGTTTCAAAACAAAAGAGAAAATAGCAAACGATTGGCTTGGTTTATATAAATCTGGAATTTCAGATTTTGCTGTTGGTGCTGAAAGAATTGTTTACTCATTACTTAACGGAAAAGGAATTGGACAGCCCAATTCTTGTCCAGTCGGTGCAGATTTGTTTTTTGAAGTTCAAGATGCATTCATACATATTGATTTAAAAACTGTTGGTGCGTCTTTGACAGGTAAAACTAATATTGGAGATTATACAAAAAACATCTTTGTTGGAACTAACCAAAATAGTTACAAAGGATATATGATTGTAAATGAAGGTGGTATAAAAGAAGAAACAAGAGAATATATTCCTGCTTTGCCAACGATTTACAACAAAGGAAAAGAAAATGAAAAAGTTTGTTTAACATATTTTGTAACAATATTATATGACAAAGACACTTTGGATACTTTAGTTATGAGCATTGTTTGTATGCCAAATGGAGAACTTGAGCCACATTATACGACAAGAGTTTTACAAGCAGGTAAACTAATTGACAAAACTAGATTTAGATTTACAAACATTCCTGATTTTGAGCTTTTAGACAGAAATACCAAAAGAATTAAAGTTGTATATTTTGACGAAAATATGGACGAAACGTATAAGAAAAAATTGAAATTCTTTGAGGATTTACATAACAACCAATAAGCACAGCTGGCAACAGCAGTTACACAAGATGCAAGGATTTAGTGGAATTGCCGTTTCGCATTGAACTTTTTACTTAATTAGAAAATATGCAGTCACGAAGCCTTGCACCTCGTGTAGCTGCAAAACGTTGGTGGTCAGCTTCGAGAACCGAAATACCGAAAATATGGAATTAACAGAATTGCGAAAACGGACAATATTAGAATTACTTTCTGAATTTAAAAAAAGTGATACGTACACTTTGTACAAAAAAGATTTTGACAAAATCGTTAACAACAAAAGTGAATCTAAAACTATCGCAGAATTTTTAATATATAAACTAAAATTAGTTAAATATGCGACAAAAGAAACGTACCGACTAACAGAAAATGGAATTATATTTTCGTCGTTTGAAGAATTGGAAGCTGAAAAAGCTAAAATCATAATGAATAGTTTTAATAATTCTACAATTGGGCAGTTTAATCAATCTGATGAATTAAGAGTTTTAAAAACAGAAATCAAACAGACAATCCAACCAACACCAAAAGATATTAAGCAAAATCCAATCATTTCATTTATTGTAAAATGTTGGTGGCAAATATTGGTTCCTTTAACCATTGTAATTATTGGGATATTAATTGAAAGAGGTATCATAGATATTGGAATTTAAAAATGTGTTTCACTTAATGCGGTGGAAACACGAAACCGAAAATAAAGCCGAACCACCAACAGCGTTTTTGATATAGCAGGGATTTAGTGGAATTGCCGTTTCGCATCATAATTCTGCAAAACAGAAAATTGAAAAGTTACGAAACCCCAGCCATCTCAAAGCCACGAGACGTTAGCTGCAACTGTAGCTGACGACACAACGGACACTTAACAGAAATAAAATATGACCTTTAACGACATTGACGAAATAAAAAAAGCTGGTTTTATAGGCTTCAAGAAAATGAGTGAATTGTTCCTCGACAGTTCAATGCTTCCCGACAACAATGGAGTTTACCTTGTGCTAAACGTTGACAACAAGCCGGGAGAATTTTTAACGGTTGGTTCAGGCGGACATTTCAAAGGTAAAGACCCAAATATTTCTTTAGCAGACCTAAAATCTAATTGGGTTGACAACACTAACGTTGTTTACATCGGCAAAGCAACTTCATTAAGGTCAAGGCTTCGACAGTATTTCAGTTTCGGACAAGGTAAAAACATTGGACATTATGGTGGTAGACTAATTTGGCAAATAAAATACTCAAAAGACCTTGTTGTTTGCTGGAAATCATTGACAACAGACCCAAGAGAATTTGAAGCCGACCTAATTCAACAATTTGTAAAAACATACGGTTGCCGACCGTTTGCAAATCTTGCCAACTAATGACACCAAGACAATTTGAAGAGTTAGTTTGCGAACACTTCCGCAACAAAGGTTATGAAGCCAAAACAAATTCATATGTTGGCGACTATGGTGTTGATGTGTTTGCAACTAAAGGCAAAGAAAAAATTGCAGTTCAAGCAAAAATGTATGGCAGTGGGACAAGAAAAATAAACCGACAAATGGTTATGGAACTGCACGGAGCAAAAGACTATTTTGACTGCACAAAAGCAATTATTGCGACAGACGGAATATTACTTGCAGACGCATTGGAAGTTGCCAACAAGCTAAAAATTGAAATATTAAATATTGACAGTTCTGTTCCGTTGACATCTAAAAAATCATTACCAAGCGACAAAACATTTGATAGCATTTGGGAAAAATACATTATACCATTGCAAGGCAAAACATTAACAAGGGACAACGGAGAAACAAATGAAATTGTAAAAGTAAATTGGAGCGAAGTTGAACGACTAACTTCAAACGGAAACAAAGGGAAAATTAAAGTTGAAATATTTAAACAAGCAATCAACAAACTTTTGGCAGACGGCTCAATTACTCGTGACTACATCAACCAAAATTACGTTGGACGTGCATCGTCAGGAGTAATTTTAATTCTATCACAAGTTCCATTTTTCAAACTGACTGACAAACCAACTGGACTAAAATATATCAAATGAGAACCATCTCGACAGGAAAAACAGCAGCAGCTAACAGCACATTGGCAATAGGCGGGGTTTCGTCTCCGCTTGACAGTTTTGTGGTAGCCGAAAGTTCAGTTCTCCGAATAAAGTTTAGTGGTGAAAAGCCCGCCCATCGCCAATCTGCAAAACGTTGGCAGAAACCCTCGAGCTACACTAAACGCATAAAAAACTCAATAAAAAGATAACATTACCTAAAATAATGTAAAGATATTTCTCAATATTAAATACTTTTCAAATTTTGTATCTTGCGAACAGCAAATTTTAATTATGCTTAAAACAATTCAAATTATTGCATTACTTCAAGGACTTTTCGTCCTTTTTGTTTTATATAACAATCGCAATAGTTATAAGAATACAACTTTTTGGTTATTATTCGGCAGTTTATTTTCCATCGTTCTATATATTATTGGAGATGACAAGAATAATTTATTTGTTAATAACACCGATTGGTTTCTTTTCGATAACACACTTTTTATAACATTTTTATTTTTGTTTTTTAGATATTTTAAAAGCAATAAAGAAAAGTTTATAAAATCAGATTACTGTTTTTTCATACCAAATATCATTTATCTAATTCTTGAAATAATTGAAATAAAATTAATTCAAAATAATATAGTCATCGAAGTTTTAGAAGTATTCTGCGAGTTAACTTTTATTATCTACTTATCACTAATTTTATTTTCCATAATTTCAAGTAAAAGAAAAAATTGGATTATATATTTTATTATTCCAATCATTATTTTATTCGTTTTTTCACTCATTAATGATATTCTTAAAATTGTTGGATTATCAGAGTTACCGTTTTTATCCGACCAAAATTTCAATTCATACCTTTTATTAGTTGTTGCGTTTTTATTCTATTTTATAGCTTTTAAGTTGTTTAATGGTAATAAAGAAATTTTACCTAGAGTAGAAATCGGTAAATACAAAAACTCAAATCTAAACGATGAAACAATTAGTAAATATAAAACTGCTTTAATCAATGCAATGCAAATTGATAAAATATACCTTGATGGAAAATTATCCATACAAGATGTTTCAGATAAATTAAATATTCCGCGTCAATACATTTCTGAAGTTTTAAACGAACATATGAATACCAATTTTCAAGATTTCATAAATGAATATAGAGTGGAAGAATTTGTAAACCGTCTAAAAAACGACCAAAACAATAATCTTACACTTTTAGGAATCGCTACAGATGTAGGTTTTAACTCTAAATCTTCTTTTAATGCTACATTCAAGAAATTCAAAGGCTTAACGCCAACACAATTCAAGAAAAATCTTTTGTTAAAAAAGTAATTGGTACAAATCAATCATTTTGCACTTATTTCATTTTTATAAAAGCACAATCACTTACGATATTTGCGAAATAATTAAAAGAACCCAAAATTATGTCGCATCTTAAATTAATTAAAAAGATTTTCTTTTGCTTTGTTTTAACTATTTCAACATACTCAATTAACGCACAAGTAAACGATACACTTTCATTTGTAAAATCAAAACGAATGTCAGATGATGACCTTGCAAAAAAACGAGAAGGAACTTTCATAACGGGCTTGCCTGACTTTTCATCAGATCCTGTTACAGGTTTTGGTTTTGGTCTTAGAAGCAATGTTTATTGGAACGGCGAAAGAACAAATCCACTTTTTGCTTACACACCTTACTTAGCAAAACTAAAAGCTAATGCTGCATATTACACTTCAAACGCAAGAGAATTAATTTTGTCTTTAGATTTACCATATTATAAAGGAACACGTTGGAGATTTAAAATTGATTTTAAAGCGCAACAAAATCCAGCAAATTTATATTTTGGCTCAACAGAATCAACGTTGGGCAATCTACGATTGCCATCCAATGAAAACATTACTTTTTCAACATATGAAGCATTTGACAAAGCAAGAAAAACGCTTAGACCAGGTGGAATTGGAGAAGCAAGTTTTGTAACAGATGCCTTGTCAAACCGATTTAGAGAAACAGAATATATGCTTAATCTAAAAGGAGATTACGCAATAGGAAACGGAAAATGGCGAGTAATGGGCGGTTATGAAATTCAAAATTTAAGTTATAAAACTTTTGAAGGAGAATCAGCCGAGGCCATTAATCCAACAACTGGCGAAGAGACAACAGCACCAAATGGATTATCACTTTTACGAAGAGATTTTAATCAAGGCTTAATATCTGGCTTAAATGGTGGATGGATTTCAATTTTACAAACCGCTTTAATTTATGATACGAGAGATTTTGAACCCGACCCAACCAAAGGTTACTATTTTGAAATAGCAAACGAATATTCTAGCAAATACATTGGCTCACAATTTAACTTCAATAAACTTTTTATTCAAGCTAGAGCATATCAAAAGTTACCTTTTGGAAAAAGAACTGTTATCGCTGGAAGATTTGGAGTTGGTAACATTTTTGGCTCGAATGCACCCTTTTTTGAATTTCAAGACCAATGGAGTCCAGAAGGTAGTATCAATGCACTTGGTGGAAAGCAATCATTGCGAGGTTATCGAGCAAATCGGTTTTTAGCACGTTCTATGTGGTTCACAAATATTGAATTAAGATATAGAATAGCAGAAGCAAAATTAGGAAAACAAAGATTTGCATTCGGAGTCGCACCATTTTTTGATGCTGGAACGGTTAGAGATGTATGGCAAAATCTAAACTTTAAAAACATTCGCTACTCTTATGGTTTAGGAGCAAGAATTGCTTGGAATCAATCAACAATTCTATCATTTGATTACGGCATATCAAAAGAAGATAAACTATTCTACATTGGCATCGGCCAAGCTTTTTAACAAATCAATTAGGTAATATTTATACAGATTTTGGAAATAGATAAACATTGTATTTTACAAACAGAAATATAAAACTACCTAGCTGATTTATATTTATTGCTATCGCAATTATTTATATCCGCTCCGCGGTTATATAAATGTGTTTCGCATTTATATTTATGTTTGTCCTATTTAAATTTATATCAATCCAATTTATATTTAATACTGTCTGACTTATATTTATTGTAATCCGATTTATATTTATACCTCTACGACTTACATTTATTGAAACCCGCAACCTAATTATTAAAGGATTGCAAAACAGAACGGAAACAGAAAGAATAAAGGGCATCTGCCAACAGCTAGGGGTTCGTTGCGGCTGTAAGCCGAACAATGAACCCCGTGTTGAACGGAACCGATTACGCTAGCGTCAACCCTATGGAGTTATCGAAAAGAATTTAGAGAGAATTACAAGAGGCAAGTGCGCCTCTTTTTTTTTGGAGTGATTTCAAGGTCATTTTATAGTGTTTTCAGTCACTTTTGGGCATAATATGCCCTACCCATAATTTAGTTTTTACAGGGAATGGTGTTTTGGCTACCGCCAAGATACCAAGCAGGTGGACCTCGCTGGTCGAAAACCGCTATTCGATGCAAATTGCCCGTTTTGCAACACGTACATTTGGGCATAAATGGTTTCCTTTCCGCTTTCTCTAGGACTTTTACTTGGAGTTTTTCCTGCAAAAGTTTCAGCTTTTCCCGCTTCCAAGTGCTGCTCAAAAAACCATAATGCCGAATCTTGACAAAGCGTTTGGGTAAAATGTGCAAAGCAAATCGCCTGATGAACTCTTGATGCGTGAGTGTCATTTGTTTTTTGACGCCCGCCACTCGATAATCCTTGTACTCAAAAGTTACATTTTCGTTGTCTATACTTTTGATTCTTTGGTTGCTAATGGCTATTTTATGCGTATATCTTCCCAAATATTCCACCACCGACTTGGGAGTTCCAAAAGGCTTTTTAGCAAAAACAACCCAAGGTTTTTGCCACAACGCTTGCCGAATTTGCTCGTATTGTCTCGGTTCTTTTTCTTTGAGTTTTTGGCAATATTTAGCCCTAAAAACCTTCGATAAGGCTTTGACTGGGAATAGAAATTTGCCATCCACTCTACTGTTTTTCCAAACGCCATCTTTATCTACACCGCCACCAGGCACAATGCAATGCAGGTGCGGATGCAAGCTCAATTGTTGTCCCCAAGTGTGCAAAACCGCAATCATTCCCATTTGCATTTTCTTGGTTTTGCCAAAGGTTGATAGCGTTTCCCAAGTGGCTTCAAAGAGCGTGTCATAAACCAATTTTGGACTATGAATCGCCAATGCATTAATACTATCGGGCAAAGTAAAAACCACGTGGAAGTAAGGCACAGGCAAGAGTTCTGTTGCTCTAGCCTGTATCCAATCTTCTCGTTTATTGCCCTGACATTTGGGACAATGCCTGTTCCTGCAAGAGTTGTAACTAATGGTCAGATTTCCACACTCATCGCAAGCATCAATATGACCGCCCAAATCGACTGTTCTGCATCTTTTGATGGACGACAACGTTCGCAATTGCCAAGTATTCAAACCATAACTCTCGATTTTCGAACCTACTTTTCGCAAGACATCGGCTACTTCAAACTCGGGCGACATTGTGCAAAAAGTGTATCGAGTGGACTAAAAATGCGCTGACTCTCGAGTTGAGCAATGTGCAAATACTCCATCGTGGTCTCAATATTTTGATGTCCCAAAAGATCTTTTAGGGTCATAATATCCATACCATCTTCTAGCAAATGTGTGGCATAAGAGTGCCGCAGGGTGTGGGTATGCACTTCTTTTTTTATGCCAGCCACTTTGGCAACATGTTTTACCGCCCATTGCACACCTCGCTGCGAATACCTACTGTCAAAATCGCCTCCTGCTTGCCCGTTGGGCTGACCGTTAAAGAGGTACTCTTGTGGTTTTTCGGCGTTGATGTATTTTATTAATCCTCGAATTAAATGTTCAGAAAGTGGCACATAACGGTCTTTTCTACCTTTGCCTTGCACGACTTTGAGTTGTTTTCTATCCAAATCCAAGTCCTGCAAACGAACGCTTCTGGCTTCCATACATTGCAATCCGCAGCCATAAAGTAACCCAATAAGAATGCGGTGTTTGAGCAGTTTAGCGTTTTTAAGCATTGCCCAAACTTCTTCTTTGCTCAATACAACAGGAAGCGTTTTCTCGTGTTTTATCGACGGAAGTCGAAGGTATTCATACGGAAGCCCTTCGGATTTCAGCAAAAACCGCAGCCCATAAACACAGTGTTTAAAATAGGTTTGCGATGGAGTTTTGGACTTTTTTTGTTGGTAAAACAAGTAGTCTTGAACTTGTTCGGGATCCAATTCCGTAGGGATTTTGCCAAAGTACAACGAAATCGAAGCCACGTGGCGTGAATAATTACTAAACGTGCTTTGGCTTCGACCCAATACCGAAACGGTGCGCTCAAAACGAGCCAATAGCTCTTCAAATCCCGGAACTTCTCGCTTGGCTTGGTTGAGAATTTTGTTTTCTCTTAAATCATCTGGATGCTTTTTTTTGTAGTCATAATTTCAAAGTTTTAATTATCTTTGAAAGGTACAAAATCATCGCGAGTGCTACCGAAGGTTTAGTTCAACATAGATTACACGTTGATTGCGACTAATAAATAATCCCGCCAACAGCTAGAGTTTCGTTGCATTCGTAGCACGAACAATAAAACTCGTGTTGAACGGAACCGATTACGCTAGCGTCAACACTATGGAGTTATCGAAAAGAATTTAGAGAGAATTACGAGAGGCAAGTGCGCCTCTTTTTTTGGAGGGATTTCAAGATCATTTTTTAGTGTTTACCCGCTACTTAAACCTATTTTCTATAGGTTCATACTGTTCACAAAAGCATCTATAAACCGAACCGGATTGTCTTGACTGATGGTATCTTCTAAACGGACTAATTGCAGCTGCTGTCGGGAAATTCCTTGGATGTGTTGCATTGTTAGATATACAAAACTTTAGTTTTTCTTACAAGTATTTTAGTATATTTGTTGGAAGGATTGTGAGGTTTTTTTGCAGTCTGACGCCAGCGGGCATTGCAAAACGACAGCATAAACAGACACTTAAACGATAAAAACAAACATAACAATTTTAAAAGCAAGGGGATAAATTATTAAGATATATGGTAAAGAATAATGCTAAATACGTAAATGTTTTAATTTTCATTTCAGTTTTGGCGACAATATTTCATTTATTGATATTAGTTCGGGTTATTCCATTTGAAATAACTTGGGGAGGACGATTGAAAACAGTTGAAGAAATGTATGTTTTTGAAACTCTTTCTATTTTGATAAATTCTTTTTTCATTTTTGTTCTATTGCAAAAAGGAGAATATGTAAGTTATGTTTTAGGGGGGAAAGCAGTAACCACAATTTTGTGGGTTTTCTTTGGAATTTTTGTACTTAACACTATTGGTAATGTTTTTGCTGAAACAACCTTTGAAAAGTTTTTCACAATATTGACACTGATAAACGCTATCCTAATTTGGTTAATCAATAAAACAACAAAATAATACGATAAAAATAATTATTAAATAAAATAAGCATGACAACACAAATAAAAAACCCATTTACTTGGGTAGAAATTTATGTAGAAGATATGAGCAGAGCTCAAATGTTTTACGAGGCCGTTTTACAAATAGAGATGATTCCAATGCAAGCACCAGGCGAATTTGGAGACTTGGAAATGTTAAGTTTTCCTTGGGCACAAGGTGAAAACAATATTAGCGGAGCTTTATGTAAGACAAGCGAAATGAAACCCGGAACAGGTGGAACATTGGTTTACTTCACTTGCGAAGATTGTGCAGTTGAAACTGCAAGAGTTGAAAAAGCAGGCGGAAAAGTTTTGCAAGACAAGTTTCCTATTGGAGAACACGGTTTTTGCTCGGTTGCAATGGATACAGAGGGCAATACTATTGGATTTCATTCAGACAAATAGAGTTCCCAGATAGCTATCGGGATCAAGAAGCAAATGAGCCTCTTTTTTTTGGAGCGATTTCGGTAAATGCTAGTCACAAAAGCGTCGATAAATCGAACCGGATTGTGTTGGCTGATGGTGTCTTTTAAGCTGTGTACTTGCCGCTTTTAAAGGGAAATTCCTTGGGTCTGTTGCATCGTAAAATATACAAAATCTTTATTTTTCTTACAGGTGTTTTTAATATATTTGTTGGAAGGATTGTGAGGTTTTTTCGCAGTTTGAAAGTAGCTGAAATATTTAGAAAAAAGAACAAATGGAAAATCATCAACTAGCTAATCGCTTTAGAGAAGTTATTCTAAATGGTACTTGGATAGCAAATACAAATTTTAAAGACCAACTATCGAACGTAAATTGGCAAATAGCAACAACCAAATTGGAATCTTTAAACACAATTGCTGTTTTAGCCCAACATATTCATTATTATATCAATGGAATAAAAAGTGTTTTGAAAGGTGGAACACTTGATATTAAAGACAAATTTAGTTTTGATTTTCCATCTATTGCATCTCAAAATGATTGGGAAACTTTTTTGTCAAAATTTTGGACAGACAGTGAAGAATTTGCAAACTTGATTGAGCAAATGTCAAATGAAAAACTAAAACAAATTTTTGTAGAGGAAAAGTACGGAACCTTTCAAAGAAACATTGACGCTATGATTGAGCATAGTTATTATCATTTAGGACAAATTGTATTGATTAAAAAAATTGTAATCGACGCTGCATAAAAACACTTCCGACAACAAATGCAAAAACCCAAGGCTACTTTTCGGTAAATTGTTTGTTTACTTTTCATAACTTCGATTAATACATAATGGAAATAAAAAATTCCATAAACCGATACGAGCACTAGCATCAACCGTTGTGAGAAATGCTTTGAAAAATTCGTAACCAAGAAATAGCGGTTAAAAATTGAATTAATTACATTTGCAACTATGAAAAATTGCAGGTTGTAACGGAGCTGGAAAGACGACTGCTTCTTTTACTATATTGCCTGAGATATTAGATTGTAAAGAATTTGTAAACGCAGATGAAATCGCTAAAGGTTTGTCGCCTTTTCAACCGGAAAAAGTTTCCTTCGAAGCTGGAAGAATAATGCTGAAAAGAATAAACGAACTTTTAGAAACCAATAAAAACTTTGCTTTTGAAACTACATTAGCAACTAAAAGCTATAAATCAAAAATTGTAGAAGCGAAAAGCAAAAACTAAAACGTTACTCTTTTATTCTTTTGGCTTCAAAATGTAGAGTTAGCAATTGAAAAAGTTAAAACAAGAGTTTTAGAAGGTGGACATAATATTGAAACTGAAGTTATAAAAACGTAGATATTTAAATGGAATAAAAAACCTGTTTGAAATTTATCTTCCAATTGCTGATGAAGTAATGATATTTGATAACTAAGAAGGAAAACACGATTTGATTGCTAAAAAAACTTTAGAAACTGAAATCGATATTTTTAGCGAAACCAAATTCAATAAACTTAAAAACTATTATCATGGAAACACATAAAATGACACCGAACCAAACCAAAATTTTGGAAGGAATGGATAAAGTTTACGACAAATTAATTGAGTTCAAAAAGAAAATGAACAGTGAACTTGTGATCCTAAAAGATAATAAAATTACTAGAGTAAAACCTTAGCACTTCTCATAACAGTTAAGGGTTCGTTGCGGCTGCAAGCCGAACAATGAAACCAGCGTTAAACATTTGAAATTCCTTGAATCTGTTGCATTGTTAAGTAGACAAAATCTTTACTTTTCTTACAAGAATTTTAGTATATTTGTTATCAGGATTATCAGGTTTTTTTGCAATCTCAAAGTAGCGGCGACCCTAAAAGGACAAACAATGCCGACAACAATCTTAACAAAATGGATAGACGACATTTTATTAAACAATCAACTTTACTCTCAATTGGCGGACTTTTAATTCCTTCAACATTTCTTCATGCTTGCGAAAAAGACACCTTATTTGAAGATATCCGCTATGACGGAAAGGTTGTAATTATTGGTGCAGGTGCAGCAGGGCTATATGCCGCTTATATTTTAAAATCAAAAGGAATAGATTTTCAGATTTTAGAGGCATCTGCAAAT
>CAMCTL010000094.1 GCA_945878515.1 Flavobacterium psychrophilum | reverse complement strand
CCAATCACTTTAGTAATTGGCACATCCATCATAATTGCGATTTCACCAACTGTTACAAACTCGGTAACTTTGATGGTTTTGCTACCTTCGTCTAAAGCTCTTTGTTCGTCATCTGATTTTTGACGGTGTGTATCTCTTTTGTCTCTTCTGTATTTAGCCGCTTTCGATTTGCCGCCTTTTCCTTGCAGTTTCTCTAAAGTCTCTCTAATTTGGTTTTTAACTTCTTCTTCGGTAGGCTCAACTTTGGCAGTAATTGCTGGCCTTGCTCCTTTTACGAAGCCAGGTCTAGCTCCTCTATTGGCATTAAATCCACCACCGCCGGCATTTGGAACAATTTTATTTGGATTAGGCGCACCTGGAACTCCCGGAGTTGCAGGAGGTCTTGGCGCACCTGGTTTTGGAGCAATCCTTTTACGCTTATTTTTATTAGCATTGTTTGCTGCACTTCCTGGAGCAGCAGGAGTTCCTGGTTTATTAGGCGTAATTTTAGGTTCTTCCTTTTTCTTTTTAGGCTTATTAAACTGTGATAAGTCAATGGTCTGACCCGTCAAAGTAGCACCTGATAATTTGGTGTATTTTGTAGTAATTGATTCCTCAACAGTAGCTTGCACCACTTCGGGAATTTCTCTTTGGATTGGCGCAACCTCTTTTTTTATTTCTTGTTTCTCAGCTACAGGTTTAAACTCAATGTTCTTTGCAACAGTTTTTTCTATAACAGTTTTTTCTGTAGCAATTATATCTTGAATAGGTTCCTTAGGAAGAGATTCTTTTTGAATAGGTTCTTTATATTCTGGTTTTACTTTAGGAGTTTCAGTTACTGGAGTCGTAATTTTTTCAACAACTGGCTCTGGTGCGGGAACAGGAATAATTTTCTTAGGATTAAGGTCTATTTTCCCCACATGAACAGGACCGGAAAGATTGACCCTTGCTCTTATAACTTCCTGATTTCTCTGACGTTCTTCGTCTTGTTTGCGTTTATCCTCAACTTCTTTCTCTCTTTCAATTCGCAACGCTTCTTTTTCTTTCCTTTTTTCCTCACCTACCTCTTTAGAAGCCTCTTTGTTGCCTTTGTCTCCCGCAAATTGATTTTGCAAAATGTTATATTCTGCATCAGAAATTTTTGTGTTGGGATTTGATACAATAGCAATACCTTTATCTTTAAGGTAATCCACAGCTCTTTCTAAAGAAATATTAAATTCCCTTAAAACCTTGTTTATTCTAATAACTTTCTCTTCGGACATAAAACCTTTTTAATATTTCATTTTTTTCTAACTCTATTCCTCTACAATTTAGAGGAAAGTAAGGAAGATTTTTTTATTTTTTCCTCAAAGTAAATCTCGCCTAGAGAAATAAAATAAGGTTCAAAATTTATTTTTAAAAGACTTGACTAACTGTCAAATTCTTCTGTTAAAATTCTCATTACATCCAGAATAGTTTCCTCTTCTAAATCTGTTCTTCTAACTAAATCATTTACGTCTTGTTTCAAAATACTTTTTGCTGTATCCAAACCAATTTTCGCAAATTCCTCAATAACCCAATCTTCAATTTCATCTGAAAACTCCGTTAATTCAACATCGTCGTCATCTGCAACAGTACCAGCTACATCTCCTTCTCGGATGACATCTAGTTCATAACCAGTTAATTGTCCGGCTAGCTTAATATTGTGACCTCCTCTACCAATTGCCTTAGAAACTTCTTCTAATTTTAGGAATACTTCTGCTCTTTTGGTGTCCTCATTAATCTTAATAGAAGAAACTTTTGCGGGACTTAACGCTCTTGTAATGAACAATTGAATATTGCTGGTGTAGTTAATTACATCAATATTTTCATTTCCTAATTCGCGAACTATTCCGTGAATACGAGATCCTTTCATTCCAACACAAGCACCAACAGGGTCAATTCTGTCATCATAAGAATCAACGGCTACTTTTGCTTTTTCGCCAGGAATTCTAACTACATTTTTCACCATAATCAAACCATCAAAAACTTCTGGAATTTCTTGTTCGAATAATTTTTCTAAGAACCTTTCTGAAGTTCTTGACATAATTATCTGAGGTTTATTACCTTTTAATTCAACGCTTTCAATGATTCCACGAACGTTATCTCCTTTGCGGAAAAAGTCAGATGGAATTTGTTTTTCTTTTGGTAAAACAATTTCATTGCCATCATCATCTAATAGGATAACAACTCTTGGACGAACGTGATGCACTTCGGCAGTATAAATTTCGCCAATTAAATCTTTAAATTGTTTGTAAAGATTAGTATTGTCGTGTTCATGAATTTTCGAAATCAAGTTTTGTCTTAAAGCCAAAATAGCTCTTCTTCCTAAATCTATTAACTTTACTTCTTCAGAAACTTCTTCACCAATTTCAAAATCAGGCTCAATTTTACGAGCATCTGTAAGTGAAATTTCCAAATGATCTAAATCTACATCATCATCTGCAACGATAACCCTTCTTTGCCAGATTTCCATATCGCCCTTATCAGGATTGATAATAATATCGAAATTATCGTCTGATCCAAATTTTTTCTTCAATGCATTTCTAAACACATCTTCTAAAATCGCCATAAGCGTTACACGATCAATAAGTTTATCGTCTTTAAACTCTGAAAATGAATCGATTAATGCTAAATTTTCCATGCCAACTATCTAATTAAAATGTTACTGTAACAACTGCTTCCTTAATTTCTATATAGGGTATTTCCAGTCTTTTTAGAACTGTTTCTTTTCCTTTTCCAATTTTTTTGGTCTCTCTTGCTTTCCACGACAAAATTATAAAATTATCATTAGCTTCAACTAATTCTGCTTCAATAGTTTCTGTTTCTAATTTCACAATTAATGTTCTGCTAACGTTCTTTTTGTATTGTCGTATCATTTTTAATGGTGATCCTATGCCTACTGACGCTACTTCTAAAGAAAAATCTTGCTCTTCTCGATCTAAATTATTTTCTATAAATCGACTAATATCAATACAATCCTGCAAAGCTACTCCATTATCGCCATCTAAGTTCACGATAATTTTGAAATTATCCGTTATGTTCAAATCAATAAGGAAAATTGATGGCTTTTCTAACAATCCCTCAATTACCAAGCCGTTTACTTTTTCTTTAAATGTCATATTTTATAAAAAGAGGGAAGCATTGCTTCCCTCATTATCTAATTTTTTAGTAAATAACTGCGCAAATGTAGTGTTATTTTTTTTAAATCAAAAATGTTTGTTTTATGTAAAAAAAAATTGTAGTTTTATTCCATTGGATTTTGATGTTGAATTTATCAAATAATTTAAAAAAAAATTATCTATGAAACGTATTTTAGTACCTATCGATTTTTCTGACTATTCAGTTGAAGCATTAAAAGTAGCAGCAAAAATTGCTAGAAAAAACAATTTTGAAATCATTCTTTTGCACATCTTGGAGATGCCGCATTTATCAAATGATCCTTTTGGCGATAGCAATAGCGTTCCTGAGATTATTTTTTTTAAAAACAAAGCTATAGATAAACTTGAACAATTAATGGATTCCGAGTTTCTTGTGGGAATCGAAGTATTGGAATCCATCGAATTCAATAAAGTTGATTTAGGCGTTATCGATGCTGCCGCAAAAAACAATGTAGATTTAATAATTATGGGGTCGCATGGAACATCTGGATTTAAAGAATTGCTAGTAGGTTCTAATACTGAAAAAATTGTTCGACATTCTAAAATTCCAGTTTTGGTTATTAAGAAAGAAGAAGCGCAGTTTGAACCAAATCATATTGTTTTTGCTTGCGATTTTTCAGAGGAATCTAAAGAACCGTTTGCAAAAATGCTAACATTTGCAAAAATATTTGAATCAAAACTATCATTAGTGACAATTTGTTCTCCTGCAAGCTTCAAAACAACAGCTGCTACCGAATTAAAAATAAAGAATTTCGTATCCAATTTTGAACTTCAAAACTATTCTAGCCATATTTATAATGATACTAATATAGAAAATGGCATTGTTAATTTTGCAAATGAAGTAAATGCGGACTTGATAGGAATCTGTACCCACGGGCGAACAGGATTGGCTCATTTTTTTAACGGCAGCATTAGCGAGGACATAGTTAATCATGCGTCAAAACCAATAATGACTTTCAAAATATAATATTTCCTTTTTCTACTAAATAAAAAACCTCTCATTGTTTGAGAGGTTTTTTTGTTGGTCTACTAGGACTCGAACCTAGAAAGACTGCACCAAAAACAGTTGTGTTACCATTACACCATAGACCAATTCCTTTGCCGTTAAGCGAGTGCAAATTTAGTACAAATTTTAATTTCTGCAAATTTTTAATCTTTTTTTATTCAAATAAAATAAAATGCGATTTTTAAGGTTAGTATAATTCAAATTCAACTAATAAGAATCATCACAATTTGTTTTTGAAATTTTTGCTAATGCACGTGTCTTTCCGTAAAAAAACATTTTCTTTGTATCTCGAAAAAATAAATCCTAGAATATAAATATGACAACATTTAATTTCAATAAATGGAATACAATTACGGGTTGGTTTGTATTTGCAATCGCATTGATAACCTATACTTTAACCGTTGAACCCACAATGAGTTTTTGGGATTGTGGAGAATACATTGCCACATCCGCAAAACTACAAGTAGGCCATCCGCCTGGAGCGCCATTGTATCAAATGATTGGCGCCTTCTTTTCTATGTTTGCAATTGATGACAATCATATTGCTTTGATGGTTAATATGATGTCGGTTTTTTCTAGTGCATTTACGATTTTATTTCTATTTTGGTCTTCGTCGATGATTCTGAAAAAAATTATTTCGCAGTATTCTGAGGTCAATAAAAATAATGCTATTGTAATTCTTGGAAGTTCTTTTGTGGGTGCTTTGGCATTTACTTTTTCGGATAGTTTTTGGGCAAGTGCTGTTGAGGCGGAGGTTTATGCTATGGCCTCGCTTTTCATCGCTTTGCTTTTTTGGTTGGGATTGCGTTGGGAACAAGATATGGATTCGCCAAAAGGGAACAAATGGTTGTTGATTATTTCTCTAGTTGTTGGCCTTACTTTTGGAGTGCATTTTATGGCGTTATTAACCATTCCAGCTATTGGTTTTCTTTATTATTTCAAACATTATAAAGAAGTTACAATCAAAAATTTTATCATTGCGAATGTTGTAGTTGTTGCCATTTTATTGTTTATTTTCAAATTATTATTGCCTTTGACAATGGCTTTCTTTGGTAAAACAGAAGTATTTATGGTCAACGAGCTAGGATTGCCGTTCGATTCAGGAACAATTTTTGCGGTTTTATTGCTTATAGCATTCTTTTATTTTAGTCTAAAATACACCCGTAACAAAGGATTGATAAAAGCAAACACCCTAGTTTTATGCATTCTTTTCATTTTGATAGGATTTTCGACTTGGATGATGTTGCCTATTCGTGCAAATGCAAATACAGTAATCAACGAAAACAAACCATCAGATGCACGAGAAGTTTTGGCTTATTATAACAGGGAACAATACGGCACAAACCCATTGTTTTACGGCCCACAGTACACCGAAGCTTTTGCTGGATTGGATGAAGAAAACCCTTATCTTGATAAGGCGCCAAATTATGAAAGAGATTATAAAACAGGCAAATATATTATTGTAAATAATTTCAAAAATGCGGAGCAAAATAGCGATGACAATCAAAAAACTTTTCTACCAAGATTATGGAGTGGCGACAATATTGCTAATTATATCAGTTTCACCAATCCACCAGAATTTAAAGTAAATCCTAACTATCCTTTCGAGGAAGATTTATCAAAATATGGTGTAGATCCAGAGCAACTTTCAGAAGAAGATTTGGCTCAAGCCACAGCGCAGTTGAGAAATGAAATTGAAAAAACGGTTGCCGAATTTAGAAAAGGATATGCTCAAAAGCAATTGGACACCGAGGATTATGTGAAATTTTTAAAAACGTATAGCGATTATTTGATTGTTGAAAAACCCGCTACTATAGATAATTTGAGGTTTATGGTTGAATATCAGTTTGGCTATATGTATTTTCGCTATTTGATGTGGAATTTCGTTGGACGCCAAAACGATATTCAAGGAAAATATGACTATCAGGACGGAAACTGGCTCAGTGGTATTCCTTTTATAGACGAATTGCATTTGGGCAAACAACAAAACTTACCTTCGGATGTGTTGAACAATAAAGGACGAAATGCTTATTTCTTTTTACCCTTAATTTTTGGACTTATCGGTATAATGTATCACGCCAGTAGAGACCGAAAAAGTTTCTACGTTCTTCTGGTTTTGTTCCTATTTATGGGTCTTGCCTTAAAAGTTTATCTAAACGAAAGACCTTTTGAACCTCGAGAAAGAGATTATGCTTTGGTGGGTTCGTTTTATGTTTTTGCTATTTGGATAGGTTTCGGAGTGTATTCCTTGTATGAAACACTTCAGCAATATCTAGCGCCAAAAATTGCTGGCGGATTAATTGTTGGCGCAAGTTTATTGGCCGTTCCAAGCCTTATGGCTTTCCAAAATTGGGACGATCACGATCGATCCGAGAAATACACTGCTACAGCATTGGCGAAAGCCTATTTAGAATCTTGTGATCCGAATGCGATTTTGTTTACCATTGGCGACAATGACACTTTCCCACTTTGGTATGCTCAAGAAATTGAACACATTAGAACCGATGTTAAGATTGTAAACACGAGTCTATTTATGACCGATTGGTATATTGATCAAATGAAAACCAAAACCTACGAATCCAATCCGTTGCCTATTTCATTTGTTCACGACGAATATGTGGGAGATAAATTAGACTACACTGCACATATTCCTAAAGTAGAAAGTCGTTGGGAAATTAAAGATTTTATCGATTTTATTAAAAACCCGAAGTCGATTGTTGAAATGCAAAACGGACAAACAATACATTTTTATCCAACGAATAAAATCAGGATTCCTGTGGACAAAAACAATATTATCAAAAATAAAGTTGTTGCCACGAAATTTAATGATTCCATTGTTTCTTATATTGATATTGAAATCAAAGGAAGCGCTTTATACAAAAACCGTTTGATGATGCTTGATCTTGTAGCCAATAACAACTGGAAAAGACCAATCTATTTTAGTCCAGGTGCATTTGATGATGAGGATTATTTGTGGATGAAAAACTACCTGCAACTAGAAGGAATGATTTACAAATTAGTTCCAATAAAAACCAAAATGGAAAAAGACACCAGCCCAATGGATATGGGGGGACTTGATTCTGATAAAATGTATTCTATAGTAATGAAATGGGATTGGGGTAATAGCAAAGGCGATATTTATCACGATCCTGAAACTAAAAAAAACAGTATTTCTTATCGGTCGATTCTATCCAGATTAATGGACAAACTGATTGCGGAAGGAAAGTTAGAAAAAGCAAAAAAAGTAATCGAACTGTCGCTGACAGAAATGCCAGTTGAGAAATTTGGTTATTACTCGATGGTAGAACCTTTTGCAAGAGGCTACTATGAAGTAGGCGAAAAAAAGAAAGCACAACAACTTCTAGAAAAATTGATAGGCAAATACAAAGAAAACTTAAATTATTATGGCACTTTAAGCGCTGAAGACCAAGTAGATTTAGCCATTGATATTATTACTGACATCGAACGATATAGAAGTTTACTTACAGTAATGAAAGAAAGTGGCGACGTACAACTGTACAACAAGAGCCGACCAACATTTAATACCTATATCAAAATGTTTGACCGTTTTGAGCGGGAGAGAGAGTAACAAATTTTGAATTTCTAAATAAAAAGTAGCGCTATCGAAAAATAACGCTACTTTTTTTTGGGTGAAAAAGAAAAAAATGCTGCAATGAGCAAAATTATATAGCAAATATATTTTCAAACCTATTATATGAATTATCCAAAAGAATGATTTATTTGAAATAATTTTATACTTTTGAAAATAAGAAAGATACTTGTCATGAAAACGAAAAATGAAAACACTAACAATCTTGCCACTCCAGGCAAACCAATGTCTCAAAAGAAATTTGCTTCTTTGATTAAGGAGGCCGAAGAAGGAGAATTTTATACTTTAGAAGAGTTCAAAACTAAATTCGAACAATGGAGATTGCAGAGAAAAAAGTAGTCAAATCAGATTATTATTACAAGGATATTCAAGCTATCTTTGAATATGGCGAAGCTACTTTTGGCGAAAATGCAGCATTATCATTTTTCGAAGAACTATTAAATGTGACTCGTAATCTTGATTTTTACTATTTACTCCATCCAAATTGTCGCCATCTGGAAACCAAATTAAAAAATACCGCAATATTATTTTTGGTTCTTACCTCATCATTTACAGAATTACGCCTGCAAGAATTGAGGTTTTGAGAGCTTTTCACGGTAGTCGATCCCCGAAAATCATTAAAAAATCAAGAACAATTAGAATTGATTAATTTGTTTTTAGTCCATTTGATAAAACACCTACAATGAATTTCTATTGGATCAAAACAAACCGTTTAATAAAAAAATTATTTCTAAAATATGTTTGGGATATTCCAAATACAGAAAACAAAATCTACCTCACTTTTGATGATGGTCCAACTCCCGAAATCACTGAATGGGTTTTGGAACAATTAGAAAAATACGATTTTAAAGCCACTTTTTTTTGCATTGGCGACAATATCAAAAAGCATCCTGAAATTTTTAACAGAATCATTGCAAAAGGACATGCTATTGGAAACCACACTTTCAATCACTTAAATGGTTGGAAAACCTCAACCGAAGAATACATAGAAAATAGCACTCAGTGGTCAGTAGTTAGTGGTCAGGCTGAAAACAACAAACAACAAACAATAAACAACAAACTCTTCAGACCACCTTACGGAAAAATCAAGGCTTCGCAAACTAAAAAACTCCTACAACTAGGTTATAAAATAATTATGTGGGATGTTTTGAGCGCGGATTTTGATAGCTCAATTTCTAAAGAAAAATGCTTAGATAACGTTATAAAAAACACAAAATCTGGAAGTATTATTGTTTTTCATGACAGTTTAAAAGCATTTCCAAATTTGGAATATACTTTACCAAAAGCCTTAAGATATTTTAAAGAAAAAGGGTTTGTTTGCGATTCAATTAAAGAAGACTAAACACTTTGCACATTTATTATCAAGACTTCGAAATGACTAGATTAAATTTGTTCTTGTACTAAAGTAATTATAGAATTGGCATCTAATTCTCCAGATTGTCTCCAAATCATTTGGCCTTTTTTATAAATCATTAATGTGGGAAGCCCCTTGATTCGTAATGCTTCGGCTAATTCTTGATTTTTATCGACATCAATTTTAATAACTTTGGCTTTATCGCCCAAAGCAGCCGCCACATCTCTAATTACGGGATGCATCGATACAGAGGATTCGTTCCAATCTGTGTAAAAGTCTATTAAAACAGGGACTTGGGTGTTAATAAGTTCTCCAAATTTTGACATAAAACCAATGAATTTAATTTTTTAAATTGATTGAAAATAGCAATTATTTTACAAATGTAGCATTTTAAACGAATTATGCTATATTCTTAGCTTTTTTTAGCTGAATTACCGTAATTTCTGGCATAATTCCAACTCTGCCAGCATAAGCATGAAATCCAAAACCTCGGTTAACATAAACATATCTTCCAGCATTTTCATACAATCCAGCCCATTGTTTGTACAAATATTGAATTGGACTCCATTTAAGAATTCCAGGAATTTCAATACCAAATTGCATTCCATGCGTGTGACCAGATAAGGTCAAATGGAAATTTTTATCGTGCTTGTTTACTTCTGCATCCCAATGACTTGGGTCATGGCTCATCAAAATTTTAAAATCTTCTTTGGATAATCCTTTAGAAGCCTTTTTTAGATCGCCCGCTTTTTTGAAATTTACGCCCCAATTTTCAACACCAATCAGGGCAATTTTATCGGTTCCATTTTCTATCAAAGTATTTTCGTTCAACATTAATTTGAAATCAATCTGCTGATGCAAATCTTTTATTTCTTGAAAATTTTTTTCCTTTTCATCCTGTGTTGACCAAGTTACATATTCGCCATAATCGTGATTACCAAGAATAGAAAACTTGCCGTATTTGTGTTTTTTTATCCTTTTGAAGGTTTCAATCCAAGGGTGCATTTCTGTGGCGTGGGTGTTTACAATATCGCCTGTAAACAAAATTAAGTCCGAGTTTTGTTCGTTAATTAAATCTATGGCATAATTAATTTTCTCAGGGTTATCGAAGCTTCCACTATGAATATCAGATATATGCGTCACAGTCAAACCATCAAAAGAATCAGGCAAATCTGGAAAAAAAATAGCTTGTTTGATTACTTTGTAATTGTATTTTCCGGTTGTGATGCCATATATCAAGGAAAAAAATGGGACAGCAGCAAGACCCAATCCAATTTGGCTTACAAATTTTCGTCTTGAGGGAAGAAAATCATCACTGTCACTGAACCTTACAAAATGATTTAGTGCTCCATAACCCAATCTAAAAATATCTTCTCCCAATAGAAATAGGGTCAAAATGATTTTAGGAATATACACTATAAGCAACAAACCCATAGTTTGCATTGATTGGCTTGTCTGACCGATTTTTCGGTCGAATTGAGTGAAAGAATAAATAATGTAAATCAAAATCAGCGCGCTTATGATTTGATAGGAAACTAAAACTGGTTTTGTTTTTACTATAGTTTTTACTGCCTGATAAGCATATAGTTCAATTATTGCTAGAACAAGAAAAAGAATCAACCAACGAAATGCCATTTTTTAAAATTTTTAACAAATTAACGAAGAATGAATGCAGAAAATGATTTTGTTAGAAAAAATTTAACGCAAAAAGCGAAGATGTTTTTTTAGATTATAGTCTTTAGTGATTATTGATTAAATTTACTTCACGAAATGAAGATTTGTTTGTTATTTTTACACCTCAAAAATTACTTCAATGTCACAAAAACGCCTTTTCCTGCTCGATGCTTATGCTTTAATCTTCCGCGGTTATTTTGCCTTTATAAAAAACCCACGAATCAATTCCAAGGGAATGGACACATCAGCCATTATGGGCTTTATGAATGCCTTAATGGATGTTATCAAACGAGAAAAACCCGACCATTTGGCCGTAGCTTTCGACAAAAGCGGCAGCGATTACCGTTACGAAATGTATCAAGAATACAAAGCCCATCGCGACGAAACTCCCGAAGCCATAAAAATTGCTGTTCCGTATATTCAGGCGTTATTGAAGGCAATGCACATTCCAATTGTTGAAGTTGCGGGCTTTGAAGCCGATGATTTAATTGGAACTTTGGCCAAACAAGCCGAAAAGCAGAACTTTCAAGTTTTTATGGTGACACCTGACAAGGATTTTGCCCAATTGGTTTCCGAAAATATTTTTATGTACAAACCGGCTCGAATGGGGAACGATATTGAAATTTGGGGAATTCCAGAAGTTTTGAAACGATTCGAAATCGAACGACCAGAACAAGTGATCGATTTCCTTGGAATGATGGGCGATGCCGCCGATAATATTCCAGGATTGCCAGGCGTTGGCGAAGTTACCGCCAAAAAATTGCTGAAAGAATTTGGCTCAATGGAAAACCTTTTGGAAAACACAGATAAACTAAAAGGGGCTTTAAAAGACAAAATAGAAAAAAATGCGGCCTTAGGTATTTTATCCAAAAAACTAGCCACAATTCTTTTAGATTGCCCAGTTCAATTTAATGAAAGTGACTACGAATTGTCTAAACCTGATGTTGAAAAAACGGATGAATTGTTTCAGGAATTGGAATTTCGCCAGATGAAAGCGCAGTTTGATAAGCTCTACAATAGCAATGACAATGACAATGGCAATGAAGAAATAGCAAAGAAAAAAGCTCCCGTTAAAAAAACAAATGACGAGCAATTTGATTTATTTGGTTTTTCGGATGAAGAAAGTGGCGAAGTACAATCGAGTTCACATTATGCAACATTGGAAAACACCGAGCATTTTTACCAAAGTATCCAAGGCGATTTTGCTGTGAAATTACTTTTACAAAATTTAATGAACCAAACTTCGGTTTGTTTTGATACGGAAACTACGGGAATTGATGCTTTGAATGCGGAACTTGTTGGGATGTCATTCTCCTTTGAAAAGGGAAAAGCTTTTTACGTTCCTTTTCCTGAAAATCAAGAGGAAGCACAAATTTTGGCAGACAAATTCAAACCTTTTTTCGAAAGTGAAAACATCGAAAAAATTGGTCAAAACATCAAATATGATTTGAAAATCTTGTCGCATTATGGAGTCCAAATCAAAGGAAAGTTGTTCGATACGATGATTGCGCATTATTTGATTAATCCTGATATGCGCCACAATATGGATATTTTAAGTGAAACCTATTTAAAATATTCTCCTAAATCTATTGAAGATTTAATTGGAAAGAAAGGAAAAGGACAGAAATCGATGCGCGATGTAGCTTTGGAAGAAATCAAAGAATACGCTGCCGAAGATGCTGATGTAACTTTTCAGTTAAAACAAAATTTCAGCCCAATTCTAGACAAAGCCGAAACTAAAAAATTGTTTGATGAAATAGAAATTCCGTTGATTCCCGTTTTAGCAGCAATGGAATTGGAAGGAATAAACCTTGATGTTCCCTTTTTACAATCGATGTCGATTGAAATGGCGAAAGAAAGTGGTGCTTTAGAACAAAAAATCTATGAAACTGCTGGCGAGAAATTCAATTTGGCTTCGCCAAAACAATTGGGCGATATTTTGTTTGACAAATTAAAGATTGGTGGAGCCAAACAAAAGAAAACCAAAACCGGTCAATATGCCACAGGAGAGGAGATTTTAAGTTATTTAGCCAATGACAACGAAATTGTTCGGGATATTCTCGAATGGCGCCAAATGGTGAAATTGCAAACTACTTATATTGATGCTTTACCAAATCAAGTGGGTGCCAAAACAGGTCGAGTTCATACCGATTACATGCAAACGGTTGCTGCAACAGGTCGTTTGAGTTCTAATAATCCCAACTTGCAAAACATCCCAATTCGTACTGAAAGAGGACGTTTAATTCGTAAGGCATTTGTTCCTCGTGATGAAAATTATACTTTGCTTTCTGCGGATTATTCCCAAATAGAATTGCGGATTATTGCAGCCTTATCTGGCGAAGAAAATATGATCAAAGCATTTCAAAACAACGAAGACATTCACAAATCTACAGCTGCCAAAGTATTCAACATGTCATTGGAAGAAGTCACAAAAGAACAACGTAGCAACGCCAAAACTGTAAACTTCGGAATTATTTATGGTGTTTCGGCTTTTGGACTTTCTAATCAAACTTCGCTTTCAAGAAAAGAAGCTGCCGAATTGATTGATGCTTATTATGCAACATATCCAAAACTGAAATCCTATATGGCGAATCAAGTGGATTTTGCTAGAGAAAATGGTTATGTTCAAAC
>CAMCTL010000093.1 GCA_945878515.1 Flavobacterium psychrophilum | reverse complement strand
TCATAAGAAGTCAGTTCAAAATAGTCTACTATTATTTCTGGTAATAATAACTTGATAAGTTCACTAAAAGAATCTTGCATTTTTATCTAATTTAAAAATACAAAAATCAACTTTTTATTATTTCCCCACAACTTTTTGACTTGATCCATCAATCGGAAAGGTGCAAAATCGAGACGCTGAAAATTTTACAATTTAGGGTCTCGGTAAAGCTTCTCAATCTTCGAAAGCAATTCAACGACAAGTTTATAAATTATACACGTTGTTTGTTAGTCATATTTATAATGTAACCCGAGTTAAACATTACAAAAAATCAATAAATAAGTGTTTAAAAACATAGTAGAAGAGCTGCAAGTGTTTTAAATTACAGCTTTGATTACATGTCTAATTTCTTTTTTACTGGACATAATCGTTTGGAAAACAATATTTTTTAATTTTTGTCATGTACTTAAGTTTAATTATTAAAAGAACCCAAGATGTTATACCAATTGTAATTTTAAAATGGTTGTACTATAAGCATCTTTATATCATCGGTGAAATAATAAAGATTACTAAAACAATCAATACTAAGGTTTTTTTAAATAAATATAGCCAAGCGATTATCACTATTCGTTATGAGGTTTGCCAATGGTAGCTAGAATTCCGCCATCTACATAAAGAATGTGGCCGTTTACAAAATCACTGGCTTTTGAAGATAAAAATATGGCAGCACCTTGCAAATCTTCAGGCTCACCCCAACGAGCTGATGGTGTTCTGTTAATTATGAAATCGTTAAAAGGATGACCATCAACTCTAATTGGAGCCGTTTGGCTTGTTGCAAAATATCCTGGACCAATTCCGTTAGTTTGGATGTTATATTTTGCCCATTCCGTGGCCATATTTTTGGTAAGTATTTTTAAACCTCCTTTTGCAGCAGCATAAGCGCTTACTGAATTCCTTCCAAGTTCACTCATCATTGAACAAATGTTGATGATTTTTCCGCCACCACGTTGAATCATTCCTTTGGCAACATTTTTTGAAACAATAAAAGGACTAATTAAATCGACGGTGATTACTGCGGTAAAATCCTCCACTTCCATTTCAATCATAGGAGTTCTTTTAATGATTCCTGCGTTGTTTATTAAAATGTCGATAGGTCCAACTTCGGCTTCTATCTTTTGGATACTTGCAATAACAGCAGCCTCGTCAGTCACGTCAAATAAGTAGCCGTAGGCTTCAATTCCTAAAGATTTGTATGCAGCAACAGCATGATCTAATGTTTCTTGTGAAGAACGACTGTTGACAACAATTTTTGCCCCTGCCTGACCTAGTCCTTTTGCCATAGCCATTCCTAGTCCGTGAACTCCTCCTGTAATCAGTGCTGTTTTTCCCGTTAAATCAAATAGGTTAATCGACATAATTCTTATTTAATCGTTACGTTATCTTAATTCATTTATTTTACAAACATCCATATCGCCATAGTCTAGGTTTTCTCCTGCCATTCCCCAAATAAAGGTATAATTGCTAGTACCTGAACCCGAATGAATAGACCAAGGTGGTGAAATAACTGCTTGGTGGTTGTTCATCCAAATGTGTCTAGTTTCTTGCGGCTCTCCCATAAAGTGACAAACGGCTTGGTTTTCAGGGATATCTAAATAGAAATAAACTTCCATTCGTCGATCGTGAACATGGGAAGGCATCGTGTTCCAAACACTTCCTGGCTTTAATTCAGTCATTCCCATTTGTAATTGACAAGTAGTCACAATTCCGCCAATGATCATTTGATTTACGGTGCGATGATTGGCTGTTTCCATGGTGCCTAATTCCAATTTATTGGCTTCTGCCAAACTCACTTTTTTTGTTGGATAATTCGTATGTGCTGGAGCCGAATTAATGTAGAATTTAGCTGGTTTTTTGGCATCATCACTTTTAAAGATGACTTCTACATTTCCGCTTCCGATGTATAGCGCATCTTTAAATCCCAAATCGTAAGAGATACCTTCGACAATAACAGCACCATTTTCGCCGACATTAATGATTCCTATTTCTCTTCTGTCTAAAAAATTTGGCATTTTCAAAATATCTATGGATTCTAATTGAATTGGAATATTTGTTGGCACTGCTGAACCAGCAATATATCGGTCATAGTGAGAATAGACAAACCTGATTTCACCTTCTTTCATTAGATTATCAATCAAGAATTCGTCTCTTAATTGCTTTGTATTGTATTGCTTTACTGACTGTGGATTAGAAGCATATCTTGATTCGTATGATGTGTGCATTTTTTTATTATTTGTTCTCGTTAATTATTAATTCTTGAAAATAGTCCTATTAATATAAGCTGTTTATCCATCTAAATGTAAAAGTTGCTGCATTTCGATTTGGAAACTAAACACTTATCTAGAAAAATAAGCGCAATTAACTCTCTTTACAGATGTCAAAAACAATATCTAGGAAACCACAAATGGAGGCGCTTTCGGACTTGAACAGTCCTAATTAAAAACATAAAATTATACTACAATCGGTAAATTTACATTTCTAAAACTAGCTTCTTAACAAATTCGTTTTATTTTTTTTGTAATTGGGCGTCGTAGTTTATCTTACACCTTATTTTGAGTTCCGCAAGCATAGTCAAAATTAATGTGATTTATAACTTTACGCACTAAAAAATGTTGCAATTAAAATGCTCAATAAGTCAAAAAAGAGAATAAGTAACTTAAATCTTTACCTATTTTCTATAGTTCTAAAGGAGGAAACTGATATGAAAATAAAACTGATTAAGGTTATAAATCCTGATTATAAATATTCCTGCGTTTATTTAATTGAAGCATATTTTTGATTTTTTTATTGTTATTAAATTTGGTTAACATGAAGTGCTGTAAACTTTTTTCATTTACTATAAAATGCAAAAAGTTGAAATCAGTTCATTAAAAAAAGCTCCGAAGAAGAACTTCGGAGCTGCAACTAAAAAAATCACTAAAATTACAAATCTGCTATTGGACTATATTTAGGCACAAGCATTTTCATCACAGACCAAGCTATAAGATAGGCCACGGCACAAAAAACAAACATAATAGTATAACCTGTTTGAATGTGGCCTAAACCATCGAAATAATCAAATAGATAACCACCCATTTTCGAAACCAACACTCCTCCTATTCCACCAGCCATTCCTCCTATTCCAATTATAGAACCAATCGCTTTTTTAGGAAACATATCCGAAACGGTAGTAAAAATATTGGCAGACCACGCTTGATGAGCTGATGCTCCTACTCCAATTAATAAAACAGGCAACCAAAAACTGATATAACCAAGTGGTTGAGCCAGCAAAACTACTAATGGAAATAAGGCAATAACTAACATCGCTTTCATTCTACCATCATAAGGATTATAGCCTTTGTTGATAAAATACATTGGAAACCAACCGCCTCCAATACTGCCGACCATTGTCATACTGTATAAAACCGCAAGTGGAAGTACAATATCTGTTCCCTTCATATTAAATTGAGCTTCAAGGTATTTAGGCAACCAAAACAAAAAGAACCACCAAACTCCATCTGTCATAAATTTTCCAAAAACAAAAGCCCATGTTTGTTTGTAACCCAATAATTTAACCCACGCTACCTTTTCTTCTTTCGGTTCTTCAACTTTATCGATAATTATTACGTCATCATTATGAATGTAATCAAACTCTGCTTTTGACAAACGTTTTTGTTTGGATGGGATTTCGTATAAAAAATACCAAAAAATTATCCATAAAAACCCAATTGCTCCTACAAGAATAAAAGCAAATTCCCAACCATAATGCAATGCGATTACTGGCACTGTCAATGGCGCCAAAATTGCTCCAACATTAGATCCTGAGTTAAAAATCCCAGTTGCTAACGACCTTTCTTTTTTGGGAAAATACTCAGCAACAGCTTTGATTGCTGCAGGGAAGTTCCCTGATTCTCCAAACCCCAAGACGGCTCGTGATAACATAAAACCAGCAATAGAAACTGGTACAGCGCCAACGCCTACCCAAACCATAACAGTAGAAAAGGCAGTCCCTATTGGCAATGAATAAGCATGCATTATAGCACCTAAAGACCACACCACTATAGCCAAAATATATCCGTTTTTAGTCCCTAATTTATCAATTATTCTTCCTGCAAAAAGCATAGAAATGGCATAAACAAACTGAAATACTGCCGTAATATTGGCATAATCACTATTGGTCCAGCCGAATTCTTCTGATAGACTTGGTGCTAATAAACTTAGTACTTGTCTGTCCAAATAATTTACTGTAGTTGCAAAAAAGAGTAAACCGCAAATAGTCCATCTGTATTTTCCTATTGCTTTATTCGTGTCGGTCATTGGATTGGTTTTTTAAGTTGGTTAAAAAAAAGTTTAATATCTTGTATAAAAGTAGCGTTGCTGTAGTTTAGATGGTAAAATAATCCTTTGCATTTTTGTAACAAATGGCCTCCACCATATTGCCAATAAGCTTCATATCATTAGGTAATTCTCCTTTTTGAATTTCGTCGCCAAGAACATTGCACAAAATACGTCTGAAATATTCGTGACGAGGAAAAGAAAGGAAACTTCTTGAATCGGTAACCATTCCAACAAATCGGCTCAATAAACCAAAGTTAGAAAGCACATTAAGTTGTTTTTCCATGCCATCTTTTTGATCCAGAAACCACCAAGCCGCTCCATATTGCATTTTTCCTACAACTTTGCCATCATTGAAATTTGCCGCCATCGAAGCAAACATTTCACTATCACGAGGGTTTAAATTATAAACTATGGTATTGGTTAACCCATCGCATTGGCTTAATCTTCCGAAGAACTTGCTCATATTATCAGCCATGTTCAAATCGCCAAGCGAATCAAATCCTTGATCGGAACCAATGTCTTGAAGCATTTTGGCATTGTTGTTCCGGATGGCGCCAACGTGAAATTGCTGTGCCCAAGATTTTGCCTTATTCATCAAAGCCAATTCGAGCAAAACAGCCGATTTGTACTTATTAATTTCCAAAACAGAAACTGATTCGCCTTTCATTGCTTTTGCAAAAATGTTATTTACTTCACTTTCAGTATAATCGTCGCCATAGAAATTTGCATGTCCGTGGTCGGAAATTCGACAACCCATTTCATGAAAGAAATCATGACGCTCTTGAAGTGCTTTTATTAAAATTGAAAAATCAGAAATGGAATGCCCCACTGTTTTTGCTAATTTTTGAATCCAATCCACAAAAGCTTGACCCTTTTCTATCTCGGTTGCTTTATCTGGTCGAAAGGAAGGTAAAACTCTAATTTCAAATTTGTCTTCTTGCAATTGTTTATGGTAACGCAAATCATCCGTCGGGTCATCGGTTGTTCCCACAACAGCAACATTCATTTTTCGAAGAATATTTTTTACACTGTATTCTGGTTTTTTCAATAAATCAGAACATTGGTCGTAAATCGTTTCTGCAGAATCTGAATTCAACAAAGTTGTTATTCCGAAATAATTTTTCAATTCCAAATGAGTCCAATGGTACAAAGGATTTCTTAATGTATAAGGAACCGTTTCTGCCCATTTAGCAAATTTTTCGTAATCGCTAGCGTTACCCGTAATGAATTTTTCATTCACGCCATTGGCCCTCATCGCGCGGTATTTATAATGATCGCCATCTATCCAAATCTGATATAAATTCTCAAATTGACGGTCTTCGGCTATATCTTTTGGAGACAAATGACAATGGTAATCAAAAATGGGTTGTGCTTTGGCAAAATCGTGATACAGTGTCCGTGCCGGCTCACTGTGCAACAAAAAATCATCTGTAATAAATATATTTTCAGTCATATTTTATTTTAGAATAAACTTTTTTCTATTCCCATTTCCAAACCTCTTAATTCAGCAAGTCCGCGCAAACGTCCAATTCCTGAATAACCTGGATTTGTTTTTTTATTCAAATCGTCTAACATTTGATGTCCGTGATCTGGACGCATTGGAATGATTCTTTTTGTTTCTTTTTGTTTTTTTAGGATCGATTTTACAACTTCGTACATATCCACATCGCCTTCTAAATGGTTGGCTTCATAAAAATTTCCTTCGGCATCACGTTGGGTACTTCTTAAATGAATAAAATTCATTTTATCTCCATGACGATCAACAATTCCTGGCAAATCATTCTCCGCAATAACGCCGTAAGAACCCGTACACATGGTAAATCCGTTTGAAGGTGAATCAATTGCATTTAATAATTGAATCAAATCAGCTTCGGTACTTACCACTCTAGGCAAACCTAAAATTGGATAAGGAGGATCATCTGGGTGAATAGCCATTAAAACACCTGCACTTTCGGCTACAGGAATGATTTCACGTAAGAAATAATATAAATTTTCTTTCAATCTATTGGCATCAATACCGTCATATCCGTGAAGCACTTTCAAGAAATCTTCCACAGTATAGGATTCTTCTGCACCTGGTAAACCTGCAATAATATTTTGTTGCAATTTCACTTTATCGGCATCTGATAACTTTTCAAAAGTGGCCTTAGCTTTAGCTTTTTGTGCTTCTGAATAGGTATTTTCTGCTCCTGGTCTTTTTAAAATAAACAACTCAAAAGCAGCAAATTCGTTGATGTCAAAACGCAACGCTTTAGAACCATCAGGCATTTCATAGGACAAATCAGTACGAGACCAATCTAAAACTGGCATGAAATTATAACAAACAATATTAATCCCGCAGGTAGCCAAGTTTCTAATACTTTGCTTGTAGTTTTCTATATATTTCAAATAATCGCCCGATTGTTTTTTGATGTCTTCATGAACTGGAATGCTTTCTATAACAGATAATGTTAATCCTGCCGCTTCCACTTCGTTTTTTCGCTTCATTATCTCGTCCACTTCCCACGCCTGTCCATTTTTAATGTGGTGTAATGCAGTAACAATTCCAGTTGCACCGGCTTGTCTCGCATCGGATAATTTTACTGGGTCATTGGGTCCGTACCATCTCCATGTTTGTTCCATAACTTTATATTTATGCTATTAAATACTATTTTTTTAAACTCCGCTAAACGCACTAAAACCACCATCGATAGGAATAACCACACCCGTCACAAATGATGATGCGTCATCACATAAATAAAGCGTAGTGCTAATTAAATCTTCAGGTTCGCCGAATCTTCCCATAGGGGTTTGCCCAATGATGGTATTCCCTCTAGGTGTTAACTCACCATTTTCAGTTGTCAATAAAGTACGATTTTGATCTGTTAAGAAAAATCCTGGAGCCAAGGCATTCACCCGAATCCCTACTTTTGAAAAATGGACTGCCAACCATTGTGTAAAGTTTGATACCGCAGCTTTTGCGCCACTGTATGCTGGTATTTTTGTCAAAGGGGTAAATGCATTCATTGAAGAAATGTTCAAAATACTGCAACCTTTTTCGCCAATCATATCTTTAGAAAAAACCTGCGTTGGCAATAAAGTTCCAATAAAGTTTAAATTGAAAACGAACTTAATTCCTTCGGCATCCAAATCAAAAAAAGTTTTGAAACCTTCGGTTGTATTCTGTAAGTCCTCCTCCAATAGAAATGGATTTGATGTGGTGCCCAACGGATGGTTTCCTCCGGCGCCGTTTATCAAAATATCGCAACTTCCCAACTTTTCGTTGACTTCTCTTTTGGCAGCTTCCAATGATTCTTTTTCTAATACATTTGCGGCAACGCCAATTGCTTTTCCTCCGGCTATATTTATTTCGTTAGCCATTTGATCTGCTGCTTCTTTTTTTAAGTCCAAAACTGCTATTTGGTAGCCTTGTTTAGCCAATGCTTTTGCCAATGTACCACACAAAACTCCGCCTGCACCTGTAATAACTACTGTTTTCATCTGTATATTTTATTTGTTTATTAATGGAAGATGGAACTCCTATACTTTTATGTTCCCGTGTGTCGGAATAAATTCCGTCATGGGCGTACCATCTATTTATTTTTTATGTAATTTATCAAACTCAAAACGGCTTTGGTTTCTGATTCAATTGTTGCGTAATCTTTGTCCGCCATCAATTGTTTGCTAATTAATTTGCTTCCCATTCCTACTGCCGAAACGCCGGCTTTAAACCAACCTCCTATATTTTCTTTGGTGGTATCCACACCACCTGTTGGCATAAATAATAAATTTGGAAAAATATCTTTAATACCGCTCAAGAAATCTGGCCCTAGCATGTTGCCAGGAAATAATTTGATGAATTTTACTCCTGCATTTTCTGCTGCTATAATTTCTGTTGGAGTCATGCAGCCTGGACTGTATAACATTCCTTCGGTTTTTAAAAAATCTGCCACTACCGATACAAAACCGGGGCTGATAAAAAAATCGGCTCCTACTTTATAATACTCTTTAGCCTGCTGCAAGTTTTTGATGGTTCCGATACCCAATAATAAATCTGGCATTTCGTCATTTCTTACTTCCACCATTTTGGTAAAGTTGCTCAAGGCTGAATCACCACGGCTTGTGTACTCAACGGCTTTAATTCCAGCTCTGTAAATCGCTCTTAATACATCAATTGTTACATTTTCATCTGCATGAAAGTACAAGGGAAGCATTCCTTGTTGTACGATAGCGTCAATTACATTTTGAATCTTGCTCATTATCTATATTTTAACTTTAATTATTACTTTTTTTATTTCGCCTTCTCCAATCATTGGCGCATGAACATCTTCTGGAAAGAAAATGGCAAATTGTCCATCTGTTAGTTGAAAAAATAGATCTGGTGCATCGCTAAAAAAACGTACGTCTTTATCTTGATTATACTTTCCATTAGGTGTTACGCATTTTTCTCTTGGTTTCCATCCGAAGGTCTCTAATCCTTTTACGCAAAATTGTATGTCGATATTTTTATCGTGACACTCAAATTTGGTCAGACTTGCTTCGGCAGTCTTTCCCATACCCTTGTTCACAATCACCATTAAACCTTCTGGAGTTTCATAAATTCCATCGACAAGAGTTGGTACAACATTTTGATTGATGTAATCAAATGCTTGTGCAAATGCAGGATGCAAACTAAAATATTTTGACGCGTTGGCTAATGTATCTATAATCATAATTATTTAATTATCTTGCAACTAAACAAGAAACTTCATCTCCAATATGTTTAGAATCTCGATCTTAGGTTACTAAAAAAGCATCTCTTTGATAGTGAATTTTAAGCCGGATTTCCATAATTTACTAATGAAACAGCTATATTTGATTCTCCACCACTCTAAAAGACAATCAATTGTATGTTTGTGAAAATCTTATAAATCCCTGCAATACTAACATTGGCACTACCTTAGCAAATGCTACAACTCATTCCTACTTTTTTTATAAATCTTTATTTTCGTCCAATTATTGGCATACTTGAAAAAATAGCGATTTAAAAATCTTAATCTCGCTATTTATTATTTGTTATCTTGAAACTCTACCACCACCTGACCCGGCCATTAATGCTTGTATTTCATTTACGGTAGCTAAATTAATGTCGCCTGAAATGGAGTGTTTTAAACAAGTCGCTGCTATAGCGAATTCAAGAGCATTTTGCTGATCTTCGGGCCAAGTGATCAATCCGTAAATTATTCCAGCCATAAAGGCATCCCCTGCTCCTATTCTGTCTACAATGTGCGATACATTATATTCTCTCGAATGCAACAATTCCTTTCCGTTCCATAGAGAAGCACTTATATCATTAGATGAAGCATTAGCATTCATTCTATGAGTAGATACGACGGTCTTCAATTTAGGAAATGCTTTCATCCAATTGGCAAAAACGATATTTTCTGCATCGGTTTGTTCTGATTTAACCCCCAACACTATTTCAGATTCGCCAATACCACCCAACAACAAGTCGCAATGTTTCACCAAATTCGGCATTACTTCGTTGGCCATTTTTCCATATTTCCAAAGGGTTGGTCGGTAATTTAAATCGGCAGAAATGATCAATCCCTTACTTGAGGCTACCAATAGTGCTTCTTCGCACAATTCGGCCAAATCAAGAGAGAGCGACGGAGTAATTCCTGACCAATGAAACCAGTCCGCATCATTGAAAATGGTTTCCCAATCTATCATTCCTTTTTTCAAGGTCGAAAAAGAAGAATCTTCTCTATCGTAAACTACTTTTCCAGGTCTTTCAGATGCGCCTTGTTCGAAATAATAAATCCCGAGTCTCTTGCCTTGAACCGAGGCGATTGGATTTACACCAAAAGAACGCAACATATTCAAAGACGATTCTCCCAATTCATTGGGCGGCACCGCTGTAATAAACTGGACTGGAAGCCCAAATTTAGCCAATGAAGCACCAACGTTAGCTTCGGCACAACCATAATACACATCAAATGATGTTGCTTGCGCAATCCTTAAATGACCAGGCGGAGAAAGCCTCAGCAATATTTCTCCAAATGTTACAATTCGTTTTGACATACTTTTTATAATTTCGTGCACGCACACGTACAATGCAAATATATAAAAAATATTAACTTAATGAGATTCATTTATAAAATAAAAAAAATATTGTCAGCTATCAAAAAAAATATAAATTTACATTCTCATAAAAACATACTGATATCATAACAATAAAAAAAATAGCCGAAATTGCCAATGTATCAGTTGGAACTGTCGATAGAATAATACATAATCGCGGTCAAGTAACTGAAGAGAATATAGCCAAAGTGAATTCTATAATTAAAGAATATGGTTATAAAAAAAATATTTTTGCTAGTAATTTAGCTTTCAACAAGAAATTTAAATTTGCCGTTTTTCTTCCAAAGAATGAAAATATAGAATATTGGCAAGCCCCTATTATTGGAGTATCAAAAGCAGCTGAAGAATTGGCCAATTTTGGAGTTACAATTGAATATTTCTTTTTTGATTACAACATCACATCGTTTAAAAAAACAGCCGTTAAAGTTTTAAAACTTGACTATGACGGATTATTATTTGCGCCTATATTTTATGAGGAATCTGTTTCATTTTTAACTGAATGCAAGAAAAAAGATGCTCCAATTGTAATGATTGATTCTAACCTTCCAGAAATTGAAGATATTGCCTATATAGGTCAAGATTCCTATCAAAGTGGATTTCTAGGTGGAAAACTAATTAGTTATGGCATCAAAAACGAAAGCAATGTGTTGATTTTAATAATAAATCAAAAGGTAGAAAGTACTTCTAGAACGAATGTTTTTTTGCAAAGAATAAAGGGATTTTATGCCTTTTTTAAAGAAACGCAAGGACTTCCTAAATTTAATTTGTCTGAAATCAGCATAAAATACGACATTGAAAACCAATTAAATATAACTATGTTTAGCGGAATAGACTGTGTATTTATACCTAATTCGAGAGTTTATATCGTTGCTAAATTCATTAAAGAAAATAATTTACAAGGCATTCGGGTTATAGGTTATGAGTTGTTAAAACAAAACCTAGAATACCTAAATAACGGTGTTATCGACTTTTTAATTCATCAAAAACCAGAAGAACAAGGCTATATGGGAATTAATCATTTATACAAAAAGTGTGTGCTAAAGGAACCTGTTGAATACTTGCATTATATGCCACTGGAAATTATTGTAAAAGAAAATATGTCGTAAAAAAGTAACCTTTTCTTTATACTCAATTACCACTTATATTTTGGAATCTAGTTTACATCTTTCTAGCTACTTTTTTGATGAAAAAACTAAAAACAAATAAACTTAACATCGCAAGGTGTTGAAAATTGTATAAACTTGCCGCTTTTCTTTTGTTACCCAAAAGCAAAACTAATCTAAAGATTAAGAATGAACTTTCCAAGATTAAATAGTTGCTATCTAAGGCTATTTGCCAAATACTTCATGAATTCTTTTGCTACTCAATTTCAGCTAATACAGCCTTCAACTGTTCTACAGGTATGGGTTTTACTAAATAATTTTTAGACAAATTATAGGCTTCTGCTCTTTTCAAATCAGCAGGGTCGTTTGAACTCGTTAGTATATATATGATTACGGTATTGCTAATGGGTATTTTGGTAAATTCATCTAGAAACTGCCAACCATCCCAAATGGGCATATTTAAATCTAGGAGAATTATTTCGGGCAACTTTTCACCCGCAAGGACGATGTCTGCTAACTTATTATAAGCTTCTTTGCCATTATTAAAAACCATTGTGTTTTCGACCATTTCAGTCATTTCAATCATTTTTGTAATAATGAATACCTGCATCGGATCGTCTTCAACTATACAAATAGTATTAATTCTTTTCATATTTCAAAAATATTTTAAAAGTTGTTCCAACGTTCACTTCGCTTTCAACTTCTACGTGTCCGCCCATAGATTCTATTTGGTTTTTGGTTATAAACAATCCTAATCCTCGCGAATCTTTATGTTCGTGAAAAGTTTTGTACATTCCAAATAATTTTTCTTTGTGTTTTGTCAAATCAATGCCAAGCCCGTTATCATTGAAGATTAAAATTACAAAATCCTTGGTTACTTCGACACTAATTTTCACATAACTTTCTCTTTCTTTGGACGAATATTTTATGGCGTTGCTCAAAAAATTCATAACAATACTTTGCAAATAGGCTGGTATTCCTGCTACTTCTACATCAGCCTGAATTTCATTGATGAATTTTACTTCTTCGTTTTTGGCAAGGGCTAATAGGCTACTGATATTATTATCAATTATAGGTTTTAAGAGTATAGAAGGAGTATTCTGTTCGGTTTGCATATTTATTTGAACCACTTCGGTAAGATGCTTAATCGTTTCAAAAAGATTGTCAGAGGCATTTTTGATATGCTGCATGAGTTCTAGCGCATATAAATCAGGGTTTTCTTCTGCCATAAAATTAAGTAGCATAGAAATACCACCTGAATGAGATCTTAAATTATGCGAAACTATGTAAGCAAAATTTCGCAATCGTTCATTTTGTTCTTGAGTTACTTCTAATAATTTTCTTATTTCGCCTTTGGCTTTTTTTATGCCGCTGATATCAATAGCTACGCCAAGATAACTCGTAATGATGTCATTTTGTTTGATTACTGTTATAGAAAGCAACACCGTAAATTGTGTTCCATCTTTGCGAACATAAGTCCATTCTCGTGTTTCTGCGATTCCTAGTTTAGCATCCGATACAAAAACATCCAGAGGATTCAATTCACGGATGTCTTTATTGGGAAATTTTTGTTTGGCTATAGTTTCTATTTCTTCTTTAAGATGAAATTTTTCGAAAGTTTCTTTTCCAATCATTTCATCAGCTGAATAGCCTAATTGCAACTCGGCACCGCTATTAAACGAAGTAATTATTCCTTCAGTGTCTATAGTGATAATACATACTTGGGAGCTAGCATCAAATAAAGCTTGATTTTTTGCCAATGCCTCTTGCATTCTTTCTTTGTCTTTTATAAAAGTCGTCACATCTTGAAACGAACCCAGCAATTTTGGATTTTCTCCCTTTTCTTTCCAGAGTATTCCTGTAGCTCTTACTAGTTTCGCATTGCCTTTGGCAGATGTAAAACGGCAGGTCACATCAAATAATTC
>CAMCTL010000092.1 GCA_945878515.1 Flavobacterium psychrophilum | reverse complement strand
GTAGCGGCTGTAAATTGTTTGGCTTGTTCGAAAGCATTTTGTCCTGTTGAACCATCGATAACCAATAAAACATCGTGTGGCGCATCACCAACTACTTTTTGCATTACGCGTTTTACTTTGGTCAACTCGTTCATTAAATTAATTTTATTGTGCAAACGGCCAGCCGTGTCAATAATAACAATATCAGCATTTTGAGCAACAGCCGATTGCAAAGTATCAAAAGCGACTGAAGCTGGATCGCTTCCCATATTTTGTCTTACGATAGGAACACCTACTCTATCGGCCCAAATTTGCAATTGATCGATTGCAGCGGCACGAAAAGTATCAGCTGCACCAAGCACTACTTTATAACCTGCTTTTTTGAATTGGTATGCGAGTTTGCCAATAGTTGTCGTTTTTCCAACTCCGTTTACTCCCACAACCATCAAAACATACGGTTTAGTATTGAGTGGAATTACAAACTCGGTAGCTTCTCCAGAATTCGTTTCTGAAAGCAAACCTGCAATTTCTTCACGAAGAATTTGGTTCAATTCGTCAGTTCCAAGGAATTTATCTTCGGAAACGCGTTTTTCGATTCGGGTAATTATTTTTAGTGTTGTATTGACTCCAACATCTGATGAAACTAGAACTTCCTCTAAATTATCTAAAACTTCATCGTCAACTTTAGATTTTCCAGCAACAGCTTTGGTTAGCTTAGAAAAAAAAGATGTTTTAGATTTTTCTAAACCTTTGTCAAGAGACTCTTTCTTATCTGAAGAAAATAATTTTTTAAAAAAACTCATTATAGTAAAAAAGTTAGAAGTTAGCCCCGATAGCTATCAGGGAAGAAGTTAGAAATTAGAAAACACTAATTCAAATATTCATTTTAATACAAAATCTAAAAACGTTTTAGTTTAAAAAAAATTTGTTTATACTACAGCAATAACGAACCTGCGAAGCAAATATATAAAATAAAAAAGCTACTTCCGAATGAAAGTAGCTTTTCTATAAAATGCCATAGTTAATTATTTCTTTTTCAAGAATTCGTCAACTGCTTCTGGAGTCATAATTGATTCTACGAATGTATATGCACCAGTTTTAGGAGATTTTACCATTTTGATGGCTTTTGATAATCTCTTAGAAGATGTCTGTAAGGATGCTACGGTTTTCTTTGCCATGATTCAATGTTATTTGTATTTTAGTGTATCTACGATGCAAACATCTAAGATTACCATAAAATCTCTAATTATTATTTAATTTCTTTGTGAACTGTTACACGTTTCAAGATTGGATTAAATTTTTTAATCTCTAATCTGTCTGGAGTATTTTTCTTGTTCTTTGTTGTAATGTATCTTGAAGTTCCTGCAACACCAGTTGTTTTGTGTTCAGTACATTCTAAAATTACTTGAATTCTATTTCCTTTTGCTTTCTTTGCCATTTTGATATATTTTTAGGAATGGATTATTTAATAAATCCGCCTGCTTGTGCTTTTTTCAAAACTGCAGCGATTCCATTTTTATTAATTGTTTTTACAGTAGATGCTGCTACTCTTAGCGTAATCCATCTATCTTCTTCTGGAAGATAAAAACGCTTTTTTACTAAGTTTACAGAAAATTTTCTCTTAGTTTTATTCATAGCATGAGAAACGTTATTTCCCACCATCGCTCTTTTACCTGTAAGGTCGCAAACTCTTGACATTATCTTATCTTTTATCGTTATTCAAATCGAGGGTGCAAAGAAAAGAAAAATAAACGGATGTAACAAAAAAAAATTACTGATTTTTTAAAATTTCTTTTCGCAATATTTCTAAACTTTTGACAACTGCTCTATCTATCACTTTGTCACGGGGTTGACCAAAATTAAACTCCTCGACTAGCACTTTATTTGGTGTTGCCAAGGCAATAAATACGACTCCAACTTCGGCATCTGAATCACCTTTAGTTGGACCAGCATTCCCAGTTGTGGCAATGGCATAGTCAGTTTTCATTAATTTTTGGATATTCATTGCCATTTGCTTTGCAACTTCTGCACTGACAACTGAATGTTCTTTGATTAAACCTGCAGAAATTCCTAAAACGGAAATTTTTGTTTCGGTTGAGTATGAAACTACGCTGCCTTTAAAATAATTTGATGCTCCTGAAACCGAGGTCAAAACCTGAGCAATTTTTCCTCCTGTACAACTTTCGGCGGTAGAAATAGTTTTGTTTTGTTGTGCCAAAAGTTGTCCAACAGCTATTTCTACAGTATCGTCGTCATCAAAACCAACAATGCTATCTCCAAGTATTTTAGACAACAAAGTTACATTATCGGAAATAGATTGCTCCAAAAATTCTTTATTGGTTCCTCTTGCAGATAGCCTCAAACGCACCCGACCGGGACTCGGTAAATAGGCTAATTTTATAAAATCAGGTAAATTATTCTCCCAATTTTCAATGGTTTCTGCCAATAAACTTTCGCCAATTCCGTAGGTTAAAATGGTTTTATGTATGATATAAGGCCTTTTGTATTCGACAACAATTTTTGGAATAATCTCGTTTTCAACCAAATATTTCATTTCATGAGGTACTCCTGGAAGCGAAATAAAAACGGTGTTTTCATGCTTCATCCACATTCCTGGCGCTGTTCCCACTTGATTGTGAAGGACAGTACATTTTGATGGGACTAAGGCTTGATCTTTATTGATTTGAGTAATTTTACGTTTGTAAAAACCTTCTATAATTTGAGTTACATGATTGAGCACCTCTTGATTTACAACCAATTCATCATCAAAATAATCGCAGAAAGTTTTCTTTGTAATATCATCTTTTGTAGGGCCAAGTCCACCCGTGATGATGACCAAATCTACTGTGTTTTGAAATTTTGAAAAGGTATCGAGTATGTGTTGTTTATTGTCACTAATGGAAATCATTTCATGAATCTCGACACCAATTCTGTCTAACGATTTGGCAATAAATGCTGAATTTGTATCAACAATTTGACCAATTAAAATTTCGTCTCCAATGGTTACTATGGCTGCTTGCATTTGAGGCTATAAGTTAGAGGTTAGAGATTAGAGGTTAGAGGTTAGAAGTAGGCAACTTAGATGCATTAAATCTGAAACTTGAAATCTGTAAACTGAAATCCTATAAATCGAAGTCCTTTTTTAGTTCCTTAATAGCATCTTTTACTTGTTGCTTGATGCTCTTAAAAGTTTCTTTAATTTCTTTCTTTTCGCCCTCAGTTTTTGTCCAAGCTTCTACTTGAAGTATTTCTTCAAAAGCTACTTTTAAACCCAGTAAATCAAGGGATGGTTTAATTTTATGAGCGTACGAATAGGCATGTTTATGGTCTTTCTTTCTAATTCCTTCTTTAATTTCTGCAATGTCATCAGGAATTTCGGTAACAAATAACGTGACGATTTGAAGGACAAATTCCGGATCATTGTCTGAAAGTGCGTACACTTTTGCTAAGTTATAATGTAGTGCCATCTATTTTATTTGTATGCTAAATAATTTATTCCCTTCTAAAAAACCTTCTAAAACGTCTTCGGTCTTTACAGCTGCAACGCCTTCTGGTGTTCCTGTAAAAATGATATCGCCAATTTTCAAAGTGAAATATTTTGAAACATAAGAAATTAGCTCATCAATTTTCCACAACATAAAATCGGTATTGCCTTTTTGAACAGTTTTGCCGTTACTAACCAATTCAAAAGTAATATTTTCTAATGAATTAAATTGACTTTTTGGCAAAAAATCACCTAAAATAGCGGATCCATCAAACGATTTTGCTTTTTCCCAAGGCAATCCTTTGGTTTTTAATTCGTTTTGCAAATCACGAGCAGTAAAATCTATTCCAACACTGATTTCGTCATAATACTTATGGGCAAACTTGGCATCAATGTACTTACCTACTTTGCTTATTTTGACAATTATTTCTATTTCATGATGAATATCATTCGAGAATTCTGGAATGACAAAAGGATGTTGCTTCAACAAAACTGCCGAATCAGGTTTCATAAAAATCACTGGCTCAGTTGGCCTTTCGTTTTGCAACTCCGCTATGTGGTTGGCATAATTCCTGCCGATGCAGATTATTTTCATTCAGTTCAGATTTCAGATTTCAGATTTCAGATTTCAGACTGCAATCTGAAAACTGCAATCTGCAATCTATTTTGTGTTCAATTTTCTTAATTTAATTGCTGTCAACACTTTCTTCGTGTATAAAGGAAAATCAGCATTTTGAATCCAACTGAAATAGCCAGGTTCGGTTTCTAAAACTGTTTCAACCTTAGCTCCTTTGTGTTTTCCGAAGGTAAATATTTCATGGTCGTCTTTATCAAAAGCTATCATGCCTGCAAAATCGGCAATTTTCTTTCTCGTTGTAAATTCTGAAAGCGACTTTATGTCGTTTTCCAAATCTGGATAACGCTCTAATTGGGCTTTCATAATTTCATAAGTGGCCATTGTATCTGCTTCAGCAGTATGGGCATTTTCGTGACTTTGACCACAATAAAATTTCAAAGCTGCACTCAATGTTCGTTCTTCTTTTTTGTGAAAAATGGTTTGAACATCCACAGAAACACGGTTTTTCATATCGAAATCTACTCCCGCACGAAGCATTTCTTCAGCCAATAAAGGAATATCAAAACGATCCGAATTGTATCCTGCCAAGTCAGAATCTTTGATCATATTGTAAACTTTAGAAGCCAATTCCTTAAAAGTGGGTTCATTTGCTACTTTCTCGTCGGTAATCCCGTGAACCAATGTAGTTTGATAAGGAATTGGAATTGTCGGGTTAACCAACCAAGTTTTACTTTCTTTATTTCCATTGGGAAAAACTTTGAAGATTGCTATTTCAACAATTCGGTCTTTTGCAACATCAACTCCCGTAGTTTCTAGGTCGAAAAAGCAAATTGGTTTTGTGAGTTTTAATTCCATTTTTAATTTTTAGAATGGCAAATATATCTTTTTGAACGGATGGTTTGTCAATTATTATAAAAAGTTTCGGATAAAAATCCAAAACCCCACAAATCCAAAAAATAGCCGGGTTTGTTTTTGATTTTATATCCATTTAAAAATCTCTATTCACATCAAACGCTTCCAAATATTCGGCAACTCGTTGTACAAAACTTCCGCCAAGTGCGCCATCAACAACGCGATGGTCATAACTATGCGTAAGAAACATTTTTTGGCGAATGCCAATAAAATCGCCTTCGGGAGTTTCGATAACGGCGGGCACTTTTCTTATTGCGCCAAGAGCCAAAATCCCAACTTGCGGCTGATTGATAATTGGCGTCCCGAAAACACTACCAAAAGTCCCAATATTTGTGACCGTGTAAGTTCCGCCTTGTGTATCGTCTGGTTTCAATTTTCCTAATTTTGCTCGGCTCCCAAGATCGTTTACCGCTTTTGCCATCCCAACTAAATTCAATTGATCAGCATTTTTAATTACGGGAACAATTAAATTGCCATTGGGCAAAGCTGCAGCCATTCCAAGGTTAATATTTTTTCTTTTGATTATTGTCTCACCATCAACAGAAATATTCATCATCGGGAAGTCTTTCAAAGCTTTGGCAACGGCCTCCATAAAAATAGGAGTGTATGTTAGTTTCTCACTTTCTCGTTTTTCGAAAGTAGTTTTTACTTTTTCCCTCCATTTTACAATATTAGTAACATCAACTTCAATAAATGATTGTACGTGGGCAGATGTTTGTATCGACGCCATCATGTAACCCGCAATTAACTTACGCATTCTGTCCATTTCGATGATTTCGTCGCCGGCATTTAATGAAGAAGTTATGGGTTGTAAGTTATGGGTTATGGATTGTTGTGGAGTAATTATTTTTTGTTCTTTGACCTCACTTAGCGTAACAGAACTTCGAGTTTTTATATAATTTAAAATATCTTCTTTAGTCACTCGTCCGTCTTTTCCAGAACCTGAAATATTTTCTAATTCAGCTAGAGAGATACCTTCTTCTTTTGCAATATTTTTCACCAAGGGCGAAAAGAATTTATCGCTAATTCCATCTACTGCTAAAGCTGGATTAGATGCAATATCAGTAGATTTTGCAATGCTATTTTCAATAATCTCTACAGATTTAGAAATGCCAAGATCTACCTCGCTTTGAACTTCTTCCCTTTGGGCTAGAAGGCTTTCAGTTTCAATAATGGCAATAGTTTGCCCCACTTGAACTATATCATCTATTTTAAACAACTGTTCGACTAATATTCCTGAAACTTCGCTTGGCAACTCGGTGTCGACTTTATCAGTAGCAACTTCAAGCACAGCTTCATCAGCTTCGATTTTGTCTCCCACTTGTTTCAACCAATTGGTTATGGTCGCTTCGGCTACACTTTCTCCCATTTTTGGAAGTTTTAATTCAAATCTTGCCATATTATTAACCTAAAAGGTGATTTTAATTTTATGCTTGCAAAATTAATAAAATAAACACGAATTCCACGGATTTGCACTAATTTAAGTTGTGGCTCAATTTTCTAAATTCCATAATTTTTTGCTTATGGAATATGAAATCTACATTCTAGAATCTGAAATGGGAATGATTTCACCTCGATCAAAGCTACTGTTGCTGCCAAGCATAAAACGAGATGATTTTGGGATGATTTTAAAGGTAAATCCTTTGTTTTTGTTTTTTTCCAATGATTGAATTATTGTTTTGAAATCAAGATGATTTTGGTCGTAAATGATTTCTGTACCTAATCTTGAAGAAAAAGACAAATCATTTTGAATCTCAACTTTTTTTCCCAAGTGATATTCTAATTGCGCTCTCAAAATTTCGTTATCAGACACCAAAATATAATTAACTGGACTTGATTTGGGCATTGGCTTCAATTGAAACAGTTTGACTATAGAAAAAAACACAATTCCAATCTTCATAAAAAGGGTAAAGAAAAACGAAACGCGAAAATGCTTTTTGAAGAAAAAGTTCATCGCTTCCTGATTGCGTTTCATATAGATTCCGTCCTTGACCGTACTTTCGCCTTTATAATGTATAACTGATGTATCATGAAAATAATAGTTTGATTTTCCTGTTTTTAATGCCGTGTACGACAAATCAATATCGTCCGAATACATAAAACAATTCTCATCGAAACCGTCTATTTCATTATACAAATTGCGCTTCATTAGCATAAATGCACCAACGAGAATTTCGACTCTTCCAGTTTCGTTTTCAGATAAATGTTGCGCATAATATTGCCCAAATGTCTTTGGAAATAGCTTATACAAGCCTGTAATTTTGGTAAAAGCTACAAAAGGCGTTGGAGTTCCACGTTTACTTTCGGGAAGAAAATTTCCTGTTCCGTCGATGAGTTTGCATCCAATAATTCCTAAGTCATTTTGTTTTTTGGCGAAAGCCAATACTGTTATAAAAGTATCTTCGGCCACTACAGTATCAGGATTTAGAATGCAAATGTACTCGCCTTTTGCTTGGCTTACACCAATGTTATTGCCTTTCGGGAAACCTACATTTTCCTTGTTTTCGATGAGCTTTATGTTGGGAAAACGATTTTTCATCATCTCGCAACTGTCGTCTTGAGAATTGTTGTCGATTACAATAATTTCTGCATCGAGATTTTGCACCGCATTTTTGACACTTAAAACGCAAAGTTCTAAGAAGTAGCGGACGTTGTAATTGAGAATGATGATGGATAGTTGCATTGTAGTAAATTAATATAGCAACCTTGTCAAGCCGTCAGGTTTTTTAGAATTGTTCCAAAAAGCATATAAATCAATAATTTTAGTATTTGAATTAAAATTATAATAAAGCACAGTTTGCCTTGACAGTACTAATGAATACATTTTAAATTTATTATTAAATATTCCAATTTGTGGATTTTTGGATAATCTTTCTGAATTTTCAATTACTAAATCTTGAAACTTTTGAACCTCTTTAAAATTCCATTTTAAAAAAATAAAATCAATTTCTTCATAATATGTTATTTCAGAATTCGGTTGCCATACAAAATCATAAATCATTTTAAAAATGGGTATCTCAATTTCACTCTTCGCATCATTTCCTCATGAGAAACTCCTTTTCCATCTTTAGAATCCTGTATGCTTTGCAAAAGTAATTTTTCAAGAACTGGATGTAATTCCTCACAATCGTTTGAAATTGAATTATTTTCGATTCTATAAATTGTTTTAGGCTCCTGAACGGAATCCTGTTTTCTGTCAATTGAAGGTTTTGTTGAGTTTTCCATTGTGAAAGACTTTAAAAGTCAAATGTACAAAATTATTCCAAAAAAAAGCTGCTTCAAAGTGAAACAGCTTTCTTGTAAATAATAAATTGACAGGTTTTATTGACCCGCTTCTTTTTTGGCATCTTCCACCATTTTTCCGTTTGCCAAAATAGCAAATTCAACCCGACGGTTTTGAGTTCTTCCTTCGGCAGTATCATTTGTGGCAATTGGATCAGCAATTCCCATTCCTTTTATAATAAAACGAGACGAAACCAATCCTTTAGCAACTAAATAATTACGTACCGACTCTGCTCTTTTTTGTGATAATGACAGATTAAACTCTGGGCTTCCACTGCTGTCAGTATATCCAAATATATCAATTTCAGTATCGGCATATTCTTTAAACACCGGCACTAATTTATCTAAATTTGCTTTTGCAGCAACGGTTAAAGTCGCTTTTCCAGTGTCAAAACGTACCGCATTTTCATTTAAAACCAACCGAATTCCTTCGCCAACTCTTTCGACACTTGCTCCGGGTAAAGCTTGGTCTATTTCACGAGCTTGTTTGTCCATTTTTCTGCCAATCAAGGCACCAGTTCCTCCACCAACTGCAGCTCCAATTAATGCGCCACCAGCTGTTCCTAATTTTGTATTATTGCCTATTATTGCGCCTATTAAAGCGCCTGCACCAGCACCTATTCCAGTACCTTTTTGAGTGTTGTTAGCATTTTGTAATGATGAACAACCAGTAAAAAGGGTTGCTAAAAGAAACAAAGTACTTATTCCTAAAATTGATAGTTTTTTCATCGTGTTATGATTTTAATTTGTTTGTTTTTGAAATTGATAAATAACATCTTTTTCCTGACCTCCAACATTAATTTTGTCAACCAATTGAAAAGAAGTTTCTGTCTGATTAGCAAGACTTAGCACATAACCATCTCTTACTTTTTTTGCTTTTTCTCCAGCATTTAATACTTTCAAAACAAATTGCCCTTCCTTGTTTACACTCCAAACAATTGGCGATGTAAAAGCTGGACAATCCGTTTTTGTCAAACTCATACTACCTTTATTATTGTTCGAAATAAAATTCCAAGTACTTCCTTCAAAACATTTAGAATCGGCAATTTGAAAAGAATTTACTTTAATAAAAGCAGAACCTGGATAAGTCACACTTGCAATAACCCAATTTCCTTTTAATGCTACTTGAGAATTTCTGTCCAGTTTTGTAGTCGTCACCGGATCATTCTTTACAGGTTCTGCAGTTGTTCCCGATTTACTTTTACAGGCTATTAGTAAAATAGCCAATGCAACTATTGTAATTGTTTTTTTCATTTTTGTATTTTTATTTAATTTAAAAAAGCAAATGTACAAGGAAGCATTTTGAAAATATAGTAAAATAAAAGTATTTTTTAGTAAAATTTACGTTTCCGCCAATTTGTCACATTACTGCCAATTGGTATCTTATTTGAGTATAATTTTTGAATTTAAACTTTAAATAATTAATTATGACAACTGGAAAAATTAATGTTTCGGTAGAAAACATCTTCCCTTTAATCAAAAAATTCTTATATAGCGATCACGAAATATTTTTGCGAGAATTGATTTCCAATGGTACAGATGCTACCCTAAAATTAAAGCATTTATCAAGTATTGGCGAAGCCAAAGTAGATTATGGCAACCCAATTTTAGAAGTTAAAATCGATAAAGAGGGCAAGAAATTGCACATTATCGACCAAGGTATAGGAATGACAGCAGAAGAGGTGGAAAAATACATCAACCAAATCGCTTTTTCTGGAGCCGAAGAATTTTTAGAAAAATACAAAGACTCTGCGAAAGATTCAGGAATTATTGGCCATTTTGGTCTTGGTTTCTATTCTGCATTTATGGTAGCTTCGAAAGTTGAAATCATCACCAAATCATACAAAGACGAACCGGCAGCGCATTGGATTTGCGACGGAAGTCCCGAATTTACTTTGGAACCAGCCGACAAAACCACTCGTGGAACTGAGATTATTTTGCACATTGCTGAGGATTCATTGGAATTTTTAGAAGAGTTTAAAATCAAGGAATTACTAAATCGTTACAACAAGTTTATGCCTATTCCAATTAAATTTGGAACCAAGACAGAAACTTTACCAAAACCTGACGATGCTCCAGAAGATTACGTAAACGAAACTATTGAAATTGACAACATCATCAACAATCCAAATCCAGCTTGGACAAAACAACCAACTGAATTGGCTGATGAAGATTACAAAAAGTTCTATCACGAATTGTATCCGATGCAATTTGAAGAACCATTGTTTCACATTCATTTGAACGTGGATTATCCATTCAACTTAACTGGAATATTGTATTTTCCAAAATTAGGTTCTGATTTGCAGATTCAAAAAGACAAAATTCAATTGTATCAAAACCAAGTTTATGTCACTGATAACGTAGAAGGAATTGTTCCAGAATTCTTGATGATGCTTCGAGGTGTGGTGGATTCTCCAGATATTCCGTTGAATGTTTCTCGTTCTGGATTACAAGCGGATGGCGCTGTGAAGAAAATTTCAAACTACATCACACGTAAAGTTGCCGATAAATTGAAATCATTGTTCACAGAAAATCGTGAAGATTTTGAACAAAAATGGAACGATATCAAAGTGGTACTAGAATATGGAATGCTTTCGGAAGAGAAATTCTACGAAAAAGCTGGAGCTTTTGTATTGTATCCAAACGTCGATGATAAATTCTTCACTTTAGATGAATTGAAAGAAAACTTGAAAGAAAAACAAACCGACAAAGACGGTAAATTAGTTATTCTATACGCTGGAAACAAAGAAGCGCAACACTCTTACATAGAAATCGCCAAAGAAAAAGGATATGAAGTTTTACTTCTAGATTCGCCAATTATATCACATTTAATCCAGAAAATTGAAGGTGATAATAAAGATTTGACTTTCGTTCGTGTCGATTCAGATCATATTGATAATTTGATCAAAAAAGACGAAACTACGATTTCTAAATTATCCGATACAGAAAAAGAAACCTTGAAAAATTCATTAGAAACGTATATCCCAAAAGCATATACCGTTCAACTTGAAGCTTTAGATAGCCAAGCTGCGCCTTTCATCATCACTCAACCCGAGTTTATGCGTCGTATGAAAGAAATGAGTCAGTCTGGTGGTGGCGGAATGTTCGGAATGGGAAATATGCCAGAAATGTACAACTTGGTTGTCAATACCAATTCGGATTTGGCTTCTAATATCTTGAATACAGAAGACAAATCTGCTCAGGAAAACTTGGTAAAACAAGCTTTAGACTTGGCGAAATTATCTCAAAACCTATTAAAAGGCGAAGACCTTACTGCTTTTGTTAAGAGAAGTTTTGATTTGATAAAATAATTATCAAGAAAAAGATTAGATCGCAAACGAACTAAAGTAATTAAGACCTGCAAATGAAAATTTGCAGGTCTTTTTGTTTCGCAACATAATAGCTTCTTAAAAACTTCTCTATGTTGTTATACCATTTAGAAATATAAAATAATCCAATTTTTACTCCCTCTCCTTTGGAGAGGGTTGGGGTGAGGATAACAATAAAAAACTATTTTATATTTCTAAATGGTATTAAAGTAGAAGTAAGACGAATATCAAGGTATTTGAACGCTGGAAAATCATTCGGTGACGAGTGAAAACAAATCACCAATGGTTTAAGAAATAAAATGGAAAGGTCCTAGCTCTTCAGCATAACTCTATCTTTTTAAGGAGAAATGAGCTTTAAATTCTTTGTTAGCACCTATCGAATCCTGATATAATAATCGAAACCAGTAATCGGAAGCTGGTAATGCAACACCATTGTAAATACCATCCCAACCCTTACTCACGGGAGATATTTGTTTCAAAAGCTTACCATATCGATCGAAAATATATATTATTGCTTTTTCTGGTTTATTTAGTCCTTCTATATTCCAAGTGTCATTATATCCATCATTATTTGGGGTAAAAAATCGTGGATAATTGAGCACATTTACCGGCAATAAGAAATTATTGCACCCTAATTTATCTATAACTTTCACGGTATAATCACCCGATTTAGAAACAGATAAAATCGGATTGCTTTGTGGTAATCCATCATCTAATTGATATTCGTAATTACCTAATCCTCCAGTAACCGTAACTATAATTTGCTGCTGAGTGTCAAAATCATTCCCCACAGTTGCTACTGCAATGGCCTCTTTTGATTCCTTAACATCAGCATTAAATAGTATTGTACAACCTCCAGTTTTGCTTGTTGCTGTAATTTTGTACATACCAACAGCAGTGGCGACATAGGAAGAAGACGTCGCACTAATTGGATTGCCAGCAAAAGTCCAAACAAAACTGTAATCTATTGGAGATAATTTAGTATCAATTGTTATCGGAGCTATTATTAGACCTGTTTTATCAAAGCATAAATATTGAACTGAATTAATTGGATCTATGCGCGAAACTGTTGAAATTGTTTCGACTGCTGGCAGTGAAACACAACCCGAACTATTTTTTACAGTTACATTGTAACTTTTCGGACTTAGGCTACTAAAATTTGGAGAGGGTTGATAGGTTGTTCCATCGATACTATAAGTAAATCCAGTTCCCAATGGAGCGGTCACTTCTATACTTCCTGTTGACGATGAACAGCTTGAATCCGTTTTTTTCAATGTTGGCGCAAGTGGCGTTGACGTGGTCGCAATTATTTCGGTTGCAGGCAAAGAAACACAACCCGAACTATTTTTTACAGTTACATTGTAACTTTTCGGACTTAAGCTGCTAAAAATTGGATAGGATTGATATGTTGTTCCATCGATACTATAAGTAAATCCAGCTCCCAGTGGTGAACTCACTTGAATACTACCTGTTGAAACTGTGCAGGTAGGATTGGTTTTTGACAATGTTGGAGCAGTTGGTGTTACTATTGTCGCAATTGTTTCGGTTGCTGGCAAAGACACACAACCCGAACTATTTTTTACAGTTACATTATAACCTTTAGGACTTAAGTTGCTAAAAATTGGAGAGGGTTGATAGGTTGTCCCATCGATACTAAAAGTAAATCCAGTTCCTAATGGAGCGGTCACTTCGATACTTCCTGTTGAAGATGTACAGCTTGAATCCGTTTTTTTCAATGTTGGAGCAAGTGGTGTTGAAGTGGTCGCAATTGTTTCGGTTGCAGGCAAAGAAACACAACCCGAACTATTTTTTACAGTTACATTGTAACTTTTCGGACTTAGGCTACTAAAATTTGGAGAGGGTTGATAGGTTGTTCCATCGATACTATAAGTAAATCCAGTTCCCAATGGCGCGGTCACTTCGATACTTCCTGTTAAAGATG
>CAMCTL010000091.1 GCA_945878515.1 Flavobacterium psychrophilum | reverse complement strand
GATTTTTCATGGAGAGGCAATTATCTGAATATGCCCGAAGCTACAAAATTTGCAACAAAGATCTCTTTTGGGTTTTATTTTTAATATGCAAGAAGCCATCAACCATCTTTCAAAAAAAGACACCATTTTCAATCTAATAATTGAAAAATATGGTTTGCCAACAATACCCAAAAGGCCAGAAGGATTCGAAACTTTGGTTTTGTTAATTCTTGAACAGCAAGTTTCCATAGATTCGGCAAAAGCTACATTTTTAAAATTGAAAGCCAATCACACCCATTTCAATCCAGAATCGCTCCTGTCTTTTTCGGATGAAGCGTTTCGAGCCATTGGCGTCAGCCGACAAAAAACGTCCTACATTAAGGCATTGTCACATTCGATATTAAACAATCAAATCGATTTAGAAAGTTTGGCATCCAAATCCTCAGAAAAAGTTCGGGAAGAATTAATCAAAATCAAGGGAATTGGCAACTGGACAATCGATATCTATTTGATGTTTTCGTTACAAGCACCTGACATCATTCCGCTTGGCGATATTGCTGTGATAAATACCATAAAGGAACTACTTGATATTCACGACAAACAAGAAATGGAAATTTATGTCAATAATTGGAGTCCTCACAAATCAATTGCAACCTTTCTTTTGTGGCATTATTACTTGAGTAAAAGGAATCGAAAAGTCGTTTACTAAAATATTCTGTCTTGAATATATTTTTTCTATTGAATTAGAAAATTGTTTGTGTATTTTTGTGCCAATAAAAACATAAAAAAATGCTAAAAGAAAAATACAAAACTTTTGATGTACTTATTGAAATTCCAAGAGGAAGCAGAAATAAGTATGAATATGATTTCGAACTGAAAAGAATTCGATTTGACAGAATGTTGTTTTCATCTATGATGTATCCAGCTGATTACGGTTTTATTCCACAAACATTAGCGTTGGACGGAGATCCATTGGATGTTTTGGTTTTGATTAACGAACCCACATTTCCTGGTTGTGTTATGGAAGTAAAACCAATTGGCGTATTCCACATGGCAGATGACAAAGGACCTGACGAAAAAATTATTTGCGTACCAGTTTCCGACCCTATTTGGAATTCCTTGAACGATTTGGGAGATATTAATCCCCATTTGTTAAAAGAAATCGAACATTTTTTTCAAGTTTACAAAGATTTGGAACACAAAGTTGTTGATGTTGAAGGTTGGGGCGATCTTAGTCAAGCACTAGCTATAATTGATGAATGTACCGAAAGATTTAACAATATTGAAAATAAACCAGACGATTTATTTAAGATTTAATAAATTATATCCTATTTTTTTTCACATAAAGCAATATTCATTCATTTGAGTATTGCTTTTTTAATTTCAATATAGTATGTTTGTATTAAGACTTTAGTAATTTATTAACAAAGAATTTATTAAAAACACTATTTATGAACGAAATAATGATTTATGTGCCAATAATTTTGGCATTAGTAGGATTGGTTTTTATGGCCGTAAAAAGAGCTTGGGTACTCCAGCAAGATGCTGGCGATGGCAAAATGAAAGAAATTGCAGCCTATATTTATGAAGGCGCCCTTGCATTTTTAAAGGCCGAATACCGAATAATGACAGTATTTGTTGTTGCCGCAAGTATCGTTTTAGCTGGAATTACTTTTATTCCTGGCGCTTCTACCCATTTACTTATTGTAGTTGCTTTTGTATTCGGTGCTATTTTCTCAGCTTTGGCTGGAAATTTAGGAATGAAAATCGCAACAAAAACCAATGTAAGAACCACCCAAGCGGCTCGAACTAGTTTGCCACAAGCGCTAAAAGTATCGTTTGGTGGCGGAACTGTAATGGGATTGGGCGTTGCGGGATTGGCTGTTTTAGGTCTTACTGGATTTTTCATTGTTCTTTATAATGTATATATGGGTGGAGTTTGGACTTCTACCGAAGATATGACAACGGTTTTAGAAACTTTAGCCGGTTTCTCACTAGGTGCAGAGTCTATTGCTTTGTTTGCACGCGTTGGTGGCGGAATTTATACAAAAGCCGCAGATGTTGGTGCAGATTTAGTGGGCAAAGTAGAAGCTGGAATTCCAGAAGATGATCCGCGAAATCCTGCAACAATTGCTGATAATGTAGGCGATAACGTTGGTGATGTTGCAGGAATGGGTGCGGATTTATTTGGTTCTTATGTAGCAACTGTTTTGGCTACAATGGTTCTTGGCAATTATGTTATCAAAGATATGGGCGGAAATATTCAAGATGTTTTTGGCGGAATAGGCCCCATTTTATTGCCAATGGCGATAGCGGGTTTTGGAATTGCTGCTTCAATAGTTGGTACAATGATGGTAAAAATTTCGGACAATAATGCAAAAGAAGCACAAGTGCAACGCGCTTTAAATATTGGAAACTGGATTTCTATAGCTTTGACGGCAATCGCTTGTTATGTTTTGATTCAATATATGTTGCCAGAAACGATGCAAATGAATTTCTTTGGCGAAGGCATGAAAGAAATTTCATCGCTACGTGTTTTCTATGCCTCAATGGTTGGATTAGTGGTGGGCGCAATCATCTCATCGGTTACAGAATATTACACAGGATTGGGAACAAAACCAGTTTTGGCCATTGTTGCAAAATCTTCAACGGGAGCCGGAACAAATATTATTGCGGGTTTATCAACGGGTATGATTTCTACTTTTCCAAAGGTAATAGTATTGGCAGCAGCCATCTGGATATCCTATTCCTTTGCAGGTTTCTATGGAGTGGCACTTGCGGCTTCTGCAATGATGGCAACAACAGCCATGCAATTGGCCATTGATGCTTTTGGACCCATTTCGGACAACGCTGGTGGAATTGCAGAAATGAGCGAATTACCAAAAGAAGTTCGCACGAGAACTGATATTTTGGATTCCGTGGGAAATACTACTGCGGCTACTGGAAAAGGATTTGCAATCGCTTCGGCAGCAATGACTTCTTTAGGATTGTTTGCGGCTTATGTAACTTTTACAGGAATCGACGGCATTAATATTTTTAAAGCACCCGTTTTGTCCATGTTATTCATTGGTGCAATGATACCAGTGGTTTTTTCAGCATTGGTTATGAATTCTGTTGGAAAAGCCGCAATGGATATGGTCAATGAGGTGCGACGTCAATTCCGAGAAATTCCTGGAATTATGGAAGGAACTGGAAAACCAGAATATGCTAAATGTGTTGCGATTTCTACAAAAGCTGCCTTAAATGAAATGCTATTACCAGGCATCTTGACTATTGGATTTCCAATTGCAATTGTGTTAATTGGCAAACTTGTTTATATGGCTGATGCCAATGCAAACGCAATGGTTGCCGAAATGTTAGGTGGCTATATGGCGGGAGTTACTGTTTCTGGAGTGGTTTGGGCTATTTTTCAAAATAATGCTGGTGGCGCTTGGGACAATGCCAAAAAATCTTTTGAAGCTGGAGTTTTGGTAGATGGCGAAATGAGCTACAAAGGTTCCGATGCGCACAAAGCGGCAGTAACAGGAGATACTGTTGGCGATCCATTCAAAGACACTTCTGGGCCGTCTATGAATATTCTGATTAAACTGACATGCTTGATTGGATTGGTTATTGCGCCTATTTTAGGAAGTGGAAGTCATTCTGAAGACAAATCATCCAAATCTATGATCGAGACAACTTCGGTTACTAATGACCCCATGTATAAAGGTTGTGATCTGTCTAAATGTGCTACTATGTCTAAAGAAGAATGTGCTAAAATGTGTGAGAAAAACGGATGTTCACCAAGTCAAAAAGAGGACTGTTTGGCGCATTATGATGAAGACGGAAAATACATTCCAACCTCAAAAGTGTCTGTAAAAGAAGTAAAAGTCATAATGAGTAACGATAATGGAAAAGCTAAGGCAACGGTAACCACTAATGAAAAAGGAAAGGTAAAAGTGCAGGTTTTTGAAGGCTCTCCAGAGATGGTAAAAGCAAAAGTAGAAGCTTTGAAGTAAAAATTATCAATAGATTTCAATAAATATGCCTCGCAATTTGTGAGGCATTTTTTATTTTTAAAAACAATAAATCTTTACATTCCCGTTCTAATCGCTTCAACTGGATCTAATTTTGAAGCAGTAATTGCAGGAAGAATTCCAGAAATCAGACCAATAATTGCAGCCAATCCTGTTCCTAGAAGGATATTACCAAGACCCAAAACAAATTCAAACTCTAGTGCATTGGTCAAAATCAAGGCAATAATCCAAACCATCAACAATCCAATAATGCCGCCAATTACTGAAAGGATAATGGCTTCAAACAAGAATTGAAACAATATAAATCGGTTTTTGGCGCCAAGAGATTTTTGGATTCCTATTAAATTAGTTCTTTCTTTAACAGAAACAAACATGATATTGGCAATGCCAAAACCACCTACAAGCAAGGAAAATCCACTGATAACCCAGCCAACCATATTCATCTGAGAAATAATTCCGTCGATAAAATCAGTAAATCCAGAGAAAACATTAATAAAGAAATTGTCTATTTCTCCATCTTTAACACCTCGAAAAGCTCTTAATTTCTGGGTGATTTCAGCTTTATAAGCGTCCATATCTGCTCCTTTCTCGGGCTTAAAAACAATTACATTAATCAATCCTTTGTTGTTGTCGCCAAATCTTTGTCGAATGAAATTTACAGGAATATAAGCCGAACTATCATCGCTCTCACCAAACATTGAAGAACCTTGTTTTTTTAAAACACCTATAACTGTGAAATGCTGACCATACAAACGGACTTTCTTACCAATAGGATTGAAGTTTTCAAACAATGAAGTGGCAACATCTTTCCCGATAACAATTACTCTAGCGGCTGAATTAGCCTCGGATTCGGTATAAAACCGTCCTTCTTCAAATTCCATTCCCTGAATTTCTATAAATTCTTGCGAAACTGGAAAAATAGTAACATCACTAACAGTATTCGATTCGTATTTTATTGATTCGTTTTTGGTAAATATTTGGTAACCCATTTGTTCCGTACTCGTCATCGTCCCTTTCATGTAAAGGTATTCGTCGTATTTTACATTTGGAAATTGTTCCCTCTTCCATATTGGAATTTCCGTAGGTCCAAAGGACATTTTCATTAAATAAATGGTGTTTTTATCTAAAGAACTCAAGTCTTTGGTGATTTTTCTGTCTAATGAATCAACAGCCGCAAGCACAGCAATAATCGAAAAAATCCCAATAGTAACACCTAGCAAGGACAGTAAAGTTCGTAGTTTATTGTTTCGTAAAGCATTCATCGCAAAACGGAAACTCTCAGATAAAAGTCGAAAATAAACTAGCATAAAAACAGTTTTTAGTATTATTGTAAAATTCCAAAAATTATAGTCATAATCCTAATGAAATTTTTCTGCTTTATTGGTAGTTCATTTTAAAATATTGTTACAGAAATACATTTGAATTTATTTCTAAAAAAACTACTTTTGCACCATAAATTTCTTACCACAAAATGAACCACACAAAAACTATTCAATCTGCATTAATTTCTGTCTTTTCAAAAGAAGGACTTGAACCCATAATAAAAAAATTACACGAACAAAATGTAGTTTTTTATTCAACTGGAGGAACAGAAGAATTTATTAAAAATCTGGGCATTCCAGTTGTTCCAGTCGAAGATGTTACTTCCTATCCATCAATTCTTGGCGGAAGAGTAAAAACGTTGCATCCAAAAGTTTTTGGCGGAATTTTAAATCGTCAAGATAACGAAAGTGACGTAAAGCAAATGAAGGAATACAATATTCCGCAAATTGATTTGGTTATCGTTGATTTATATCCTTTCGAAAAAACCGTTGCTTCTGGCGCTAGCGAAAGTGATATTATCGAAAAAATAGATATTGGTGGCATTTCGTTAATTCGTGCTGCCGCAAAAAACTTCAAGGATACGGTAATCGTTCCTTCGGTAGCTGAATATCCTTTGCTTTTAGACATCATCAGCAAACAAAATGGAGCTACAACTTTAGAAGACAGAAAATTATTTGCCACAAAAGCTTTTCACGTTTCTTCTCATTACGATACTGCGATTTTCAATTATTTCAATACAGACGAGACTGTTTTCAAAACTAGTATTGCTGATGGACAAATTTTGAGATATGGCGAAAATCCACATCAAAAAGGATTTTTCTTTGGCGATTTTGATGCCATGTTCCAAAAAATACATGGAAAAGAATTGTCTTATAATAATTTATTAGATGTTGATGCAGCAGTAAATTTAATTAATGAATTCAAAAATGACGAGCCTACGTTCGCCATCTTAAAGCACAATAACGCGTGTGGATTAGCAACACGACCAACCATTAGCGAAGCTTATAACGTAGCTTTGGCTTGCGACCCAACTTCAGCTTTTGGTGGTGTTTTGATTTCCAATACAAAAATTGATATTGAAACAGCTAAAGAAATCAACAAATTATTTTGTGAAGTAGTGATTGCTCCGAGTTATGAAGAGGCGGCTACTGCCATTTTGCAAGAAAAGAAAAACAGAATAATTCTAATTCAAAACGAAGTTGCTTTGCCAGAAAAACAAGTGCGAACTTGCTTGAATGGAATTCTAGTTCAAGAAAGAAACAATATTACAGACGCCGCAGCAGACTTAAAAGTAGTTACAAAAACAACTCCAACAGATCAGGAAATAGCAGATTTAATTTTTGCATCGAAAGTGTGTAAAAATACCAAATCAAACACAATTGTATTTGCAAAAAACGGAACATTGATTGCTTCAGGAACAGGACAAACTTCTAGAGTAGATGCTTTATTGCAAGCTATTGAAAAAGCAAAAGTTTTCGGATTTAATTTAAATGGAGCTTCGATGGCGAGTGATGCTTTTTTTCCATTTCCAGATTGTGTTGAAATTGCAAAAAATGCTGGAATCACCGCTGTAATTCAACCCGGTGGATCCATAAAAGACCAATTAAGTATTGATTATTGCAATGAAAATAAATTGGCAATGGTATTTACTGGAACTCGTCATTTCAAACATTAATTTGTTTAGCTTTGCAAATTATATTTTATAAATTTTAAACCCCTACAACTTATGGGATTTTTTGATTTCATGACCGAGGATATTGCGATAGACCTTGGTACCGCAAACACTTTAATCATTCATAATGACAAAGTAGTTATAGACAGTCCTTCTATTGTTGCTCGTGATAGAATATCAGGGAAAATTATTGCAGTTGGAAAAGAAGCCAACATGATGCAAGGGAAAACCCATGAAAACATTAAAACGATAAGACCGTTGAAAGACGGTGTAATTGCCGATTTTGATGCCTCAGAAAAAATGATAAGCATGCTTATTAAAAGCATTCCAGCTTTGAAAAAAAGAATGTTTACGCCTGCATTAAGAATGGTAGTTTGTATTCCGTCTGGAATTACCGAAGTGGAAATGAGAGCGGTAAAAGAATCTTGCGAACGAGTAAATGGCAAAGAAGTATATTTGATTCATGAACCAATGGCGGCTGCAATTGGTATTGGAATTGACATCATGCAACCCAAAGGAAATATGATTGTAGATATTGGTGGTGGCACAACTGAAATTGCAGTAATTGCTTTGGGTGGAATTGTTTGCGACAAATCTGTAAAAATTGCTGGAGATGTGTTTACCAATGATATTGTGTACTACATGCGTACCCAACACAACCTTTTTGTTGGAGAAAGTACTGCCGAAAAAATTAAAATTCAGGTAGGAGCAGCTGTAGAAGATTTGGAAACTCCGCCAGAAGATATGTCTGTTCAAGGTAGAGATTTATTGACCGGAAAACCCAAACAAGTGTCGGTTTCCTATCGAGAAATTGCCAAAGCATTAGACAAATCGATTCAACGCGTGGAAGATGCTGTAATGGAAACTTTATCTCAAACACCACCGGAATTAGCAGCGGATATTTACAACACTGGAATTTATCTAGCAGGTGGCGGTTCGATGTTGAGAGGACTTGACAAGAGAATTTCACAAAAAACAGATTTACCAGTATATATTGCCGAAGATCCTTTAAGAGCCGTGGTTCGTGGAACCGGAATGGCACTAAAAAATCTTAGCCGATTCAAAAGTGTATTGATAAAATAAAAATGCTAAAATTTATCGAGACCAATATCTAATTTCAACCTAAAATGTACCGCTAAGAAATGCAGCAAATATTTAATTTTATTTATAAAAACAGTAATAGATTGCTGTTTTTGCTGCTTTTAGGCATATCACTTTCGCTGTCTATTCAGTCCCATTCGTACCACCGAAGTAGAATTATTAGTTCGGCTAATTTTATAAGTGGAGGCGTTTATGAACGAATTGATTATGTTCGTGCCTATTTTAACTTAAGAACTCAGAACGATGCACTTGCGCAAGAAAATGCTGCCTTGAGAAATTTACTTTTAAATGCAAAAGATACAACTAATATTCCAAAATTAGACAGTCTAAAAGGAGTAAAACAAACAGACATTATAGTTTCTAGAGTCATTCACAACACATTTAATACACACGAAAATTATTTAACCGTTAATTCAGGAAGTTTTCAAGGAGTTAAACCAGATATGGGTGTCATAAATAGTTTGGGAATTGTAGGTATCATCGATAATACTTCGAGCAATTATTCGACTGTATTAAGTATTTTAAATATCAAATCTCAAATCAACGCAAAACTAAAAAAATCAAATCATTTTGGTTCATTGACATGGGACGGAAAAAACACAGGTTTTGCACAATTGACCGATGTTCCAAGATTAGCGTCCATAAGAAAAGGAGATACTATTGTAACAGGTGGGCAATCCGTAATATTTCCTGAAAATATTAATATTGGAACTATTGACAGGATTTACATCAATAATCAAAACAACTATTACACCTTAGATATAAAACTTTTTAATGATATGACAAATTTGGGGCATGTATATATCATTAAAAATAAAAATCGAAATGAAATACTTAATTTAGAAAAAAAGCAAGAAAAAGATGAATAGTGCTTTATTCATAAATATTTTTCGTTTTGTACTGCTATTGGCCGTTCAAATTATTGTTTTTAATAATATGAACTTTCTGGGCTATATCAGTCCTTATCCATATATTCTTTTTATCATCTTATATCCAGTAAACGGCAATAAGACTGGACTGTTGGCAGCAAGTTTTTTTCTTGGACTTGTTATGGATATGTTCAGTAATTCAGGTGGATTTCACACAACAGCTTGTGTAATTCTTGCCTATTACAGGCCTTATCTATTTAAGTTTGCCTTTGGATTAAGTTATGAATATCAAACCATTAGATTAAATGATGTTCTTACTCCTGAAAGATTTACTTTTATACTATTTTCTGTACTTATTCATCATTTGGTGTTGTTTTCACTTGAAGCGTTTAAATTTATTTTAGTCTTAGAAATTTTGATTCGAACACTTTCAAGCACTGTCTTTACCATAATAATTTGCATCATTATAATATATCTTACCAAGCCAAATAGACGATGAGAAAAGTGTTGCTTTCTACGATGATTATAATTGGTGGGTCTTTGTTGGTAATTCGCCTTTTCTATTTACAAGTTATCAACGATTCATTTAAACTAAAGTCGGATAACAATGCCATTAAAATAAAGTATGAATATCCCGAAAGAGGCTATATTTATGATAGAAATGGAAAATTGTTGGTTGCAAACCAGCCTTCTTACGATATTATGGTAATTCCCCGTGAGGTTAAAGAACTTGACACTTTAGAATTTTGCGAATTATTAGCCATTACAAAAGAAGACTTTATCAAGAAAATAGAAAAAGCAAAAGTGTATAGTCCGAGATTGCCGTCGGTATTTTTGCCGCAATTAAATAAAAGTGAGTTTGCGGCATTTCAAGAAAAGATTCGCAAATTTGAGGGCTTTTATTTTCAAAAGCGTTCCTTGAGAGATTATCAGGTAAAATTTGGAGCCAACATCTTTGGTTTTATTACGCAAGTCAACGAGAAATTAATTGAGAAAAACCCCTATTACAACAGCGGTGATTTAATTGGAAAACAAGGTGTCGAAGAAAGCTATGAGGGAATTTTACGGGGAATAAAAGGTGTAAAATACATTCAAAAAGACAAGTTCAATCGTGAAATTGGCTCTTTCAAAGAAGGAAAATACGACACCATCGCTGTTCAAGGCGAAGATCTCAATTTGACTATCGATCTGGAACTTCAAAAATACGGCGAGGAATTAATGATCAATAAACGAGGTGGAATTGTTGCAATCGAACCCAAGACAGGCGAAATATTAGCCTTGGTTACAGCACCAAATTATGATCCAGCTATTTTAGTTGGTCGCCAACGTTCTAAAAATTATACGATGCTGTATCGCGATTCTATTGCGAAACCACTTTATGACCGTGGATTGTTAGCCGAATATCCGCCTGGTTCGCCATTTAAAATATTGACTGGATTGGTGGGTTTACAAGAAAATATAATTGATACACAAACTAGATTTATTTGCAATGGAGGATTTGCATACGCACCGGGAAGATTTCAAAGGTGTCATTGTGGTGGTGGATATAGAGATCTAAATGTTGGAGTTTATAAATCCTGTAACGCCTATTTTTCTAATGTTTATTTGCGAACTATTGGTAAGTATAAAAACACACCTTATGCTGTGGATGTTTGGAGTGAACACGTAAAAAGTTTTGGTCTCGGTCAATTTATGGGATATGATTTGCCAACGGGTAAGAAAGGAAAAATTCCCAATTCAAAAACATATAAAAAAATATATCCAGGTTGGGGATACAGCGGAAAAACCATCATTTCTAATGCTATTGGACAAGGAGAAGTATTGTTGACTCCAATACAACTAGCCAATATGATGGCGACAGTGGCTAACGAGGGCTATTATTACACGCCTCATATCATTAAAAAAATTGAAGGAAAAAAAATAGACAAAAAATACACAACTAGACATGTGACAACCATAGACAAAAGCCATTTTAAACCAATGATTCAAGGCTTGTTTGACGTGTACAATTTCGGAACAGCCGCTGGTTTGCGAGTAGAAGGAATTGAAATTTGTGGAAAAACTGGAACTGCTGAGAATTTTGCAAAAATTGGTGGTGTTCGAACAAAACTCGAAGATCATTCAATATTTGTTGCCTTTGCTCCAAAAGATAATCCAAAAATTGCCATAGCAATAATGGTCGAAAACGGAGGATTTGGATCTACAATAGCAGGTCCAATTGCAAGTTTAATGATTGAAAAGTATTTGACAGGAAAAATTACAAGAATTGATTTAGAAAAAAGAACTTTAGCAAGAAGTTTGCAAGACCGATACGCCAAATTAGGCGGACTTTCAGAAGTGGTAAAAAAAGAAATGAGAATAAAAGATTCTATTGCTAAAAGCAAAATAATAGTTCCGAAAATAAAAATAGATTCTACGACAAAAATAAATGCGCAATGAAAAATCAAAGTCTAACCACCAACATCGATTGGATTAGCATAGTTATTTATATCGCATTAGTGATAATGGGTTGGTTGAATATTTATTCCTCCTCCCTATCTTCTATGGAAGGAACAGCCGAAAAGCAGTTCTTATTTATCTTATTTTCTATTCCTCTAATTTTTATTGTACTATATGCCGATGGAAAATTCTACGAAAAATATTCCGCAATTATTTACGGAATTTCTTTACTGTCATTGTTAGGTTTATTTGCCTTTGGTAAAACCATTGCGGGACAGCGCTGTTGGTATGGAATCGGGAGCTTTACAATTCAACCCTCAGAATTCGCAAAAGTTGCAACAGCACTCGCTTTAGCAAAGTTTTTGAGTGATTCGCAGATTAATTTAAAAGAGGTTAATCGTCAAATTCAGGCATTGGTTATCGTTTTTTTGCCTGTGGTTCTTATTTTACCTCAACCTGACCCAGGAAGCGCATTAATTTATACTATATTTTTGATTGTTCTATTTCGTGAAGGTTTACCGTCTTGGTATTTAGTGACAGGATTTAGTGCCATATTTTTATTTGTGCTGACCTTGGTTTTACAGCCATTATATGTAATATTGATAGTGTTAGTAGGTTTGGTTTTTATTCACTACAAATCAAGATTAGGCGACCGAAATATTTTTTTGAGTAGTATTCTATTTGCCATAATTTCTGGTTTTATTTTCTCTGTAGATTATGTTTTTACAAACGTTTTCAAGCAACATCATCGGGATCGATTTAATATTTTATTAGGCAAATCGGTCGATATGAAAGGTATTGGATATAATACTAATCAATCTGAAATTGCTATAGGTTCAGGAGGTTGGCTTGGAAAAGGATTTCTTGAAGGAACGCAAACCAAAGGCGGTTTTGTACCAGAGCAACACACCGATTATATCTTTACAACGGTTGGCGAAGAATGGGGTTTTGCTGGATCGATAGTAGTAGTAGGACTTTTTGTTGGGTTACTTCTTCGAATCATTTACCTAGCTGAAAGACAAAAAACCAAATTCAGCCGTGTGTATGGCTATTGTGTTGCAGCTATATTATTTATTCATTTCTTTGTGAATATTGCTATGGTTTTGGGTATTTTTCCAACAATTGGTGTGCCATTGCCTTTCTTTTCTTATGGTGGTTCAGGACTTTGGGGCTTTACTATTTTGCTTTTTATTTTTATAAAAATGGACGCCAATAAGGTCAATGAGTGGTAGGCGATTGATTTTTTTTACACTTTATATGTATTATCATTAGAAAAAACTAATCGGAAAACACAAACCCATTAATAGTAAAATCCAAAACATCGCATTTGACCGCGGTTCTTTTAATTTCATCAATGCCCTTCTCAAGTAATAAAGGCGTGGTATATTTTCGGCTTGTGGCTATTAAGGTCTCATCAAGCATCATTTTGAAAAAATACTTTCCGTTGGCAGCCCTTGCTTTCACGTAAGTGTATTCTTCGATATTGGCTTTAATTTCTTCGATACTTTCTTCGCATTCCATCTTGAGTTCGTATGACGGACTTGTAAAAATAGTGTTCCCTTTTCTAGATGTGAATACAAATTTATAACGATCATCAAATCGTTTGCTGATAACGAATGTTCCCATAAAATAAACCGTTGATTATAATTTCGCCATTAAATTTGCTTTAACCTCATCAAACCATTCCTTGCGAAGAATGCTCAAAATAATACTGTCTCGTCTCACCTCGCTGTCAAAGGTTGGCATGTGATTTCTAAGCACACCTTCGACTTTGCAACCGATATTTTTCATTGCGGCAATGCTCCGTTGGTTGTTGTTGTCGGCACGGAACTCTATGCGTTCCATTCCAAGAGTTTCAAAAGCAAATTGCAAGAGCAAAAATTTACAATGTTTGTTTAAACCTGTTCCCCGAAAATCTTTTCCGTACCAAGTATAACCCAATTGCAATGTTTTGAATGGCAATTGAATATCATAAAAACGAGTGCTTCCAGCATATTTTCCTAATTTTTTGTCGAAAACGATAAAAGGGAAATCGGTTTTGTTTTCTTTTGCTTTTAGGGCAATCTGAATATAATTTTCCAAGTTTTCTTTTCCGTTTGCACGAATCAAAGAATATTCCCAAGTTTCAGGCTCGTTCATGGAAATTTCCAATAAATTTTCTACATCAGATTCCTG
>CAMCTL010000090.1 GCA_945878515.1 Flavobacterium psychrophilum | reverse complement strand
TTTACATCAAAATTTGGTGCGTGTTCTGAACCCCATTGTTGATCTTCAAGCCGAACATTGTTTGTAATTATAGGAACTCTGCTACTATGTAAACCATTGATGATTGGCTTTATAATATTGCTTCCCGTTTTTAAAATAGAAACTCCAGTAACTTCTTTCAAGGCTTCTCCTAAAGATTGATTGCTGTACTTTTCGATGGTTTCTGTTTTAATTTTTTGCTCAAAAACTGATTGATTGTAATTGATGGTTTTTTGTTTTACAACCACCTCATTCAATTGATTTATTTTTGGTTTCAAAACAAAATTAAGCTGAGCATTACCAGAAACAGTAATTAGTGAATCAATTGTTTGATAACCAACACTGGAAATATTGATTTTCAGCAATCCAAAAGGCAAATTTTTGATGTTGTATTCGCCGTCCGAATTACTAGAAACCGATTTTGAACCAATATGTACGTGACAACCAGATATTGGACTAGAGTCGATGCTGTGAATTTTGCCCGAAATTGAATTTTGTGAAAAACCAAATACGAAACAAAACAAACAACACACACCAAAAAATTTTTGTTGCATTTTTTTGTTTTAAAATAAATGAACACCATTTTTCAAAACTGAACATGATGTAAAATAGCTATTATTTTAAATTGATGGAGGAGCTCGAAGCGCAAAAAGGCTTCCTTTGAAGAATTGTGTGATTTCTAGAGATCGAAAAATGGCTTCTTTTGAGAAGACAGCAATTTTTCTGAATTCAAAATGATGAATGCTTGAAGTTATAAAACTGCTAACAGAAAAATGACACACAAAACAGTCGTCAACGTGGTGTTGATGTGTGATTTCTTGGTTTGATGTGTATTTGTGATGACACTCTTTTTCAGAAAGTTGTTTTGCTAGATGTTCAGAACTATGCACAAACTGAAATAGCATTGAGAATAATACCGCAATTGCTAAGAAAGAATTTAGTATGGCAAATTTCTTTTTCATTTTGGGCAAAGATAGAAATTGAAAAGTGAAAATCCAGCTAACTTTAACATTATTTAAAGTTAACTGGATTTTAAAATGTAATAAAATGGTTGACTTATGCCTTTTATCAATAAAGGCTTCGACAAGCTCAGCCAGACAATATTCAGAATTTCGATTAGGAACCTTGATGTCTCCCTTAGTTTGTCGAAGGGTTTCTGTTAAGAATCGTCAATAAAGACTCGTTCTCCAAATATTAATAAAAAGGATAAGTCAATAAAATGCTTTAAACCAAATTATGAGCTACTAAATATTGCGCAATTTGAATGGTGTTAGTTGCAGCACCTTTTCGTAAGTTATCTGCAACAATCCACATATTTAATGTGTTGGCTTGGCTTTCGTCGCGGCGAATTCTACCCACAAAAACATCATTTTTGCCTTCTGCATATCTTGGCATTGGATATGTAAAAGTATCTAAATTGTCTTGAACTACAACTCCGTCTGTATGATGCAAAATGTTTCTCACTTCTGACACATCAAAATCATTGCTGAATTCAACATTTACAGCTTCGCTATGACCACCAACAACAGGCACACGAACGGCAGTTGCAGTAACTGCAATGCTATTGTCGCCTAATATTTTTTTCGTTTCATTGGACAATTTCATTTCTTCTTTGGTATAACCATTGGCTTCAAAACTATCGCATTGGGGAATACAATTGCGGTTGATTTTGTATTTATATACCATGTTGCCTTCTATTCCTGCTACTTCATTTTCAAATTGTTGCACTGCTTTTACACCAGTTCCAGTAATGGATTGGTAAGTAGAAACCACAACGCGTTTGATGTTGTATTTTTTATGCAAAGGTGCTAAAGCCAAAACCATTTGAATCGTAGAACAGTTTGGATTGGCTATGATTTTATCGTCCTTGGTCAATTCGTTTGCATTAATTTCAGGAACAATTAATTTTTTAGTTGGATCCATTCTCCACGCTGATGAATTATCGATAACGGTTGTTCCTGCAGCTGCAAATTTTGGAGCCCAATCTAGTGATGTTTGCCCACCAGCCGAAAAAATAGCGATGTCCGCTTTCATGTCAACAGCGGTTTGTAATCCTACAATGGAGTGCTTTTCCCCTTTGAATTCGATTATTTTTCCAACTGATTTTTCAGACGCAACCAAGATCAATTCTGTGTATGGAAAATTTGTTTCTTCTATTACTTTTAACATTATTTCGCCAACCATTCCTGTGGCGCCTACAACTGCAAGTTTCATATCGTTTTGATTTAAAAAATTAAAGCGCAAAAATAAGCATTATCCAAACGATAACAACTGTGTTCACAAAAAATAACAAAATGTTTTATTTGTAACAATTATAAAAAAAGAACCATTCGCCGCAACGAATGGTTTAGTTAGAATATTAGTGTAGCGGAAATTTATTTTTTGAGTAAATCGCGTATTTGTGTAAGCAATTCTTCTTGGGTTGGCACAGCTGGTGCAACGGGAACAGCTTCTTCTTTCTTTTTTGTTTTTTCGGCAACCTTTAAAACAACAAATACAAAAAATGAGATTATAACAAAATTGATGATAGCTTGTACCAAGTTTCCGTAAGTGATTACAGCAGCTCCAGCAGTTTTTGCAGCAGCTAAATTTTCATAACTTTGACCGTTTAACGAAATAAATTTCTGAGTAAAATCGATTCCGCCGGTTATAAAACCAACAATTGGCATGATCACATCTTCAACCACAGAGCCTACAATTTTAGCAAAAGCACCACCAATTACAACTGCAGTTGCTAAACTTAACACATCACCTTTCATCAATGAAGCCTTAAAATCTTTAAGAAATCCCATATTTTTTTGTTTTTATTTTAAAATGCACCACGAATATAAATATTTATTTTAGAAAACAATTATTCTCTATAAAAAATTCTCTTCACCCTTTGCGAAATACTGGTTAGAATTTCATAAGGAATGGTTTTAAGCTGACTCGCCATAAAAATAACAGTCGGGCTTTCGCCAAAAATGATCACAGCATCTCCTTCTTTACAATTAATTCCGCTGCAATCCACCATCAACATATCCATACATATACTACCAACGATGGTTGCTTTCTGATTATTAATTGTCACAAAACCAACGCTATTTCCCCAATGTCTCGAAATTCCGTCGGCGTAACCAATAGGAATTGTGGCAATTTTTGTGGGTTTATCAGCTATAAAACGTCTTCCGTAACCCACGCTTTCACCAGTTTGAATAGTTCGAATCTGAGAAATGACAGATTTTAAAGTCCCGACGTTTTCCAAATAATTTTGCTCTTCTGCATCATTTGAAACGCCATAAAGTCCAATTCCAAGGCGTACCATATCGTATTGTGCTTCTGGAAAATTACTAATTCCTGACGTGTTTAATATGTGGCGAATGGGTTTTACTTGTAATTCATTCATCAATTTTGAGGACAATTTTTCGAATAAATCTATTTGCGAGTGAGCAAAACTTTTGTGTTCTAAATCATCGCTTGTGGCGAGATGCGACAGAATACTTTTAACGGTTACAAGTTTATTGTCCTTTAAAACAGCAATTAATTCGTCTAAATTCCCTTCTTCGAAACCCAAACGGTGCATACCTGTGTCGAGTTTAATGTGAATAGGGAAGTGTTTCAGTTTTCGTGCTTCGGCAAGTTGCAAGAAAGCGTTTAGTCCTTTCAAACTGTAAATTTCGGGTTCTAATTTATGCTGGATTATTGTGGGGAAGCTAGTAGTTTCCGGATTTAAAACCATTATTGGCAAAGTAATTCCAGCATTTTTCAAAGAAATTCCTTCATCGGCGAAAGCCACTCCCAAATAATCCGCGTTATGGTGCTCGAGCAATTTGGCAATTTCAAATCCACCACTTCCATATCCAAAAGCTTTCACCATTACCATCATTTTGGTGGTTGGTTTGAGTTTCGATTTATAGAAACTCAAGTTGTGACTGATGGAATTCAGATTGATTTCCAGAACCGTTTCATGTGTTTTCTCCTCTATTGCAGCAACAATTTCTTCAAATAGAAAATGTCTTGCTCCCTTGATCAGAATGGTTTCATTGTTGAAATTCAAATCGTTTAAATTTAAAAAGAAGTCGGCAGTATTTTGAAAAGTGATACAATTTTTGAATTTGTGTTTGAATGCCGAAATGGTCTCACCGATTCCAACAACCCGATTGATATTATTAGAGATTATTAGCTGCGATACTTTAGAATACAATTCTTCATCGGACAATCCGCTTTGAAAAATATCCGATAAGATTAGCGTCTTATTTTTGTATTGTGTTTGACTTTCCAGAAAATCCAATGCAATTTTCAACGACTGAAAATCCGAACTATAACTGTCGTCAATCAGCGTTGTATTGTTGATTCCATTTTTTACCATTAAACGCATTTCAATTTGATACAAACCTTGCATTCGGTCTTGAATGATTTTTGGATCATAATTAAAATGTAGTAAAACCATCAAACAAGTTATAGCATTTTCAACAGAAGCTTCGTCTTGGAATGGGATTTTAATTTCAAAATTTGCCTCACCGTGTCGAATTTGTAACGATGTTTTGCCTTTAATTTTTCTTTTTGTAACCAAAACATCGGCCATTTCATCGCTATAACTCCAGGAAAATTCCTCACCCCAGCCCTCTCCAAAGGAGAGGGAGCCGAAATGGGATAAAACGCGATCAACCAATTTATTTTTTTGATAAATGAGTAGCTTCGAATGTTTGAAAAGTTTTAGCTTTTCTGTAATTTTTTGTTCTGAACTTTCAAAACCTTCATCGTGTGCTGTACCAATATTTGTTAAAATTCCAATCGTGGGATTTATAATAGTTTCCAGTTTTTCCATTTCGTTCATTTTCGAAATACCTGCTTCAAAAATGCCTAAATTGTGTTTGTCATTAATAGCAATTACTGATAATGGAACACCCACTTGAGAATTGTAGCTTTTGGGACTTCGGATGATGTTGAAATCTGGACTTAAAAGAAAATTCAACCATTCTTTGACGATTGTTTTTCCATTGCTTCCAGTTAATCCAATAATTGGAAATTTAAATAGACTGCGATGATTAGCTGCATATTTTTGTAAAGCATCTAAGGTATTTTCGACCACAAAAAAAGTCGATTTACTGGACAATTCTTCTGGAATGTGGGTGACAACAAAGTTTTGAACGCCTTTTTTAATTAAGTCTGAAATATAAATATGTGCATCGTTGTTGGGGCCAACCAATGCAAAAAACAAAGTGTTTTTATTGTTTTGCAAAGAACGACTGTCAATAGAAATGTTGTCGATAATGTCGCTGCTATTTCCAACTTTTTTGGCGTTGAGAATTTTTTCGATGTTGGATAAAGATAAAGTCATTTGGGTTTCAATAGTAGAAAAAGTAAAAGAAATTTTGGTGTTTGTTTTATGAGTTTTTTAATCCCATTTTTCAATTTCTTTTATTAAATCTTTTGATTCTATTAGCCTTCCATTGATGGAGTCTTGCTCCGACTGGTCGATTCTTCGATTCAATTCGGCAATGGACATCGGTTTGAAAACCTTTTCTTCCATTGAGATTTTTTCTTTTTTCAAATATTTTTCAAATCGTGAAACAACCTCTTCGTTTTGAATAGAAAGAAATTCTTGAACAAATGATATTTTTCTGGTTTGTAAATCCATAATGATTTAGTTTATCTCAAAGTTATAAAAAATAGAAATGGGATGGTGCTTATTTTAGAATTTTATTGAAGCTAAAAATTCTGTTGGTGTTAATGCTGGAATTTCGGAGTTTTTGAAGTCTTTAGAATCTCTAGTAATGATATAATCACAATTGTTTTTTAAGGCACAATAATGTTGAACCGCGTCTTCAAAATCATTAAAGTTTGAGTTTAAACTAATATCTATTTCAGATTGTGAGACTTCTAAAATGGAGCAAAACGACCTTAATATTTTTAAATTATCTAAAACTTTCTCTTTTTTTATGTTTTTACCTAAAATGTAATTGCAATTTACAAATGATACAGACGATGATGCCAAAACACATTTTCGCTCTTCGTAAAGAGTCACAATTTTTGCGATATCTTCAAAAAAAGGTTTTCTATTAATGATCAAATCAAGAATTACATTTGTGTCTAAAAACAATTTCATAAGGCGTATTTTTTATACAAAATTTCTTGCAATTCTTTTTTATAATCTAGGTCAAGATTAGCCTCTTCCTCAGTTATAGTAAAAGATTTAGCAAGATTTGAAATTTTAATCTCTTCATTAGTTTCGTTTTTTTCCATCGAAGTAACGGCTTTCAGATAATTTTCCACCATAAATGATAAGCTGTGCTTGTGTTGAGCAGCATAAATTTTTGCTTTTTCGATGACGTTTTTGTCAAGTTTTAATGTGAGTTTAGTGTTCATAACACAAGAATTTTGATTTGTACGTACAAATATAAAGAATAAAACCGTACAAAAAATAAAATTGGCTTTTTGCTAATAGTCCTCTTAGGAACAACACTCCTTTTTCGAGATGATCAATTTGGTCTTCGCAGCTTTTCTTGAGTTCGTCGGGAAGGTTATTATTAAAAACTTGAAACTTGCCTGATTGAGAACAATTATTAAAAACCAAACTATCGTCAAAAGAAATTAAATCAGCAGGTTCTATATCCAGAATTTTAGAAATATCTTCAATTCGCACCCAATTGAGTTTGATGTCGTTGTTTTCTATTTTGCTGTAAGCACGGTGCAATATTTCTAGTTTTCCAGCCATAAAGTCTTGGTAAAGCCTTTTAATTTAGGGACTTTTCTAACTTTATTAGCAATATTGGCTTTCTAAGCTGTTTATTTGTTCTTATTTAGAACCAAATAAATTTAGAACAGAATGTGTGATAAGTATAATAAAACTGGCAAAACTTTGTATATCAAAAGAACAATGGGTGTTTATATCCCCATTGTTTCAAAAAAATTATGACATGGTCATGAATATAATTTGCTGTTAATTAGTTTCCTAAACTATTAATATTTGGAAATTTATTTTAAGAAAGCACCCTTTTTTTGCTGTTAATCCTCTTCCTAAACCAATCATAGATAGGTTTTTCAAAGGCATAATATAAAAGTATAGCCACCAACCAAAGAAATATAAAATTTCTATCTGGAAGAAAAATTAATGCTCTTAGTTTTAAATTAGCGTAACTTATATGTATTAAATAAAACGCAAATGAAGCATTTCCTAATATCATCATTACTTTGGTAGAGAGCAACCTTTGTAATTTAGAATCTTTTGAGATCAGACCATAAAAAAGAACTACTATAAAAAATGGTAAGAGTGTAAAAAAAAGTACTTGTCCTTGCCAATGATTTGTGCCATGATCTATGCGGCTTTCTTGAAACAAGCCTATAGTATATAACGTTAAAACAAATCCTAAACCTCCAATTGTAGTGGCATATTTTGACATAGAAAAACGTGTGAAAAAATTCGGAAATTGAGCTAACATAATTCCAGCAACAAAGAACAGGGATTGTCCCGCAAAAGTATTCATAACAACAAAATTCATAGGCGCAAAATAAAAGTTAGGATTTCCATTATAATAGTTTAAAATTTGCCCTAGAAGTATTGTAGCTCCAAACAAGGAAACTAAAAAAAACACTAAATGTGTAATATTTTTCTGGAGTAAAAATATTAAAAAAGGTGCGAAGGCATAAAAAGTCATTTCAACATTAAGTGACCAAGATTGAGCAATTGCGTCTAAAGAATGTGATGAAGAAAAACCCTGAAAAAGAAGGTAATGCGGCAACGAAAATTGATGTTTCCCAAACCTATAATCTAAGTAAAACAAAGTTAACAACAACCAATATAAAGGCATGATGCGTGCCGTTCTTTGAATTAAATATTTTATAAAATGGTTCACCGATTGCAATGGTTTGGCTCCATAACTTTTTGCAATCAAAAATCCACTTAACACAAAAAAAAGTTGAACCCCAAGATTTAGTTCATTACAAAAACGAAACATTTCGGGATGCAAATCATTTTTCCAATATTTGCGGTTGTGGTACACAAATATCATTATTGCTGCTATGGCACGAATCCCGGTAAGTGCTTTAAAATGTTTGGTCTTGTCTTGTTCGATTGACATTAATATAAAATAATGTAAAAAGTTACTTGAAAACAAGTAAAAACCCTTTCCGTTTTTTGAACTTTAAAAGGGTTTGTCTTTTTTTATTTCTCATCATCTTTTTTCATCGCATAAAAATAAGCAGCGCGACTCAAGGGTTCGTATTCTTCGGTTTCGCCCAGCATCACGAGTTTGTCGTTGTCGGTTTTTCTAAAACTATAATTGGCTAGATTTCCGGTGCGAGTGCAAACGGCGTGAACTTTAGTCACATATTCGGCCGTTGCCATTAAGGCTGGCATCGGTCCAAAAGGATTGCCTTTGAAATCCATATCCAATCCAGCCACAATAACGCGAATACCTTGGTTGGCTAAATCATTGCAAATTTTCACGATTTCATCATCAAAAAACTGGGCTTCGTCAATGCCGACCACATCGCAACCTTGTGCCAAAATAGCAATATTTGCAGCAGCTGGGACTGGTGTGGAGCGAATTTCGTTGGCGTCATGTGATACTACCATCTCGTCGTGATAACGTGTGTCAATGGCAGGTTTAAAAATTTCGACTTTTTGTTTGGCAAATTGCGCGCGTTTCAGCCTGCGAATGAGTTCTTCGGTTTTGCCCGAAAACATCGATCCGCAAATAACTTCGATCCAACCAAATTGTTCTTTATGATTTACTGTATTTTCGAGAAACATTTTGTATTTTTCTGCCTTTAAAAAGGATTAGTTTTTATTACTTTGTAGAGAAACGAACCGACATAAAATTTTTCTAATTTTACGCCGATTCAAAAGTAGATAATTTTTATCAAATCGAAGATTCACGTGCACTTATTTGCAAAATAATAATATTGTTAGCAAAGGTTACTTCTTCTTTAGGCTAAATACAAAATTAAGAAGACATTTGTTAAAAAAGATAAGCCTTACTCACTATAATTTCAAAAGTTATGAAGAAAAAATTGGAAGCCGAATTGATGAGCATTGCACATCGAGTTTTGCAAATGAAAAACAAATCCGATATCAATCAATTGTGCATTGAAACACAAAAATTGCATGAAAAATTGTCTGTTTTGAGATTTGTCGAAGAACATTTTGAAGACCCAAAGCCCACCATAGGTCAAGCGGAAGTTGTGGAAAAAATGAAACAATTTTTTGAAGAAAATAATTTGACGGAAGTGAAATCGGCAATAACAACAGTAGAATCGGTTAGTGATAATGCTGTCGAGCAAGAAATTGCTGAAGAAGTTATCATTGAAAAGGAACTGGTGAATCAAGAAACTGATGCGAAAGAAATCGCAGCCGAAAATACCCAGCAAGAGGTCGAAGCAGAATTAAACAAAATAGAACCGATTGAGGAAGAGGATAGTATTAATGATGAGCCGCTAGCATTAAACGAACTTGGTTTTTTACCAGCTTTTGAATTAGATGTAGCAGCTGATGCAATTATAGACACACCTAAAAAATTGGAGTCTGTTCAGATCTCTTTCGAAGATTTGTTGGGAACAGACTACACACAAACTCATTTTGTGAGAGTTGATCAAAGTAAGTCAAATCCGTTAGATTTCGAACTTCCTAAAGAAGCACCTGTTCAAAATACGAGTGAAGAACCTGTAGCAGAGATACCGATAAATCCAATAAATTTGAAGCCTAAAAATGTGCCGACAATTGAAAGGCTGGCCAACGGGATAAGCATTGGTTTGAATGATAGAATTGCTTTTTTAAAACATCTTTTTGCTAATAGCGATGAAGATTATAATCGTGTTTTGAACCAGTTAATAACTTTTGATAATTTTGAGGAAGCTAAAAATTTTATTGAGGATATGGTAAAACCTGATTACAATAGTTGGCAAGGAAAAGAAGAGTATGAACAAAGGTTTATAGACATCATCGAGAAAAAATTCGCATAAATGGGTAAATTGTATATTGTCCCAACGCCAATTGGCAACCTAGAAGACATGACTTTTCGAGCCATTCGAATTCTCAAAGAAGTCGATTTGATTCTTGCTGAAGACACGCGAACCAGCGGCAAATTGCTCAAACATTTCGAGATTGGAACGCACATGCATAGCCACCACATGCACAACGAACACAAAACGGTCGAGAATTTAATCTCGCGGTTGAAGTCGGGAGAAACCATAGCCTTGATTTCGGATGCGGGAACGCCAGCGATTTCTGACCCTGGATTTTTACTTACTCGTGCTTGTGTTGAAAATAAAATAGATGTGGAATGTTTGCCTGGCGCAACGGCCTTTGTGCCCGCGTTAGTCAATAGCGGATTGCCGAATGACAAATTCGTTTTCGAAGGCTTTTTGCCAGAGAAGAAAGGAAGGCAAACCCGATATTTGGCACTCGCTGAAGAAGCCAGAACAATTATTTTGTATGTTTCGCCGCATAAATTAGTGAAAACTCTAGCTGAATTTATTACCTTTTTTGGCGAAGACCGACCCATTTGTGTTTCAAGAGAATTATCAAAATTACATGAAGAAAATTTACGCGGAACCGTTCGAGAAGTCTTGACACATTTCGAAAACAAACCACCAAAAGGAGAAATTGTGGTTGTAGTTGGAGGGAAAATGCCAATGAAAGACCGTCCTAAATTAAAAGATTTGTTAAAATTAGAATAGTTTAGTTTGATAAATAATAATCAGATTGTTCGTTATTTAATAGTAGATTCGAGGAAGACACAATCTAATTGACTTATAGTGCGATTATTTGTAAGTAACTATTAATTATTTGTAGCTGATGCCTCCTTTGCAAAAGGCTGAATCACAATTCCAGCGGCATCAAATGCTAATTTGCAACCTTCTAAAGTTTCGGCACATACATCCCAAAAATTTTCAATATTTGCGCAGGGTCTTACAGCCAATTGAATAGAATTATCTGTTAAATTTTTTACAGAAACTTCGGCTTGAGGTGTTTTTAGCACTTTAGGATTATTGTTCAACACTGCTGTAATAATATCTTTGACTTTTTTGATGTCAGTGTCATAAGAAATTGAAATAGTCAAGTCGGCTCTTCTGTAACCTTGCATTGAATAATTGGTAATAATCCCATTAGACAACGTACTATTTGGAATAAAAATAGTCTGATTATTTTCGTGGATTAATTTGGTTACAAAAATTTGAATTTCGCTTACAGTTCCAATACTTCCTTGGGCTTCAATTTCATCGCCTACTTTGAATGGTTTAAAAATGATAATCAACATTCCGCCAGCAAAATTTGACAAAGAACCTTGTAATGATAGACCTATCGCAAGTCCCATTGCACCAACAATGGCAACAAAAGATGAGGTTTCAATTCCTAGCCTGGAGATGAAAGTAGTGAACAACAATCCTCGTAGAACCCAAAGCAAAATGTCCGCAAGAAACTTGGTCAAAGTGGGATCAAGTTCTCGTCTTTTCATTATTTTTCTAACGAGCCTGTTAACTACCCGAATGGTGTAAAGCCCAACAAAAAGAATTACAAAAGCGGAAATCAGTTTTGGGGAATAATCAGTAAATACTTTGATAAAAGTTTCGGTGTAATTTGTAATTGTTTGTGTGTTGGATGTCATTTTTCGAATTAAAAACCTTTTCAAAAAAGAGAAGGTGCGTGGGTTTGTTTGCAAATATAAAAATTTCAGTTTCAAGACTTCAAAACATCAGTTTTATTTTGGTGTTTTTATGTAGATTTAATTTGAATCCTAAAAAGTCGAATCCTAAAAAAATGATTCAATAAAAGATGATTCAAGAAATGAATCCTAAAATGTTGAATCCTAAAAAAATGATTCAATAATGGAATCCTAAAATGTTGAATCCTAAAAAGATGATTTATAAAATAGGCATTCAAATGCAGAGTGGAAAAAAATGGACGAAAAATAAAATCATTCTACATAAAATTACGCAAAATAAAAGAAGTGTATTTGTATTATATATAGCAGTGATGATTGCAGTTCAAAAGTGACGGAAAACACACTAAAGCCAAGTTTAAATCACCTCAAAAAAAAGAGCCAATCGTGGCTCTTGAAATTCTTATTTTTATTATATCGATAACTACATGATGTTGAGGGCATGTAATCGGTGAGCCTGCCTTGAGCTTAACTAATGGTGCTACAAGGGTTCATCTCATTTTGCTTTTATTTTTTATAAGTATTCGATGATTTCAATTCATTGTTGGTGAGACGCACCCAACTAACCCTAGCTGTTATGGGCAGTTCTTATAACATACAAATATTCCAAATTGAATTTAAAAATTAGGAATTCATTTTTAATTACTTTGTCTGAAAAACCCTAAAATGTTGGATGCCATAAAAACTCACACAGCAATTATAATCATTAATTGTTCCTTATTTGTTGATTAATTGGTTAGTTTTTTCCAAAATTTCTTGTCCAACCTAAACCTAATTGATAGCCAGATTGGGCTTTATCTTTAACCAAAGGAAGAAATGCGGATAAACCTATCAGATTTTTTTGATCGACTCGAAATTTTGGGGATAGCTGTAATCCATAATTAAAAAAGATTTCTCGGTTTGAATAATCCTGTTGAAAACCTATTTTTTCATTCACTAAAGTTCCTTTTGTTATAGCAACACTTATTCCTAGAGGCACTTCAAGGTTTATTTGAAATTTTCCTGAATTTAAAGAGTAACCAGGGTTAATCGTCAAAAGTATTCTCATATCTAAAGCATTCTTTAAATACACCTGACTTGTCGATTCACCTTTAAAGTCAAAGTAGGCAGTTATCGTTGGTGCTATGTAAAAAAAGTTTTTATTGTAAGATAAAGGAATGTGGTATTTTACATAAGAACCATAATATAATGTTTCATCTCCACCAACAAGAAAACCAGCTTCAATTGATTTATTAGAGTTTAATTCTTTTTGAGCAATAACTTCGGTTAAGATCAGCAAATGTAATAGTGTTATTATAAATTTAGTTTTCATATATATAATTTAAGCCATTAGTAAAAGTAATGCTGCTTGCACCACTGTGTCCGTGTTTCTTTATTGTTTCTGTCTTCATTTGTAAGCGGTTATAGTTTCTGCTTTTTAATCTTTTTGTCATTTCGCTAAAAGAACCTAAGCTTACGCCTCCTTCCAAAGTGCCCATTCCTGAATAAAATTTCACATCTAAATCAGTATTTGTCGAAGCATATTTTTTTTCGTATTCAAAAATTACTCCCGAGTCATACCAAAACGAGCAACCTCCAGCTATGAACTTATTGAAAGGGTTATCAGCTCTTTTTTGGAACATTACATAATGTGTAAAAAGTCCTCCAAATGAATAGCCAATCAAAGTAGCTTTTTGGGTGGATTGAATATTGTATCTTGTTTTAAGTTCAGGTATTAATTCGTCTTTTAGAAATTTATAGAAATTTTCAGCGCCTCCTTTGCCGTGTTGATATTTTGTAGGGGTATAATCCCGATTTCTTTCTTTTAAATTTCCAATACCAACGACTAAACTTGGCGCAATGCTTCCATTTGCTGATTTCGCTGATATGATTCCTGCAATCTCTTTAAAACGAAGTTCGCCATCAAGTACAATTATTAATTCATTGTTTGGGTTCCCGTTATATTGTGGCGACTGATAAACAGAAATGGGGTAGTCATCTTTTATAATAGAAGATGT